>NZ_JABZFS010000071.1:0-186769 GCF_014237355.1 Desulfosporosinus sp.
GTGTTAGGCACGCCGCCAGCGTTCGTCCTGAGCCAGGATCAAACTCTCCAAAAAAAGTTATTTCACTTCTTCTAGAAGAAGATGATTGACTCATGATTTATTTTGAAACTCTTGCGAGTTTCTCTCATTGGCTGTCCTTGTTGTTTAGTTTTCAAAGACCATTTTGTTGTTGAATCCCTTGTAGGACCGAGTTATATCTTAGCATTTATAACAGCTGTTGTCAATACTAATTTATATTTTTTCCATTCGGTTAATTAAGGGCCAACATTCTGTTCGCACATATTCCCGAGTATTTTCTCAAGCGAACAAATATTACTATACCATAACCATATACTCCTCCTCAAATGTCATTTGGGTCCATATTAATACTATTGTGCCCAAAAATAATAAATTTCCTTCCCAATACTATGTTTATCTTGTTTACACGTTGTATTTTGTGTTACCTTACGGTTTTTATGTAACTCTTCCGAAAGTTTCTGACAAGAACCCACTCTTTTATATAGGAGTTGTAAGAGGCAATAAAAAAGCTGCCCAGCACTTAGCCGGACAACTTAGTTAAAATTATCAAAGATTATTCTTCAATATCCTCGTCTAGGACATTTTCATCTCTAGGGCGCATTGTTGGGAAGAGGATGACATCTCGAATTGAGGCTGAATCCGTTAATAACATAACCAAACGGTCTATCCCAATTCCTAGCCCACCCGTAGGCGGAAGACCGTATTCTAAGGCCTGGACGAAATCCTCGTCCATAATATGAGCCTCATCATCTCCTTTAGCTCGTTCAGCTGCCTGCGCTTCAAATCGTTGTCGCTGGTCAATAGGATCATTTAATTCAGAGAAGGCATTGGCAAGTTCACGTCCATATATAAAGGCTTCAAAACGATCCGTATATTCAGGTTGCTTAGCGTTACGCTTAGCTAATGGGGATATCTCTACAGGATGTCCAATTATAAATGTCGGTTGGATTAGTTTTGGCTCAACGTATGCTTCAAAGAACTCGTTAATAATTTTACCACGAGACGAACCCGCTTCCACATGTAAGCCCTTCTCTTGAGCAATAAGTTGAGCTTGTTCATCCGTCGCAATCTCCCTAAAATCAACTCCCGAGTACTCTAAAATACCGTCAAGCATTGAAAGCCTACGCCATGGAGTCTTAAATTGAATAGGTTGTCCCTGGTAAGTAATTTCCAGAGTTCCATGTATTTTATGCACAATATGGGCAATCATCTCTTCAGTTAATTCCATAATATCTTCGTAATTTGCAAAAGCCTGATAGAGTTCCATCATCGTAAACTCAGGATTGTGCTTGATTGAAATTCCCTCATTCCTGAAAGTCCGGCCAATTTCAAAAACCCTTTCAAGCCCACCGACAATTAATCGTTTCAACGGTAGTTCGAGTGCAATCCTCAAATAAAGATCTATGTCTAAAGCATTGTGATGTGTGATAAATGGACGTGCTGCCGCTCCACCAGGAATAGTATGTAACGTCGGTGTCTCTACTTCAAGGAATTCTCGTTCTTCTAAGAACTCCCTCATAAAACGAATGATTTTACTGCGTGTTACAAACACTTGACGAACATCGGGGTTCATAACTAAATCCAAATACCGCTTGCGATAGCGTGTTTCTACATTCGTCAGTCCATGAAACTTTTCCGGAAGCGGGCGCATTGCTTTGGATAGTAATGAAACTTCACGTGCATGAATTGATATTTCCCCTCGTTTTGTTCGAAATACTTTTCCTCTTACCCCAACTATATCTCCCACATCAAACTTCGAGATTAAATCAAACATCACCTGACCTAATTCATCCATGCGGATATAGATTTGAATACGACCATTCAAATCTTGAATATGTGTAAAAATAACTTTTCCCTGATCGCGCTTGCTCATGATCCGCCCAGCAATACTTACTTCTTGGCCCTCTAACACTTCAAACTGCCCCAAGATGTCAGAGGTTTTATGTGTCCGAACATAGCGATCCGCATAGGGTTCGATATCTGCTTGGCGAAGCATATCAAGCTTTTCTAAGCGAATTCGCCAGAGGTCATTGGTATTATCCATCTTTATTCCTCCATATAATTGCTTATTATCAATTTTTCCAAACTTAGACCTCATTAAACAGTGAAAAACTATATATTAGATTATTACCTTCAAATTATGTATTTTATCAACAATAGCCGCAAAAATCAAACCATATTTTGCCTGGTAAATGAATAAAACAAAGTGCAGCATCTGTACGTGGCCAAACCAGTCACAGAACACTGCACTCTCAAAGACACCCTAATGGTCTAAATCGAATTCATGAACCTTGGGGTGATTGGTCCCTTACTTAATATCTAGAATCTGATAATGTAAGATACCTGCAGGAACGTTTACTTCAACGATAGACCCTTTAGATTGACCTAGGACCGCTTTTCCGACAGGGGATTCATTGGAGATTTTATTGGTCCCTGGATCTGCCTCAGCAGAACCGACAATAAAATATTCCTCTTCGTCACCAAAGTCTAAATCTTTTAAGCGGACTTTTGTCCCTATTGCCACGACATCGGTTCCTTCGAGCTCATCGATGATTCGGGCATTTCTAAGCATTTTTTCAAGAGTAATAATCCGACCTTCGATAAAAGCCTGGTCATTCTTAGCATCATCATACTCCGAGTTCTCGCTAATATCTCCAAAGTCAATGGCCTGTTTAATACGTGTGGCAACTTCGCGTCGCTTCACAGTTTTAGATAGTTCCAACTCTTCCTCAAGTTTCTTAAGGCCTTCTAATGTTAGAATAACTTCTTTTTCAGCCATATTTTCCTCGCTCCCTTTTCTCATCCTACGCACTGAGCTTCTATAATCAACGTCTGCGTGCTTTATTAAAAGCCTTATATGCGTAATTCCTTTAAAACAAGGTACTACTTAAGATTCCTTGTTTACATTACTCGTTATTATAAGGACCTTGCAAATTATTGTCAAGGATACAGCCCTTTTCTCGAACGCCTTACTTCATAAAATAATCAGTTTTTTCAGCATAATACCCCATTCTACTCAAGGATTCGATTTAGGACCACTCGCATTTCCTCAGCCGATCTCGTTTGCATAATCTCATCACGGATTAGTGCTGCCTTCCTAACCCCTTTAATATACCAAACAGCATGCTTCCTCATTTCGTTAAGACCGATCCTCTCGCCTTTATAACGCAACACACGGTCGAAATGCTCTAACGCAACTCGTATTCGTTCTTCAATTGACGGTTCAGGCAATATAATACCATGCTTTAGGAAGGATTGAACACGCGGAATAAGCCAAGGATTTCCTAATGCACCCCGTCCTATCATGACCCCGTCACACCTTGTTTGCTCGATTAGTCTCGCAGCATCATCGGGTTTACAAACGTCTCCATTTCCGATAACCGGAATATTAACAGACTCCTTTACCCGCCGAATCCATTCCCAGTTGGCTTGGCCACTGTAGAATTGTTCACGGGTTCTGGCATGAACTGTGATCATTTGGACACCTACAGCCTCTAACCCCTTTGCCAGTTCAAGGGCCACGATCTCTTGGTCATTCCAACCAAGACGAATTTTCACTGTTACCGGTACATTAACAGCCTTGACCACCGCCGAAGCAATAGCTTGCGCTCGGGGAAGATCCTTAAGCAGTGCCGAGCCTTCATTATTTTTAATAATTTTTTGGGCGGGACATCCCATATTAATATCAATAATGTTGGCACTAGCTTCTATAGCTAATAGAGCCGCGCGAGCCATTGTCTCCGGATCCGAACCAAACAATTGGACAATTCTTGGTTCAGCTTCTCCACTTAAGTCTAACATTTTCAACGTTCTCGAGTTTTGATAAGTCAATGCTTTATCACTGATCATTTCCGTCCAAACATACTCTCCACCCACTGAACGGACAGTCTCACGAAATGCTTTATCCGTTACCCCGGCCAAAGGTGCTAGAAACACCGGGACTCCAAGTTCATAATGTCCTAACTTCATGTTCTTATTCCTCTTAGTTACTATTTCCTGTTACGTTCATAGATTAATAAAAGTCCCTCCAGGGTTAAAAAAGGATCAACGGTTTCTATCATTTCCGATTCTTGAGAAATTAATTTAGCTAATCCACCCGTGGCGACTACTTTGGTCTCCGGTCCCAATTCCCCTTTCATACGTTTAACAATCCCATCAACTTGTCCCGTGAACCCATAGTATATCCCGGATTGCATTCCAGCTACCGTATTTTTCGCGATAACCGACATGGGTTTAACCATCTCTATGCGAGGTAGTTTTGATGCCCTCTGAAACAGGGCTTCAGTCGAGATTCCGATTCCGGGAGCAATAGCCCCCCCTAGGTATTCTCCACGCTTTGATATTACACAGAATGTCGTTGCAGTCCCAAAGTCCACAATGACTAGCGGCCCTCCATATTTAGTATATGCCGCTACTGCATTCACAATACGATCGGCCCCAACCTCTCTAGGATTATCATAGATAATGGGCATTCCGGTCTTTACGCCAGGTCCTACAACAAGAGGTTCTACACCAAAATACCTTCGAGCAAGAGCTTCTAAGGTAGGCATTACCGGTGGGACTACCGATGAAATCACAACAGCTTTGATTTCTTGAAATGTTAGACTACTTAAATCAAATAAGTTTTTAATAACGACTGCATACTCATCCGTAGTACGAGACTTCTCCGTAGATACCCTCCAGTGATGAGTCAATGTTCTCTCATCATAAACCCCTAAAACAATATTTGTATTACCCACATCAAATAATAGAATCATAAGAACGCCCCTTTTGATTAAGTGATTCCTTTTTCCCAATTCGCCCTAGTTGTAGCTTTAATCTCACCTAGGTCAAGACTAAAATCCATGGCCTTAACGGAATGGGTCAAGGCGCCTATTGAAATTAAATCAACCCCTGTCTCAGCTACCTGACGAAGGTGTTGCTCCCGAATCCCACCTGATGCTTCAACGATTGCCCGTTGATTAATATAAAGAACTGCCTGTCGCATTTCTTCTATTCCCATATTATCTAACATAATCACATCAACGCCGCAAGCTACCGCTTCTTTGACCTGTTCGATAGTTTCACACTCAACCTCGATCTTAATCATATGCCCGATTTGATCCCTTGTCCTTTGTACCGCTTCTGATAATCCGCCCACTGCGGCAAGATGGTTATCCTTTAACATCACGGCATCGTAGAGGCCAAATCGATGGTTCTGTCCACCACCAACTCTGACGGCATATTTCTGTAAAGAGCGCCATCCTGGAAGTGTTTTCCTGGTATCCACAATCCTCGTTGAAAGTCCTGCAACCTGATCAACTGCACGATTTGTTGCCGTAGCGATTCCTGAGAGATGCTGTAAAAAATTTAACGCTGTTCGCTCGGCCTGCAAAATACTGCTTAGGGGACCTTCCAGCTCTATCACAACGTCTCCGACATTCACCTTTTCTCCATCCTTCAACAATATATGGACCTTAATTCGTGGATCTACACTCTGAAACACTTGTTCAACAAGTGACAACCCTGCCACTACACCTTCTTCTTTGGCATAAAGTTTTGCAAAGCTGCTCAAGTCTTCTGGGAAGATCCTTGTGCTCAGGTCCCCCGTACCGATATCTTCCTGCAATGCCCGATCAATCAACTCTTGAAACTGGAACGTAGAGTACATCATTTTCCTCCTTATGTTGAAGAGAGTGCTTTTGCCAAGATTCGTCAAGCCGCGAAGGGTAATCCGATCGGAAATGACCGCCTCGACTCTCTTTGCGATCTAGAGCAGCTTTGGCGATGGCTGATCCAACAGCTAATATATTAGCTGTTTCGAATTCATTTACTGAGGATATTGACAAGAGTTCTCGATCCCAATCCAGCAATAACTCAGCGGCTTCTCTGAGTCCTGTCTCATTTCTCAAGATTCCCACTCTATTCCACATCAAATCTTGAATCCGTGTCCTTAAGTCTTGTTTATCGGACTGTTTCACCGCTTCACCTATACCAGTTTCTGTTCGATTTAGACTTAATTCAGGACTACGAACTTCCTCCCATGTAGGGCGTATACCTTGGACCCTAGCTTTGATTTTTTCCGCTATTCGTGCTCCGAAAACTAATCCATCCAGCAAAGAGTTACTTGCTAACCGATTTGCGCCGTGGACCCCGTTACAAGCACATTCTCCTGCTGCATATAGATGAGGCAGGCTTGTTTCTCCATATGTGTTCGTCGCAATCCCACCCATCATATAATGAGCAGCCGGCGCAACGGGTAACGGCATAGTTAGTACATCCACCCCAAATTTTAAACAGGTTTGGTATATGGTTGGGAACCTCTCTAGGATCCGCTTCTCTCCGATAGGCCGAAAATCCAAAAAAACTGGGCCTTGATTCATTTCCAGCCAAATTGCCCGGGCGACAATATCCCGGGGAGCGAGCTCTTTGTCAGGCATATCTTCCATGAAGCGTATACCTGCGGAATTAATCAAATGGGCACCTTCGCCACGCACGGCTTCCGAAATGAGAAAACGCGGTGCATTAGGGATTAACAGGGCCGTAGGATGAAATTGAACAAATTCCATATCCATCAATTCTGCCCCTGCACGCCAAGCTACAGCCATTCCATCACCCGTAGCAACACCAGGATTTGTCGTGAAACAATAAACTTGTCCTAACCCTCCAGTGGCTAAAATTACTGCCTTCGCCAAATGCCCTTCAAAATCTCCTGTCTGAGCATTAAGGACTAAGGCTCCCAATATTTCCCCTTTATCATTTTCTAACAGATCAACCACGAAACGTTCTTCTAAAGTGGAAACGTTAGGACATGCCTTAACTTTGGCGACCAAGGCCCGTTCAACTTCCCACCCTGTGGCATCCCCTAGTGCGTGTAGTATTCTCCTCTGACTATGTGCGCCTTCCCGGGTAAGAGCAAGCACTCCATTATGGTAGTCAAATTGAGCACCCATACCCATTAATTCTTCTACGCAGTTTGGTCCATCTTCAACCAAAATTTTTACTGACAAAGGATCGCAAAGCCCTGCTCCTGCCCGTAGGGTATCTTGTAAATGCAAGGCCGGGGAATCTGCTTCGTCAATAGCGGCTGCAATTCCCCCCTGGGCATGCTCGGTATTACTTTCTTCAATGGTTTTCTTTGTTAAAATAGTGACCTTACATCCCTCACTAGATTTGATTGCTGTGTATAAACCTGCAATACCGCTTCCCAACACAAGTACGTCCGAATCAAAGACCTTAACCTCTGATTTAGTCCAAGGGTATAAATATCGTCTCAATATGCCCATCCCCTGCTCTACTGCTGGTTATAAAGCCAGCATTCGCTCTAGTGTAGCTTTGGCTCTGACTCGTATCTCCTCGTTCACTGTAACACGTGGTGAAAGGGTTTTAAGTGCGGCTTTTACCTTTTCTAAGGTCGTCAGTTTCATATTTGGACAAACTAATCGTTCTGACGCAAGATAGAATTTTTTCTCTGGGCAAACCTGATGGAGTCGATGTAAGATCCCCGACTCCGTTCCCACAATAAATTCCTGGGCGTCAGAACTCTGGGAAAAGTTGATTAATCCTGCGGTGGAACCGACATAATCCGCCTCTTGGCATATGTCTTCTCGGCATTCCGGGTGCACGATGACTTTAGCTAGTGGGTGCTCTTCTTTAGCCTTATGAATATCCTCTTTAGTCAATCGGTCATGGGTTTTGCAGTACCCCGGCCAGAACTGAAGTGATCGACCAAGTAGTTTCGCTGCGTAACGGCCAAGATTTTCGTCAGGGATAAAAAGAATGTTGTCTCCCGCTAAAGACTGCACTACTTTTACTGCATTGGAGGAAGTGCAGCAGATATCGCTCTCCGCTTTAACTTCTGCCGAGGAATTAACATAACAAACTACCTTAACCCCAGGAACCCGCTTTTTATAGGCCCGTAAGCCATCGGCATCTACCATGTCCGCCATCGGGCAACCCGCGTTATGATCAGGCAATACTACAACCTTATCCGGTGATAGGATAGCTGCACTTTCCGCCATAAAATGGACGCCGCAAAACACAATGACTTCTGCATCCGTATTGGCCGCTTGTTGACTCAGCTGCAGGGAATCTCCGACAAAATCGGCAATATCCTGAACTTCAGGTCTTTGGTAATAGTGAGCTAAGATAACTGCTTTGCGTTCTTTCTTTAGCAGTTTAATTTCTGAAGCTAACGTCTGAAATTCGTCTTGGCTAATGGTATGCTTCATTAAAATGTCCATCCTCTCTGAAGTGGCATAATCCATTGTGGAGTAGTTCTTAAAACCTTATTTTGTACTATCAGGGCAGAAAGTATAAACTTTCGTTATATACTGCAAGAAGGCTAATATGTGCGAAGACAGTGTCTGCAAGAGGGTCTAATACGTGCGAAGACAGTGTCTTCGTGTGTGTGTGGGCGCCAGCCAAGTTTTCTTTATCAAGCTTCCTGTCCATGAATTTCTTCCGTTGATATCTTAGTTTCACAGTTTTTAGAGTCGACAAACACGACTTTAGGAGTATAGATGCGGGCCTGTTCGTCACTAAGCACCGCATATGAAATAATAATCACTTGGTCACCCACTTGTACATGACGGGCAGCTGCTCCATTTAGACAAATGACCCCAGAATCTCTCTCTCCCGGAATAACATAGGTTTCAAGTCTAGCCCCATTGTTATTGTTCACAACCTGAACCTTTTCATTGGTTAGAAGATCTGCTGCCTCCATCAAAGCGACGTCAATCGTTATACTTCCGACATACTGAAGATTTGCTTCTGTTACGACGGCTTTATGAATTTTTGATTTCATCATCGTTCTAAACATTTTGCTCAACCTCCACGACTTTATTATCAATTAAACGGGTCGTCCCAAATTTAACGGCTAGAGCTAATAGTACGGGGCTCTGGATATCCGTTACATCAGATAAGCTACCTGCATCTCTAACTTCTACATAGTCAATAACTCCATGACTCTCTAGAGTAATCTTTTCTCTTATCTGCCGTTCAATCTCCCTAGCTGATCGTTGCCCCCCATGTATACTACGCTCTGCTTCATTGAGACTCTTAGACAAAACTAAGGCTTCCAGACGTTGTTCCGCAGTTAAATAGATATTGCGTGAGCTCATAGCCAACCCATCTTCTTCCCTAATAATGGGAACAGGGCAAATCTCAATGGGAAGACTCAAATCCTTCACCATACGCTCAATGATCAGATACTGTTGATAATCTTTCTGGCCAAAAAAAGCCATGTCGGGTTGAACAATATTAAATAGCTTGCTTACCACAGTTGCTACTCCACGGAAATGCCCTGGACGAGAAGAACCACACAACACCCTATCTAATTCACCTACCTCAACGAAGGTGAGCATCGGCCGAGGATACATTTCCTCAACGCTGGGATGGAAAACTACATCTACTCCTGCCTCCTCCACCAAATGGGCATCCCGCTCTAAATCCCTTGGATAACGTGACAGGTCTTCATTGGGTCCAAATTGTAATGGATTTACGAAAATGCTCAACACCACAAAGGCATCCGTTTGCTTGGCTTGCTCAATTAATGATAGATGCCCTCGATGCAAAAAACCCATAGTTGGAACTAAGGCAATTTTTCGTCCCCGTTTTTTTTCCGAGGATATGATCTCGCGCAGCTCAGAAATTCGCGAAGTTCTCTTCATGTCTTACTCCACCTTTCTTTAACCATATAGTTTCTGATTATCTTGCACTGAGTAACGATTTCAACCTGTTTAACTCTTCCGAAGGGTAGGTAAATCCCTGAATCGCCCTCTTGCTTTCCCCTAAATCTAAAGCTTTTAAGCCTAACCCTTTATACACCTCTATCAACTTTGGCGGCAACTGATCTAGGTGGCCTTGAACCACTTGTACATCCCCACGAGCTATTGGACCTGTTAAGGCTTGGGGTAAGCCTACTTGTTCTAGGTTAGAAAGTGTTCCTTTCATTAGCGGCAACAATGAGGCTAGGGCTTCCTCTCCTTGAATTCCTGCTTCGGCAAAAAGCTCTACAGCTATTGAAGCAAGAACCGCCAAATAATTAGAGGCCACCACCGCACCTGCATGATAAAGTGTTTTTTGGTCGGCCAAAATGCTATGCGAAATTCCACCAAGATCTTTTACAATCCCCTCTCCTAATTCCTCTTCCTCCCCTTCGATCCCGAAGTGAGTTCCTGAAAGAATTGTTAGTGCATTATCAACGCTTGCAAAGGCTTGTAGTGGGTGTAGAGACAGACAACGCACAGGCAATTCCTCCTGAACACGTAAAACTGCCGAAGGAAGTGAGCCGGAGCAGTGAATCCATACTTGCCTTGGTACAATTAGATCCTTCGCTACCAGTGTTTCTGCAATAGATCGAATCATCCCATCTTGTGTTGTAATAAACAAAAACTCAACGGCAGGTACCAGCTCTTCTAACAAGAAATGGTCTTTATTAACATAACTGCGAAACCGCTCATAGGAGAGACGGCTTCGGGTGTGAACCCCTACACATTCATGCCCTGCTTCTGTTAATCGCACCGCTAAGGCGGTACCTACTATTCCGGCTCCAATAATTCCAAATTTCATCTCCGATCCTCCTCCCTAAACACATATCTTTATCCTCTAGGCTGAATAGTCCGATAATTATAAATAAACAAAAAAATACCTTCACGAGCGTGAAGGAGTGTTTCCTCCGTCTCGGTCGCCTAAGATCCAAGCGGGTATTATTACGGTATACAATTAATATGGGTCTTAATTTATTTTAAAAGCTAAGCTAATAGTTTCCCTCAATCAGTACAATTCTCTAGGATATCGTCTGATATAGGTTTGGTTATTTAGTGAGGAGATGAACCTTTCCCTCCCCAGAGACTTCATTGATCGATTTTCCTGATGGCAAGACGAGTTCGGGGGCAATCTCTCGTAAAGGAGCAATTACAAAGGCACGTTCTTCCAAGTAAGGATGTGGTAACCTTAATTCTTCAGTTTCACTGACTCTATTATCATAAATAAGCAGGTCAATGTCAATTGTCCTCGGACCCCAATGTACCTTGCGTTCTCTTCCCAGTTCTAATTCAATTTTCTGGCAAACATGAAGAAGGTCCCTGGGCTCAAGGCTTGTATCAATCTCTATTACCTGATTCCAGAAAAGAGGCTGATCTATCCCACCCCAAGGTTCTGTTTCATAAATTCCAGACTCCGCCTTAACCCTTGTCGTTGGACTTTCCAAAGCGGAGATCGCCTCTCTAAGATAATAGGCCCGGTCCCCCAGATTACTGCCTAGCCCTATAAACACCCGCATGTCTCTCACCTACCTCGCCAAATCTCCACTGAAACATCTTTGAAAATCCCTGGGACTGGAGCCTGGGGTTTATGTACTTCTACCCGTACTGATGTACAAGTAAACCCTCTCAGAACCCGTTGGGCGATTTCCTCGGCTAAGCGTTCTATTAACAAATATCTGTCCTCAGTAACACATTTCTTAATTACTTGGTATACCTCTCCATAATGGATCGTATCCTCTACTCGATCTGAAGAACCCGCCTGCCGAAAATCTGAGAAAAGGTCTATATCAATTAAAAATCGTTGCCCCAACACTTGCTCTTCCGGCAAAACTCCATGGTAAGAATAGAATTCTAGTCCGCGAAGATGTATAACATCATGCTCCGACATAGTGAACTCCCTTCTGTCCCCTCACGATAGCGTCTGACATTCGTATTGTCCTAAGGTTTGCCTTCACATCATGAACCCGGATGATATCTACCCCAGAAACAACTCCCAGAACGCTGGTTGCTAGGGTTCCCTCTAAGCGCTCATCCACGGTAAGGTTTAAAGTATTTCCAATCATAGATTTACGCGATGCAGCAAGCAGCACCGGATGTCCCAGTGTTTTAAACTCTGCCAGACGAGCCATAACCTCAAGATTCTGTTCAGTTGTTTTCCCAAATCCAATTCCGGGATCGACAATTATCTGGTCTCCCGATAATCCCTGGGCTTCAGCCAACTCTATACTTTTTTGTAGAAAACTTAGAATGTCTCCCATCAAATGCTGGTAGCTTGTTCCATCTTGATTATGCATAACAATAACAGGCACTTGGTAATCCCCGACAACTCTGGCCATGTCAGGGTCTTTTTGCAACCCCCATACATCATTTATGATGTGAGCACCCACTTCAAGGGCCTTGGCTGCGACGCTTGCCTTATAGGTATCTACGGAGATAGGAACAGTTACCCGTTCTAAGAGAGTCTTCAGTACGGGCTCTAAACGATTCCATTCCTCTTCGGCACTTATACCCGCATAATTCGGACGAGTTGACTCCCCTCCGACATCTATAATGTCTACTCCTTCTTCAACCATACATTCGGCTAGAGAGATTGCATTTTCAATACTAGTGTACCTGCCCCCGTCAGAGAATGAATCCGGGGTAACATTTAAAATTCCCATAACCAGGGTACGCTCCCCAAGTGTCAGTTCCTTCCCTCGACAATTCAATATTCGGACTTTAGAAGGTTCTAGGTTAGTCAGCAACTGTTTGAGGGCATGTCCGATTTTCTTAAGTCCAAAGGGCTGGGATAATATCTTCTTGGCAAGGTTTTCGAGTTGCCGTACTGTACCTAATAACATAACATCAGTAGTATCGACATTATTAGTGATTACATCTCGGTGAACTGCGGCATCTCCACCAACAGACAGCATTTCTTGTTTAAGAATATGTGCAACACGTAAGGGCACTTGCTCTAATTTAATAGCTCTCCCTATTCCTTTTCCAACCATGTGTGCGATTCCACCGGGGTCAGACCCAATCTGTTGTAAAGCTGCTCTAGCTTCTTGCAAATTATCCATAATGACCCACCGCATACCATATGTTTGCATACATCGTTCCTCCCTTAATACACAATCTGCTTCATCTCAGGTGTAAACTTATAACATTGGGTTTGAGCGGAACAATACCGACAGTCTCTCGACCAATCATCAGCTATGGCTAGCGCTTCTCCTAACGGAGATAAATTGGCGTCATGATGACGCCGATGTTCTCGTATCCCTACTAAAATCACCTGAATATCTTCAGCATCAAAGCCGCAGTCCTCAAGCAAGGGACATGCCAATCGAGCACTTACCTCTGCGTGATCTTCACCCGTTTGATATTCTACCCATCTACCAATATCATGAAGCAAAGCTGCTGCGTATATTCCCTCTTTGGATAAACCCATGTCCCCTTTTTCGAGCAGATAAGTATAAGCGATACGCGCGACACTTAACCCATGGTCGAAGCCATGTTTACAAAACCGTCGTTCTTTTTCTAATTCGTTAATCATCTCTATATAGAAAATATAAGATTCATGGTCCAATAGCCGATTGACCCGAGCCATCGAAAGTAACATCATCCCACTCCCCATAGTTCACTTATAGGATATTCAGAGATTTAAGGCTCCGGGGCGCTGGATGATTCTGCATGGGTAAACGTATATGACCCTTTATAGGATGGAATACTCAGGGCCTTTCTTACAATGCTTACGGTCATACCTCTTTGTTTCAAGGCCACAGCTTCAAGTTCAGAAAAGTAATCCAAAAGTGTTTCTTGATTGCCGATTGCGCTTATTTCATAGGGAATTCCCTCAGAACGGTTTATGGGCACTTGATTCACTAGGATCGTCGAATTTCCGCTTAGAACAATAGCCGTTGAACCAACAATTCGTTGGTCATTAATACTGATTGCCTCTGCGCCAGCTAGTTTCAAGATGTTAACCATCCTTGCAATATCATTCGTGTTCAAGGGAAAGGCAACCTTTTTATTACGATCATCAATACTAATCATTATACCGGGACCTTCTACCGCTTGCGTCCCATTAAGCATTTGCAATTGTTTTAGATGAACAAGCAGTTGGGGGTCCGTCCCAACCTGCTTACGTGCCAAATCCAGCCTTTCCGATAATTCTTGATGTCTCTTCTGAAGCTGGGCATTTTGCTCCTGAGAGTTTATCAACACAGCTTTCATTTGAGTCATACGCTGCTCACCAATTTGTTCAGCAGCTGACACATTCTTTTGAGTTTGAGCCTGAAGAGCTATCAAAAAACCTAAGGCAATCGCAACCATAGTGACAGGCAAGGCTAGAGTTCTTTTCCATCGTTGCATCATGTCCCCTCCTTGACTGGTTCAGCATATCGATAACTGGGTAATTTACCCGCTGGTGTTCTGATATCGCTTAAAACCTCAAGTTTGCGGGTAATCCCATACTGCTCCTGAAACTCTCCAAGTCTATCCCAGCCATAGAACTTCAGCGCAGCAGTCAAATTGCGCGAGTCACCAATTGCCCCGATCACGTAAGGCGGCATTTGCCGAGTGCCATTGATCTGAATAAACGAGCCTCCACAGAACACTTCCGTATGAGTAGTTACGCGCTGACCGTTCACGGCAATGGCTTCCGCGCCTCCATTCCAAAGGGCATTTAAAATTTCACGAATATATTCTTCATGTATGAAATAATTATTCTGGTCTTCTCCTCCAATGGCTACCCGGGTTGAATCATCTAAGGTAATTTGTACGCCAGGACCAGTAAGTTCAACTAATCCTCCATTCATCATCGCTTCGGTAACTTGCTGATTTAGTAAGACCGATGCGCTTTGACCCTGAGCATATTTTATTAATTCTTGCTCGATCTTTTCATTCTCTACGGAAAGTTGTTGATTTTCCTGTTCCGTTTTAATTAGACTCGGAATCGCCGTTTCTTGAAGTGTTACCTGACCTCCAGCAACTCCCTGAGCTTTAATTAAAATAAAAAAAAGAAAGCCGAGAAAAACTGAAGCCAACCCCAGTAAAGACCGTTCTTTTTTATTCAAATGCATAATACACCTCCAAAAGGAAACAAGGACGGTTCTCCTGCTTCCCGTTCCGAACTCAACTTTTGAAAAAAGGACACCCCTGCGGGCGTCCTTATTCCTTTATCAATTCCATGA
Organism: Desulfosporosinus sp.; assembly: GCF_014237355.1. Lineage (NCBI taxonomy): Bacteria > Bacillati > Bacillota > Clostridia > Eubacteriales > Desulfitobacteriaceae > Desulfosporosinus > Desulfosporosinus sp. The sequence goes on from NZ_JABZFS010000071.1 coordinate 14,936, forward strand.
AATCAACTTTCGTATTAGTGGGCGTTTCACAGTTCTTTTCTGTCTCAGATGAAACGGAGCTTACTCACTCAGCCATTCTTCGCCCGCTTTTTGATAGTCCACAAGTTCTTCTGGTTTGAAATAGAGCGCAATCTCTCGTTCTCCACTGGAAACTGAGTCCGAGCCATGAATAACATTTCTACTGATATCCATCCCAAACATTCCACGAATCGATCCAGGATTAGAATTGGCTGGATTTGTTGCCCCCATTAACTCGCGAGCCAATGCAACAACGTTTTTTCCTTGCCATACCATCGCAACAACGGGAGACGACATAATGTAACCAACGGTTGGTTCAAAGAACCCTTTACCCCGGTGTTCTGCGTAATGCGCTTCAGCTAAAGCACGATCAACTTGAATGAGCTTCATTCCCACAAGTTTAAAGCCCTTTTTCTCGAAACGATTGATTACCTCTCCGACTAATCCCCTCTGAACTGCATCCGGTTTAAGCATAATAAACGTACGTTCCATCTTAATACTTCTCTCCTCTACAGAATTTTCCTCTAATAAAGTCTATCCACATTTAGGACTTCCACTTAATAGGTGTTCCATGTTCTGCTTCGGTAGGATTAGAGTATTCGTCAATGCCAATTCACTTTCGAAACCGAAGTCTCGTCGGCAACATTTGCTGAAAGTTTACTGAATCTTATTCAATTCATCTTCCAGTGTCTGACCAATCAACTCTTCATCCTGCTTGATTTTAGGTTCCGTCATATTCGATACAACTTCAACAGGCTTATCTAAAGCTACCGGCGTTTTCACTTGTTCGCCTTCGGCCTTATCATCAAACTTCGCCATCAGAGCTGCAAAATCCTTAACATCCAGGGTTTCTTTTTCCATTAATGCTTCAGCTATGGCATGTAATTTGTCTATATTTTGCTCAATAAGATCTTGAGCCTTTTTGTAGCAACCATCAATAATGCGTCGAGCTTCTTTGTCAATCGAATAGGCTACCGCATCACTGTAACTTCGATCACGCGAAATATCTCTTCCTAAAAATACTTGCTCTTCTTTGTGACCAAAGGTTAATGGACCTAACTCCTCGGACATTCCTAATTCAGTAATCATTTTGCGAATAATCCCTGTAGCTCGCTCAAGGTCATTTGATGCACCTGTACTGATTTCATGCAGGACGACTGCTTCAGACACACGTCCACCGAGTAACATGACCACTTGGTCCAGCAGTTGGGATTTTGTCATATAATTACGGTCTTCTTTCGGAAGGAGGAGGGTGTATCCTCCTGCCCGCCCACGTGGGATAATAGAGACCTTATGCAAGGGATCTGTATGAGTGAGGAGCTCTCCCAGCAAGGCATGCCCAGCTTCATGATAAGAAACAAGCTTCCTTTCAAAGGGGCTTATTACTCGGCTTTTCTTCTCCGGACCAGCAATAACTCGTTCAATAGAATCTTCCACCGTCTGCTGCTTAATCTGGCTTTCACCTCGACGAGCAGAAAGAAGGGCAGCTTCATTTAGGAGATTTGATAAGTCAGCCCCAGTAAATCCTGAAGTTTGACGTGCTATCACCTCAAGATCGACATCCTTTGTTAAAGGTTTATCCTTAGCATGGACTTTAAGGATTTCCGCGCGTCCTCTAACATCGGGTGTATCAACTATTACCTGTCGATCAAAACGGCCCGGCCGCAAGAGGGCTGGATCAAGAACATCAGCCCGGTTCGTAGCCGCAATGATAATAACTCCATCATTACCATTAAATCCGTCCATTTCAACAAGGAGTTGGTTTAGAGTCTGTTCTCGCTCATCATGTCCACCACCTAAGCCTGCTCCTCTTTGTCTTCCAACTGCATCGATCTCATCAATAAAAACTATGCAAGGAGCATTTTTCTTGGCTTGTTCAAATAAATCTCGAACACGAGAAGCTCCAACTCCCACGAACATCTCAACAAAATCCGAGCCGCTAATACTGAAGAAGGGTACCCCCGCTTCTCCCGAGACAGCCCGGGCAAGCAGTGTTTTACCTGTTCCTGGAGGTCCAAATAATAAAACCCCAGTAGGTATTTTAGCTCCCAATTCGTGGAACTTCTTTGGCGTCTTCAAGAATTCAACGACTTCTTGAAGCTCTTCTTTGACTTCGTCAGCACCAGCTACATCCGCAAAGGTTACCTTTTTCTTATCTTCCCCAACCAAACGCGCCTTGCTTTTCCCAAACTGCATTACCCTATTTCCGCCGCCCTGGCTTTGTTGCATCATAAAGAAGAACAAACCAACGATCACAATAATAGGTAACATTGTCGTCAGCAAGCCTACCCACCAAGGTGTCTTTGGAGGTGGCTCAACGACAAACGAATTAACGTGAGCGTACAAATCTGTCGTAAGCTGTGGATCCGAAGCTAGACCAATTACCTCATGTTTTTTGTCATCTTTCATAGTGACGGTATACTTAGTAGAATTGTTTTCGACAACCGCTACGACACTTTTAACCTGATCCTCAACAACTGCCTTTTTAAAAGCGTTATAATCCAGACCTACCTCTTTACTAACAGGAGGGGTCGACCACTTTATTAGCATAATTGCCATGAGAATTATAAGTATATAAATTGCCGCATTCTTTAAGACCTTCAAATATGGTCCTCCTCTCTAAGTTCGGAAGCTCGCCTCATGAAGAAGCAATTCTTCATATTATACCATGCAGTACCCAGTTTTACAATGAATCCAAATTAGAAGACCTCATGGGTGTAGCGAGAATACAATAAACTTTATCGACGTTATCATCTGCATAATATAGCCCACTTTGGCGAATACCCGGAATCCATAGAACCTCTGTCCCATGGGCTATCAGTAACATACTACTTCTTGCTTTAACTGCCACCTTTGCTTCCTGAAAAACCTTTTTTAGGGACTTATGCCCAACATCCTTAAACCACATTTTATCCCCTTCGCGACGTGTGCGACATACCAAGGTCTGTTCTGAAACCCTAGCGAATAGCTCCGTACTAAAAATTGCTATCTGGCCCTCGCGCCTTTCATAATCAGTAATCCCAGGGGGCTCCGAACCTCTCCATAAACCGATTGCTGCTCTCAAACTTGGAATTTCTATCCACTTCCCTATAACTAAGGGTATGTTTATGTCCAACTCCCTCTCGTCTGCCTTACCTATTATTCTATCGAGTTGTCGGATATTTACAGGGCTAAACTGCAACCCCTTTTCTGTGATCTTAACTTGCATACCCGGCAAATCTTGTACCCAACCCGGCTTCCCTTGAGAGGCCATAATCTTCGTAACGTAGGCAAAACCAAGTCCACGGGGTTCTTGTGTAACCTGCATCGCTGCTCTGCGTAATAGACGGGAAAGTATGGCAGGGGGCTCTTTAAAAACATCACGGCTCAAGCAGGTCATTTTCTGGGAGTCTTTATAGCAATACCGCCTCCAGGCGATCTCAACTTGCTGAGTTAAGTATTCTTCATCCCAACGTAGTAGTTCTCCCGTTCGGCCTAGCGCCTCCTGAATACGTGAATTGTAACTTCTCTCCAACTCCGGCAACAATTCTAAGCGGATCCGATTACGCACATAGACTGGTTCTTCGTTTGAAGGATCGAGAGCGTAGGGGACTGCTTCGCTCTTACAATAATGCAAAATATCTGCTTTTGTATAGGTTAGCAGGGGTCGAATAATTGAGTCCTTGCTCGGATACATTCCCGCTAAACCTGCCGTACCACTCCCTCTAAGCAAGCGATACAGTATTGTTTCAGCTTGGTCCCCAAGGTGATGAGCAGTTGCCAGAAGGGAGCACCCTTCCTCAATCATATCCTCTCTCCAACGTGCGTAACGCCACTCCCGAGCAGCTTCTTGGAAGGATTGACCTGTGGATTTAGCGTATTGTTTAGCGTGAAAACGATGAATACGGCAAGGGACATTCCACAGCTTAGCTAATTGTTGAACCATATCCTCTTCCTCATCCGACTCAGCTCGAACGCCATGATGCACATGGGTTAATACTAGGGAAATTCCTCTCCAACTCTCGTCTTGTGAATAGCGCCATAAAATATGACTTAGGGCCATGGAGTCTGGTCCTCCGGATACAGCGACCAACACTCTGGTTTTAGACGGAATTAGCTGTGGTAATATGTATTTGCGCAATTGCTCGTACATCTTGCGCCCCCTTTATATCAATAGTTATAGCTTCCACGGAAAACTATAATTTCAAACCTGCTAATCTTAACTATTTTAACACTTTCATTTAAAAACAAATACTTATTTTTGTTAGAATGGTTAAATCAAAAAGGCCCTGATTTAATTCAGGGCCTAAAAAATTCCTCTATGTAAGTAGGGGCAATTCATGAATTGCCCCTACCGAATCCTAGAACAATCCCATTACTTTACCGGTCTTGGTGTCAACGTCAATTCTTCTGTAAGCGGGGTCTGAACTTGTCCCGGGCATCAAACTAATTGCCCCAGCCATTGGGCAAAGGAATTTTGCTCCGCCATATACTAAGACGTCACGGATCGGCAATCTCCAACCTTTGGGGACACCTTTCAGAGTGGGATCATGGGAGAGGCTTAAGTGGGTTTTCACCATCATGGTGGCAAAATCGGCATAATAAGGATCTGATTCAAATCTCTTAGCCTTAGCTTCCGCTTCTGGGGACCAATCTACGCCGTCAGCCCCGTAAACTTCTTTAGCGATGAGTTCAACACGTTCACGAAGTGGCATTTCTAATGGATAGAGGCATTTGAATTGAGATTGTTCATTGCAGGCGTCCATAACCGTGTCTGCTAATTCCAAAGCACCGTCTCCACCATTGAGCCAGTGATCGGAATGGGCACAACGGGCTCCTGCTTCTCGTACGATTTTCTTGATCAAGTCAATTTCTGCTTGGGTATCTGTGTAGAAACCATTAATACATACAACTGGAACAATTCCAGACTTTTTAATAATGTTTAGATGGTGAAGCAGATTGGCGCACCCTTTTTCCACGAGTTCAAGGTTTTCTTTCGTGTACTCTTCTGGTAAAGGACGACCAGGTGCCACAGCAGGTCCGCCACCATGCATTTTAAGAGCACGAATGGTTGCAACAAGAACGGATACATCTGGTTTTAAGCCGCCCAAACGAGCCTTAACATTCCAGAACTTCTCAAATCCGATATCTGCAGCAAATCCGCTTTCCGTAACATGGTAATCAAACATTTTGAGCCCAACGCGGTCAGCAATAATGGAGGATTGGCCAATAGCAATATTAGCAAACGGACCGGCATGAACCATAACAGGTTGACCTTCTGCTGTGTAACAAATGGTCGGATTGATAGTATTCCGCATCCAAGCAGTCATTGCGCCATCAACTTCTAAGTCGGCAGCAGTAACCGGTTCACCAGTTTTACTATAGGCAACGATAATCTTGCCAATCCGCTCTCTGAGGTCCGGAAGGTCTTTAGCGACTGCCAAGATAGCCATTAACTCTGATCCAACGGCAATTCCAAATTTAGATTGCATCTGGAAGCCATCTTTTTTACCACCAATACCAATAATAACATTTCTTAGACCTTGAGCCGCGTAGTCGATAACCCAACCCATTTCCACATTTTTGGGGTCTATGTCTAAACGTTTCAAGCCTTTTGAAGCTAACACTTCATCAGTATAGTTTGCTTCATGCTGCATCCGGGCATTCAATGCGACCATGCAAAGATTATGAGCGTTCATGATGTCATTAATATCCCCTGTGAGTCCTAAGGAAAACTCAGTCATCGGAATCAACAGAGCGTTACCACCACCAGCAGCAGTACCCTTAATATTCATGGTCGGACCGCCGGATGGTTGACGAACAGCACCGCCAACATTCTTGCCTCTCTTAGCAAGTCCCTCGATTAAACCGAGAGTCGTCGTCGTTTTTCCTTCACCAAGTGGAGTTGGCGTAATGGCTGTTACTTCAATATATTTGCCATCAGGCTTATCCCCAAGCCGCTCCATCATTTTCAGAAAATCTACTTTTGGTGTTCTTCCGTATGGAATAATTTCCTCTTTTCTAAGTGACAACTTCTCGATTAATTCGTCCACAGTAGGCATGTTTTTCTCGGCCTCTTCGGCAATCTGCCAGTCCTTTAGTTTTGTAGCATCCCAAGCCATTTCTAAATCCGCTCCCTTAATTAAAATTTCTTCTTCCCTGTGAAGGAATGGATAGTTACCCGCACCACTAGTTAACCTCAGTATATAAAGCATAGGACCGTTATCCCTGATATACTAATTATCGGGATTAGTATATCCAAAAATGTACTTTTAACTAAAAATACTTTTGGGTTATTCTCCTAGACTCAACGTGTAAATTTGGTTTAACAACTTAGGTGCTGGGCTAGTCTTGATAAAAAGACATAATAGTTTGATTCGACGCACATTTCTGTTATCCTGCTTTTGAACTTAGCTTTTCCCAGTAACTTTTGTCACTCACTTGTCTTTTTTTCAAAAACAATCATTCGCTCCAATAGTTTTTTCTAATAACCATTACGATACCATCATCCTCCAACGTCCCCCCGCTTAATCGACGGGCTTCTTGTCCAATTAGTTCAGCAAGCTCCTGAGATTTATTGATAGGAGGCATTTTCTCTAGGAAGTTTTTAATCCAGTCATCTTGTTCTTTCAAAACATCTTGCACCCCATCCGTTAATAAGATTAACGATTCTCCATTCTGCATCTCCATTTCAATGACTGGCGTATCAATTTGGTTTAAGATGCCCGCCGGAAGGCTTGACGATTCAATAGTTTTCACTCCATCTGGTCCAATCATGTACGAGGGCGAAGCGCCCACTTTAATGATCTTTAAGTTCGTCGATTCCAAATCAAGAATTGCCATATCAATGGTTACGAAACTTTCTTCAGGGGAACGCAGTACTAATATAGAATTAAGCGCTTGTATTGCTCCTTCTGGTTTAAACCCTGTTGTTAGAAGCTGCTCAAGGAGGGTCAAGGCCGTTGCGCTCATCTTTGCGGCATTTTCCCCAACGCCCATACCGTCGCTTAAAATAAACGCATGTTCCTTTGTAGAGAAGGCAATAGAAGCATAATTATCACCACTCATTCCGTTTCCGGTTTTCGTGAATGTTGTTATCCCCACATCCATAAAATATCGCCGACGGCGGGCTAGATTTGAAGGTTTTACTACTTCCCAATTATGCTGTGTGTGAAGCTCCTTAGCTAAATTTCCAATGACCTGGGAAACATTGAGAAATTGGCGTGACAATGCCTCTTGATTTAAAAGCAAACGACGGCGCCATGTCTCCTGGTTCTTTTCTTGCTCTATAATAAACTGTACTCCTAGGAGCATCTCTTTTAGCCGTCCACAGTGCCGTTTCCATTCGATGGGCAAAGATTGTAATTTGATATTAGTTTCCTTTTCGACTAAACCAAAGAGTTCAAAGAAGATATGATACGTTTTATAAAATTCTCGATTCCAGCATACGTCCCTTGTGGGGCAAGAATGACATACACGCTCCACTAGTATATTCATGAGTTCTGGAACTTCTGGGCGCATCTCGATAGATTCTGCCTCTGCTGCTTGGTAACTTAAGGCAATTTGATCAAAAATCTCTGACAATGCCTTTACTTTAGAAACAGTGGTCTCAACCTCTGGAATCACCTTTGGTTTAAGAAAGTCTTTTTCGGGGGTCGCCCCAGGCCATAATAAGAAGAGGAAAAGCCCCACTGTAGAAGAAACAAGTTGAGAGTATATTGCCTCCTGACGCAAAAAGACGGTAAGCATCAGCATTACCGCAATAAAAGCGGTCCCTATTCCAAGTTTGCCAAACCGCCTAAAAGCCCCAGTACAAAACCCTGCCAATCCATATATACCTGCATCTATAAGATTCTGGGTATTTGTTGATAATTGTGGCATAAAACCCAGCAATGCCCCTACGCCCGCCGCAGTACCTGCTCCGTAACGTTCCGATACAAATAATGTAAAAAAACTCAATAGCACGATAGAAAAGTTAATACTCATAACCTGGACCCCTTGAAGACCGCTAATCAAACCAATCAAGATGAAAAGCCAGGCAATTCCCTGTTCGCGCTGAAATTCTCCTCTCCATATAGCTTCTTGGTGACATAGAGCGAACCAAAAAATAATGGCACATCCTCCTGATAGCACCCCGTGAAGAGCGATTACTAAAAAAGCATAGAGATTAGGATTCGCTAAGCTAATTGCAAGATAAGAAATCAGAGCTGTTATTAGACTGGTTAAGCCAAACAAATATATTCCTTGGTGCTTCTTTTTGCGGATTGAAGGAAGTATTACCATCAAAGAAGCTAAAATAGCCACACCTTGTAAAGTAAAGGATATATCATTTAATGAAATTAAGCCCATTAGAACACCAACTAGGCCAAAGAAAAATCCCTTTTCTCCCCTCAATATCAAGGCCGCTCCGATAGCCACTCCAAAGGGCTGGAGGCCCAAGATACTCCCCCGAGCCAATAGCCCTCCCAGAACTATTGGAAGGAGTGCACTCTCAACGGAAATTCTGCTTCGCAGACCTTGATCTACTTTTAATGTTGCCCACTCTGCCATAACGTCACCTCTTACCCATTTATTGGTAATATTATAGCGCAAGTTCTTAGCAAAGCTTGTCTAGTAACGTCAATAAAGCACAACAACTTTCGACGTTGTTCACAATAAATGTCTCCATTGTTTCGCTAAAGCACTATTTGCCGTATAAATATTCCAGCATTCTCTATCATGTCTTTGCTATGAAAGCGACTTAAGCACTGTGTCATCCTGAAGGAGGGACGACTGAAGGATCTAGATCCTTCGCTATCGCTCAGGATGACATCAGTGAAAGAAGACCCTAAAGTTATACGATACGTTAAAGAAAACTTGGCTGGCGCCCGCACACACACACACACGAAGACACTGTCTTCGCACGTATTAGCCCTTCTTGCAGACACTGTCTTCGCACGTATTAGCCCTTCTTGCAGTATATAACGCTACTTTTTGACAGTATAAAAAAAACCGCCTTTCGGCGGTTATGTGTTCTAGTATCTACTTGATCCTCTACCTCCACGTTTAGAGTCTGTGGCCCGACGGAACTCAGTCTGACGTTCATCACTGTCCTTTATAAACTTAGCCAATTTATCCTCAAAGGATACTGTTGGCGGAAGACGGCGTTCACGACCCACGTTACGAACAGTGGGGTTTGCTTGCTTGATTGACAGCCCTATTTTTCCCTTTTCATCAACATGAATAACCTTTACCTTAACATGATCTTGTTCCTTTAAGTAATCTCGAACGTCCTTGACATAGGCATCAGCGACTTCCGAGATATGTACGAGTCCGGTAACTCTATCCGGCAATTCAATAAAAGCTCCAAAGTTCGTGATCCCTGTTACGACCCCTTCAACAATACTGCCAACGTCAATGGCCATACGAAGCAAACTCCTCCTTGTGATGATCTATCTATACTTACTCTATATTATATGCAGTACATTTCGTGCCTGTCAAGGTTAACGAGTCTAATGTTCAATACTAATTCTTGGGAGAAATGAGAATTTCGCCTTCTTTCACAAGTCCTAACTGCTCGCGAGCCAACTGCTCGATGTAACTTGGTGTATTCAAGCGTGTGATCTCATCGTTAAGAATTTTTTCTTGTTGAAGCAACTTAGCCTTTTCCTGATTTAATTGAGCTAGTTGCTCCTCAACTTGAGAGCGAAGTTTCCATATCTGCCACCCCGAACTTCCAACCACTATCATAATCAGGCATAGCATAAGAACAGAACTAAGACGAATCCGAACCCTTTGGCGATTTTTAGAGTTACTCTTCAGATGAGCCCTCTTCATCCAATTCCTCTCCTCCTATACCTAGTTCCGCGCCCGGGATAATACAAACGATTTCATACCCTTTACTTCTTGCACGAGTTAACAACGTTGCTACCGAACTCTGACTGAGATGAAGTCTTTTGGCGATGTCTTCTAAAGACTTCCCACTCTCCTTGAGAATAACTGCTTGGCGTTCCCGAAAACTTAGTTTTTCCAAACCCCGAATTTCTAGTTGCACATTGGCACGCCCTTGCTAAAAGTTATACACAAAGTGTGGATAGTTTGTGGACAGATTACCTACAATTCATTTACAAAAAGAGTACAAACTAATCCGGCAACTCTTATTATAGTCACTCATTATTAAGGAATCAAGCCCCCTGGAAAATTTTAACCATTAGTTCTTGGGGGAAGGAGTCCCTTCCACCAATCTTTTAGCCTTCTTTGGACATGCCTAATTCTCTCAAGTAAGATCACTTCTCCAATTCGATACAGCAATAAGCCCAACCAAGATAACAGGGCATAGGGCGGCCTCATAATAAGCCGCAATCCCCTAACTGGAATCCTTATACTTCTGTGGATAAGTTTTGCAAGAAAGGATATGAATCTATAGAGGCCAAAGAAACAACGCAGAGTAAAACGACTTAGTATTCTTAGATAAACCAATAAGCCTAGCAAGCTTCCCCAAATAGTATAAAATCGAAAATCAAGAGCGTTTGCTTTTTCGAAAAAGTAAAAAAGAATACCCATGGCAACCAACGAGAAAATTACATCCCCGATAAAGGTCAAAATCTGTCCCCAGTGTTGCCAACTGCGAAATGAGCGATAACTGTCGAAAACTAATCCTACTGTTGCTCCCCCAAGGATTACCCAAAAAAACGTCTCAAATTCTGAGATTGTTCTTTCCTCCTTTCTCCTTCCCCCTTCCTTTTTCTTCAAACTACAGAGGAATTATGGAGTGTCAACGGAATACCCGGTTCAGAAATCCTCGACGTGAAGCATCGCTAGAATTTCGATGATAGATTAATGCGACGACTGAACCTTGCAGGTCTACTAACCCTTCCTCAAGATTAAGTAACTTGATGCCTAATTGTTCCCCTTTGACACTCAGTATTCCCATCTCGGTTTCAAGAACTATTTCCTTGGGGTCAAAGGACTGAACCTTTCGTACCCCTGACAACTCTATGAGTTCTCGATTTTCCATGACAAGGCGATGTCCTTTGGCAATCTTATCAACCATGCCCCATCCCCCTAACTCTTTTACTCTTATATCCCTATTCATCTTTCCCATCCTTTAGACTAGACTACATTATCAATTCCATAACACTTACTTTGACACTTCTTACCCTCTTCCACCGTAAAGGGGTACCTAACGGTACCCTAGATGCTTGATATATTAATAAAAGACAGAGCCTTTAATTAAGACTCTGTCTTTCGTTCATCCCGAATCAGTTCGTAGAGTGTATGAGCTTCGTTGGCTTTTACACTGTTAGGGGTGGACAATACCTGTACTTCAATTACTCGATTTGCAAATTCAAGGATAATGCGATCCCCCAACTTGACTTCAGCTGAAGGTTTAGCAACTTTACCATTAATAGAAATTTTCTCTCCTACACAAACATCTTTAGCAACTGTGCGACGCTTAACAAGTCTAGAAACTTTCAAATATTTATCAATACGCATAAAAACCCCCTTAGGAAAACTAATGACGCCCACTAATAGATAAAATCAGGTTCCAGACAGAACCTGGAACCTGATTTTATCAGCCGTCCTAAGACTCATTTTTGTACTGCGTCCTTGAGAGCTTTACCTGCTTTAAAGCCAGGCACCTTTGCGGCTGGAATTTGGATTTCTTCCTTGGTTTGTGGGTTCCTTCCAGTCCGGGCTGCGCGTTCTTTAACTTCAAATGTTCCAAAACCAACTAGTTGGACTTTTTCACTCTGCGCCAACGATTCCTCAATTACTTCAAAAACAGCTTTAACCGCTTTTTCAGCATCTTTTTTGGACATGTCAGCCTTCTCCGCAACTGCGCTAACTAATTCAGCCTTATTCAAAACGAGTCCCTCCTAATAACTGATCTACTACGTAAATTATATTTCGCGATAAATAACCAAACTCCTGCTTTTTTTAGATTATATTACACTTCATTGCCACTTTTTTCTTGGGATTTTGCTTTTTCCCAGAAAGTATCCATTTCATCGAGAGAAAGTCTTTCAAAGATCAAACCCTTTTCTCTGCTTAATTCAACCATTTTTAGGAACCGACTTTGGAATTTATGTATGGTATCCCGTAAAACCTCTTCTGTATCAAACTTTAAATATCTCGATAAATTTACAATGGAAAACAATAAATCTCCTAGTTCTTCACGAATTCCGATTCCCTCAGCTAAGGCACTTTCAAGTTCTTGCAATTCCTCCTGAACCTTACTCCAAGGTCCTTCAAGATCCGACCAATCAAATCCTACCTTCGCGACTCTATGCTGGGTTGAGGATGCCCACATAAGGGCTGGTAACCCTTTAGGATCGTTGAAGAAGTCTAGCCGCTGATTGTCCTCCTTTTCGATTGACTTAATTCTATCCCAAGTGAGAATAACATCATCAGCTGTTTCAGCTTTCTCTTCCCCGAAAACATGAGGATGTCGACGAATCATTTTTTGAATAACTTCTCGAAGTACGTCTCGAATTTCAAACACACCTGACTCGGAAGCGATCTGTGCATGAAAAACTACTTGTAATAATAAGTCTCCCAACTCTTCACACAAATTATACATATCTTGTTTATCAATCGCGTCAAGAACTTCATAACTTTCTTCAATCAAGTATTTTTTTAACGTATCATGTGTTTGTTCCCTATCCCATGCACACCCACCCTCTGAACGCAAAGTTTTCATCACTTTAGCCAACTTGTTAAATGATATAACATCCGAGTTTGGTTGTAAGACAACGGTTGTCAAATGATCAAATTTTTCATGATCCATCTCATAAAGGGGAAGCTTGTCCACTTGTTCCCCGGCGGTGCCTAGAGCCTGCACAACGTATACCCATGCATCATCCGGATAGATATTCATAAGATCCAACTTGACCTCAGAGGCAATCAGCTTGTTATAAACTTGAGGAATAACAAGCCATTCCTGCCCAGTTAGGGCAATCTCTTTAAGGGCATCATAGTTACGTATTATTACTCCTTCAATGGGATCAAGGTTTAAGACTCGAAAGATCTCATCCACAAAACTCATGGCTGGATGGATTATAACATCATACTCTTGCGTAAGCTTTTCTCCAATAAGCTGTACTGTCTTTTCCGCAACCATAGGGTGCCCAGGAACGGCATAAAACACCTCAGAGTTATTTTTTAATTCCTTGCGTAATTGTTCAATAATTTTTTCGTACACTGCCTCGAAGGAAGTTTCTGCAGCATAAATCTCATCAAAGGATTCAACACTTATACCCTCAGCCATTAAATCCTGAATGCAGGGATGTTGGGCTGTACGTGCAAAAATTTTCGTTGCACTCTGTATGCGCCGGTAGTTTCCGACAGTTAACTGGTCTAGCCCCGCAGGACCTAACCCAATAACATGAAGACACGAAGTCATTTTGTTCACCTCCTACGGTATTTTACCACAAACTGTCTAAAGGGTATAGAAACGCTAGTATCATCTAAATAACTATTGTCTCAAAAAAAAAAGCGGTAAAACCGCTTTTATTTATGTATACATTATTGTTCCATCTGCTTTGCTAAGAACCCAGCGGCGGTCTCAACTAACTTAACCTCTAATTCACCCATTTTCATGTTAGGATCTTTAGACATAAGGATCACTGCCCCTATTGGATCCCCTTGTGTAATAATCGGCGCAACTACTTCACTTGTATACTTACACTCTTCATCTTCATTTTCCGGACAGTTTTTGCAAGAGGTATGTTCGCCTGCTAACCCAATTTGAATCGTTTTTCGTTCCTCCATGGCTTGTTCAATAGCTGGTCCGATTGCTTTATTAAGAAACTCTTTCTTTGATGCCCCAGACACGGCAATAATAGTATCTCTGTCAGCAATACAAGTTATATGTCCAGTAGCCTCGAACAATGAATCAGCATATTCCTTAGCAAATTCTCCTAATTCCCGGATAGGAGAATATTTTTTTAGTATCACTTCCCCTTCACGATCTACAAAAATCTCTAACGGATCTCCTTCTCGAATGCGAAGTGTCCGACGAATTTCTTTTGGAATAACAACACGACCAAGGTCATCAATTCTCCTTACAATACCGGTTGCTTTCATAGGCGCACATTCCTCCTTTATTATTTTAGACTAATATTAATTCTTTATCCTTTTTGCAAGCTAAATAAGCTTAAATTCAATGATAGTATATATCTAGGGATTGCCAATTATTCATTATTTTCCAATGCAAAACAGAAGAAGGCATTATTACAATGCCTTCTTCTGTCCGTTTTTTTAACTTATAGGCTGATATCCTTGAGAATACTCAATTTTTGCTTTTTTACGAATGTCATCAAAATAGGTTTGAAATTTAGCATCTTTCGCTTGATTCAATGCATCCTGCCCTACTTGATCTTTTACCTTAGCATAGTCTGGAGCGGCTGCAACAGTATGAGCTTCAACTTTGATGACATGAAAGCCAAATTCGGTTTTGACAGGTGTTGTGGAAAACGTGCCCACTTTTTGTGCAAAGGCTGCCGTCTCAAACTCCGGGACCATTTTCCCTTTAGTAAAGGTACCTAGATCTCCACCAGATTCCTTAGCTCCAGGTTCAATGGATTTTTCTTTAGCAAGTTGTTCGAAACTTGCTCCGGTTTTAAGTTGAGCTATAATTGCATTTGCTTCATCCTCAGTCTTAACCAGAATGTGCCGGGCCTTTACACTTTCAGGCTGGCTATAATACGAAATATTCTTATCGTAAAAGGCCTTAAGATCCGCATCGCTTACTTTGACATCCCCTGTAATTTTCTCATAGACTGCTAAAAAATTCCTTAATTCCGGTTCTGTCATTCCCTGTTGTTTTAATGTATCTTGGAATGCTGCTTCATTCCCCATATTTTTCTTAATAACCTCTTCTTGGTCTTTTACTTTTTTATCCTCAGGATTAAGTGCTAACTTTTTAACTTCTTGGGCAATAAGTTCTCCTTCAACCATACGCTCCAGTAACATGTTTTTGATCTGAGGCAGTGCCTCTTTCCCTTGGTCCGTGTCAAATTTCATGCCTTGTTTTTCATAAATCGCTTGAGCTTCCGTAACCCTGGCGTCAAGATCCTTTACTAGGATCGGGGTTTCGTTCACTTTAACCGCCCATTTACCTCCTACTAACGAAGAACACCCTGTAGTCACGAGCATTAACGCCAAGGCCCCAATAATTAACCCTATGCGGGACTTTTTCATATAGACACACCCTTTCGATTTGACATGAGAATAGTATATCAAGGAGTTGGTCTTGAAGCAATGTCGCAAAATGTCGAGAGCACTCGGCGAACTGCCTCAATCACCGCTTCTTGACCTAGGGTACGAATGCGAATCTTGCACTCTAGATTTCCATTTTGCATGGTTTTAAAGGCCAACGGATAAGGACAAGCAGATGCTAAAGACATCAGTTTCTCTCCCGTTATAAAATCCGTATCTGCCAAGAAACGAATACTTACATTTTGTTTTAATTGTTGAATCTGTTCAATTTTCAACGAACTCGCAAGTAATTTGAGGCGGATGATCTCAATCAGGTGTTCAACCTCTCGCGGCGGAGTTCCGAAGCGATCCACTAATTCGTCTACCATCTCACTAAGCTGTTCTTCATTCCTTACCATAGCAAGCCTCTGGTATAATGTCGCCTTAGTTTGACTATCCGCTACATAGGAATCTGCCAGGAAAGCGTCAATTTGAAGCTCAATGCTCGGTTCGACAACCTCTTCGACTTTTTCTCCCCGAAGTTCCTGAACCGCTTCCTTAAGCATTTGACTGTACATTTCAAATCCTACTGCAGCTAAATGTCCGTGCTGTTGAGCCCCTATTAAATTTCCAGCGCCACGAATTTCCAAATCACGCATAGCAATCTTAAACCCTGCTCCAAATTCAGTAAACTCCCGTATTGCTGCTAAACGTTTTTCGGCAATTTCCGTAAGAACTTTTTGGGGTTTATACAAAAGATATGTAAAAGCTTTACGATTTGACCTTCCTACTCGCCCACGTAATTGATAGAGCTGCGACAACCCAAAACGATCAGCTTCATCAATAATCAGCGTATTAGCATTAGGCATATCTAAACCTGTTTCAATGATCGTAGTGGATATTAACACATCCATCTCATGTTCGAGAAAATCAAGCATAACCCTCTCTAATTCTCTTTCGCGCATCTGCCCATGGGCAACTCCAAACTTAGCTTCCGGAACCAATTGACTTAAGAAGTTAGTGACCTGGTCCATGTCCTCAACCCGATTATGCACATAAAACACTTGCCCCCCGCGTTGAATCTCTCGCCGTATTGCCTCTCGTACCACATCTGCCCTGAATTCTGTAACGTAGGTTTGCACAGGATAGCGCCCTTCTGGAGGAGTCTCAATGACACTCATATCCCGGACACCCACTAACGACATATGTAAGGTTCTGGGGATCGGTGTAGCCGACAATGTTAGTACATCGACATTCCCCTTCAACGTTTTTAATTTTTCTTTATGGGCAACCCCAAACCGCTGTTCCTCGTCGATGACTAACAGGCCTAAATCATGGAATTTGACTGCTTCGGAGAGGATCCGGTGTGTCCCTACAATGACATCAATTCGCCCTTCCTTAAGACCCTTTATGATTTCCTTTTGCTCCTTTTGAGAACGGAAGCGGCTCATCATTTCAATGGTAATCGGATATCCAATAAACCGTTCTTTGAAGGTATTAAAATGTTGTTGAGCTAAAATAGTCGTAGGAACAAGAACAGCCACTTGCTTACTATCCATCACTGCTTTAAATGCTGCACGAAGTGCAACCTCCGTTTTGCCATATCCCACATCTCCACAAAGTAGGCGATCCATGGGACGTGAGCGCATCATATCTGCTTTCACATCTGCAATACTCTGAAGTTGATCAGGAGTTTCAACATATGGGAACTTTTCCTCAAACTCATTCTGCCACACATTATCTTGAGAAAATGCATACCCTTTAATGGCCTCTCTCTGAGCATAGAGCTTTACTAAATCAATAGCCATTTCCTTGACAGCACTGCGTGTTTTCCTCTTTACCTTGTGCCACTCGGATCCCCCAAGTTTATAAAGCTTTGGCAGAGTTTCACCGGCACTACCTAAATATTTTTGCAGAAGATGAAGTTGATCTAAGGGAACATAAAGTCGGTCTTCTCCTGCATAGCGAATTCCAAAATAGTCCTTAGCGATACCCCCTACTTCCAGACGTTCAATACCTGTAAATTGTCCTATCCCATGGTGGACATGTACCACAAAGTCTCCTTGTTTGAGATCGGAAATAAACACATTTTTTGGGGCAGGTGTACTAGTTTTTTTGACAACTGCCTTGCTCTCGCGTTTATAAATCTCTGTTTCAGTGAGAACGACTAGTTTGCCAAGGGGCAGCTCAAAGCCATGGTCAATGGAAAACGGATAGACGTAGACATGCCCTTCCTCAATGGAATCTTTAAGATCTTTACGAGTTGCTGTCACTCCACGGTCCTTCAAGCCCTGAATCAAACGTAAGGCATGTTCCTCATCCCCAACAAATAGTGCCACTACGTTCCCAGCATCTTTACGGTGCACAATCTCGTCCACCAATTTACTTGTTTTTCCCATAAAGCCTGTTAAAGGACGAGCGTGTAAGTTAAAGATTCGCTTTGGAGAGAGCCCAGGAGCCTGCCTCAACAGCGTAGAAAGTCCAATCAAGGGATTTCGTCCCTCCTGCTTTGATAACTCCTCGTAGGCAATAAACTGTGACTCAGGATGAACAAACCCTTCACCGCGTTCAAGTTGTTGCGTAAAGTCCAGTAAACGTTCATTAGCCTCAAACTCTAACTGCTCCTTCAGGCGTAGAGGCTCATCCAAAATTACATAACGCTCCTTGGAAAGGTATGAGAAAAATGGAACGAGAGGAATATTTATAAGGCTTAAAAAAGGATAGATGTTTTCATCTAAAATCCCTTGCTCTAGTCGTTCTACTATAAAATCTACTTTGTTTTGCAGGTGTTCAGCCGCTTCGTTTCTCCCTGAACGTTGAAGACGACCGATGGTTTTGCGAGCCTCAGCCCTAATAGCAAAGCGGAGTTCTCCCAACTCCTCTTTTGTTACGATATATTCCATGGCAGGGGAAATAGAGACCTTATTCTGGGAACGAATCGATTTCTGAGTTCCTAGATCAAAGGTCCGTATGGAATCAACTTCATCATCGAAAAACTCAATTCGCACTGCCTCTCCATCTAAAGGGGCAATGTCTAAAATCCCTCCCCTTAAGGCAAACTGACCATGCCCCTCAACCGTTTCGATTCGTTCATATCCACTGGTTGTTAATGACGAAAGAACTTCGGATAAGTTATATCTATGCCCTGCTTCAAATGTTAAGGTGAATTCTTTCCATCGTTCGGCCGGAAATAATCGTCGTTCCACAGCGAGGACAGAAGCCACTACTGTACATTCCGGGTTCAGAGCCAGTTCACTTAATACCCTAATCCTTTCCGAGGTTGTTTCCCGGCTTCGTCCCAATATTTCAAAAGGGAGCCATTCCGTTGTAGGCAAATGCAAAATGGTTTGATGAGGACACCATGTCCGTAAATCATTCGCCCACTTTTGAGCCTGCTCTTCCGAATAGGTCAAGATTAAACCCGGTCTGGATTTTTGTAAAAGCTGAGCAACAAAGGCAGCTTTTTGGCTTCCTGTTAAATCGTAAATCATTTGGGGCCATTCCCCATGGCTTAAGGACTGATCAATCTCTTTTAGATCAAGCCCCCGCCGAAGATAAGTATGAATATTACTCAAAATGATGTTCATCCTTTCGGATATTTAGAAAACTTGGCTAGCACCAAGCGATAGCGAAGGTGGTAGCCTTAGTTGCACTTATGCTTCAGAAAGTATGTAACGAAACGTTATACTTTCTGTTTAGTATTTAGAAAACTTGGCTAGCACCAAGACCTATAGACGATGTTCTTGACTCGAACAAGGATGTTCGAGTTAGAACACCGCCATAGGATGGCAAGGTGCCGTGACAGCGAGAAGGGGCCCAATTAAATAAACCCTAGAACTGTGATTAATGGTATACATTCCTAGGTACAGTTTCCATTTCGTGTACACAGTCTGTGCATAGTGCATATGCAACATTTCCAACGATATCCATTATAGGGTCCGTGCTGTTGTTGGTCAAGTCATCTAACTCGATCTCTCCGATAATTCGATCACAAGTATGACATACCTTAAATATTTTCATCTCGCAATAACCTCCCTTAACTAGTAGAATTACCCCTAGCCTAGGAGGTTATACTCTTAACTCATCTATGGTATAGATTCATAGCACGCTCAAATTCCTCTTTAATCCATAAATAGGTTGCTTTTTCTCCACGCCCTAAAACCTCATCCAACAATAAAAGTTCTTCCTCTGCGAAGGGAGCAAGAACATAACGAGCAGGGTCCCACTCCTTTGGCGGACGACCAACGCCCAACTTCAGTCTCCATAATTTATCCGTTCCTAACTCAGCTTGAATTGATTTAATCCCGTTATGTCCTCCTGCGCCTCCCTGATCACGCAAACGAATTTTGCCAAGGGGTAAATCCATATCATCCTGAGCTATCAATAAATCCCCTTGAGCAACTTTATAGAAATGAACAAGTTCAGCTACTGAACGTCCGCTCAAATTCATATATGTTTGAGGCTTTAAGAGAAACAGCCGTTCTCCTTCTATCTGCCCTTCTGCTAATAAACCTTGAAACTTAGGGCGAAACTGGAGTTTATGCACCTCCGCCAGAAGATCTACCAGCAAGAAACCAATATTATGGCGTGTCTCTGCATATTGAGACCCTGGGTTACCAAGACCAACAATAACCTTCATGAAAATCTCCTCCAAAGCATATTCAAGGGAAACCATGAATACATTCTTTAAGAATAGGGAACGAGAGAACTCGTTCCGCTAAAGCTCCAACATTGGACACAGGCTTAAACTAAATTTCAAGATTAAGGGGGGTGAACTATGAAACCCAGCCGGAAATTCCTATCATTACCAATCATTTCCCTCCAGGAAGGACAGCAACTTGGTTTTGTCAAAAGTTTAATTCTGGATGCAGGTACAAAGTCCCTTGCTGCAATCGTGGTGGACCCAAAGGGTTTTTTCAAGGACCAGCGAATCATTCCCTATTCCAAAGTTGTTAGTGTTGGCGATGATGCCATCACAATTAACAAAGAATCTCATGTCGAGAAAAGCTCAAGTCTCCCTGAACTTTTAGATTTGGTCAAAGAAAAACTGACCATCATCGGTACAAAGATGGTCACCGAAACTGGCAAAACTCTAGGAACGGCTAATGAATATTATGTAGATCCAAGTACTGGAAAAATAACTCAGATCGAGATTTCAGGAGGAAAACTCGAAGGATTCCTAAACGGCAAAGCATGGATTTCTTCAGACTATGTTACGACTATCGGACACGACGTTATCGTAACCCAAAAAGGAAGTGAGAATGCTTTAACCGTATCTGATAAAGGGCTTAGTGAATCCTTAAAGAGTTTAATCCACTCAACATCCCATTTAGCTTCAGAAACCACCCATACCATTAGCAGCTACTTTAAAAAAGATAATTTAAAAACTAATTCTCACACTGCACAGGATAAACCATCGGTTATCTTTCCAGAAACTGAGACTGAAACTGAAACCGAGACTATCCTGGCAGCTGAGCAGATCATTTCAGAAACACCTACAACCAAAGACCCCCAGGGGTAATACCCAGGGGGGTCTTTTCAACTAAAGAGTTTACTGACCGAAAGATCCTCGTGGATTCGAACAATAGCTTCACCTAAAAGGGGCGCTACAGACAATACCTTTATTTGGGGAATGCTTTTTTCCCTGCCTAATGGAATCGTATTAGTCACAACAAGTTCTCGGATAACAGAGTTCTCTAAACGCTCGATGGCTGGTCCGGATAAGACAGGATGAGTACAACAAGCGTACACTTCCTTTGCTCCCCGATCAACAAGAGCTTGGGCGCCCTGAGTGATTGTTCCAGCAGTATCGATAATATCATCGATCATAATAACTGTTTTGCCTTTCAGTTCGCCAATAACATGCATGATTTCTGAAACATTCGCTTCCGGACGACGCTTATCTATAATAGCAAGGGTAGCACCGATCCGTTCTGCCAGGTCCCTCGCTCGTGTAACTCCACCTAAATCAGGAGAAACAACACAGATATTATCTAGTCCTTTCTCCCTAAAATATTCTGCCAGAATTGGGACACCGGGCAAGTGATCAAGAGGAATATCAAAGAACCCCTGAATCGCCGGAGCGTGTAGATCCATAGTTACTACGCGATCTGCCCCTGCTGTAGTTATTAAGTTTGCCATTAATTTAGCGGTAATCGGATCACGAGCCCTTGTCTTACGTTCCTGACGAGCATAGCCATAATAGGGCATTACAGCAGTTATACGTCGCGCTGAAGCCCTGCGAATGGCATCGATCATAATCAGTAACTCCATAATGTTATCATTGGTTGGATAGCAGGTTGGTTGAACAACATAAATATCCGCCCCTCGAACACTTTCATCTATAGCCAGACAGGTCTCCCCATCTTGGAAACGCTTAATTTTTGCTTCACCCAGCGGTACTCCTAGATAATCAACAATTTCTTGTGCCAATGGCCGATTAGCATTCCCACAAAATATTTTAAATTCTTTTGCTGCCATGCCTATATTTGCCCCCTATTATATCTTTTCGCGATGCCAATTTTCCCTGATTACTTGGTGGTTTCGTTCAACCGCCAATGCTTTTGCAGGAACATTTTTCGTAATGGTAGAACCTGCACCCGTAACGGCATATTCCCCTACTTCAAGCGGGGCAACTAAATTCGTATTACTGCCGATGAAGGCATGATCGCCAATTTTAGTAGGATGTTTCTTTAATCCATCATAATTACAAGTAATAGTACCCGCTCCGATATTTGCAGATTTCCCGACATGAGTGTCTCCAATATAACTCAAATGGGGTACTTTTGCTCCCGTTTCAATCCAACTATTCTTAATTTCGACGAAGTCTCCTACTTTAACTTCAGCTCCTAACTTCGTACCTGGTCGTAAATAGCTAAAGGGTCCAATATGACAACGTTCTCCAATCATCGCATCTCTGGCAACACTATTAAATACTTCAGAGCCACGACCCACGATACAATTCTCCAGACTGGTCTGAGGTCCGATGACAGCATCCTCTTCAATACGGGTTTTCCCCGATAACCTTGTAAACGGTAATATTGTAACGTCCTGTTCGAGTTCAACGTCTGCATCGATAAAGGTAGAGGCTGGATCCACGATCGTAACCCCTTCCGCCATCCAATGCTCTAGAATTCGAGTACGAACAATTTTTTCAGCCTCAGCCAGTTGACCCCGACTGTTGATACCGAAGGCTTCGTGAGTATTCACAGTACAATAGGTCAATATTTTTTCTTTACGCTTAAGCAGAATATCAAAGACTTCCGTTAAGTAGTATTCCCCTTGCGCATTCTGGGTGGTGATTTTTGTTAGAGTCTCTCTGAGTGCAGATCCTTTAAAACAGTAGGTTCCAGAATTTACTTCCTTGATCTTCCGTTCATCTGAAGAAGCATCTTTCTCTTCAACTATTTTGACAAGATCCTCACCGTCTTTAATAATCCTACCGTAACCAAAAGGTTGATCCAGATAGGCTGTCAGAACTGTGGCGCTAGCCCCTTGTTCCTGGTGCAATTTTACGAGGGCGTCTAGTGTCTCAGCTTTAAGCAACGGCTGATCCCCGCTTAAGACGAGAATGGTCTGATCATCCTCAAAGTAAGGCATTGCTTGCATGACAGCATGTCCAGTGCCGAGCTGTTCCGTCTGCACGACAATCTCTGCTCGTTTGTTGATACAGGCTTCTATACACTCACGTCCATGTCCTACAATAACTAAAGGCCGTTCAACACCGGCTTGCTCCACCATATCTAAGACATGCTCAATGAGAGTTTTCCCAGCCAATGAATGCATGACTTTCGGCAATTTAGATTTCATTCTTGTCCCTTTTCCTGCCGCCATGATCACCGCTACCAAATTAGACATAATCTAATTCGCCTCCAGCTTTAGTTTAACCTCTACTAATTTTATATACCCGTAAAAGTATAACTTTCGAATGGCGTAAGTGCAACTAAGACTTCGCTATCCATATTTTACTACCTCAAAAATTGTTTATTCGCCAAATTAGGCAAGAATCCTTTTTTATTTCTAATTTTTTAGACATGTTGAAGGAGACCTAACAAGCAAGGTCCCCTTCAACATGTCTAAAACTATCTAAAATAAGCATTCAAATAGCTTCTTGATAAGCTTTTAAAACCGCAGTTTGAATTACTTCTCGTGCCACAGCTGAAATGGGGTGGGCGATATCACGAAATTCCCCTTCAGGTGTTTTACGGCTGGGCATGGCAACAAAAATACCATTCATTCCTTCAACAACTTTGACATCATGGACGACAAATGCATTATCAAAGGTTACCGAGACGACCGCTTTCATCTTTCCTTCAGTATTAATCTTCCGAACCCGCACATCGGTAATATTCATTATGAATCACCACCCTTCCACTTTCCGGGCCTATTCATAATATTATTCTCTGTTTGGTAAAAAAATCCTGCCTCTAAATTACGAAAATTTTATAAATGATAAAAATATACTTTTTATTTTACTTCAGATTATGAAAGACTGGAACTACGGAGGTTTTGCCAGAAGACTGATTCAATTCCTTTAGCTGTAACAAAGATAAATAGCCTTCTACAAGCTTAGGCTCTGCAGTTATTTGAGAATCTACTAAAACCCCAATTCCAACAACATCTGCTTCAAATTCTTCCATTAAATTCTTGATACCTAAAGCTGTTCCACCAGCCTTCATAAAATCGTCAATAATAAGAACTCGCTGCTTTGGTTCTAACGCTCTTCGAGAAAGTGACATAGTTTGAATACGGCGTGCTGATCCCGAAACATAATTGATACTTACAGAAGAACCTTCTGTCACCTTGTTGCCGCTTCGAATGACCACCATAGGTAACCCTAAAGCCTCGGCCGTGACAAGAGCAAGCGGAATGCCTTTGGTTTCAATGGTCACCACCACATCAGGCTTTCTATCTCGAAACGCACCGGCAAAAATTAGACCTAGGGGTCGTAAAACCGAGGGATCAAATAATAAGTCCGTCATATAAAGAAAGCCCCCGGCAAGAATTCGCTCTTTATCGTTCAGACGCTCGGCTAAGTTATTTAGTACTCGAGCAGCCTCTTCCTTGGAAATTTCAGGGATATAACGAACTCCTCCCGCCGCCCCGGAAATTGTCTCCAGATGACCGTGTCCTGATAGCAATAGACTTCCCTTAACTGCCAGCAAGTCTTCACTAATAGTAGATTTAGCGGTCCGAAACTGTTCTGCAAATAACGTCAACGGAGTCAGCACATTCGGTTTTAACATCAGCACTTGGGTAATGGCTACCATCCGTTCCGCTCTTTTCATCTTCTCCACAATTATTAATCCACCTTGTCCGGATCATTCTTTACACTAAGCGCATCGAACATGACATTCTCTGCTGTCACAATATGTGCCATAGCTAGAGATTGGGCCTCCTCACTATCATGCCTTCTTAAGGCCTCAACAATCATTCTGTGTTCTTCAATTGCAAGTTTATTTCGTCCGGGAACAGCTAGTGAAGTTGCCCGAAAACGTTGAATCTGTTCTCGCAAATTGGCTAAGATCTGAATCAACCGTTCATTGCGGCTGGCACTATAGACTAAGGCGTGGAAATCTGTGTCTGACTTCACTATTTGCTCTAGGTCCATTTCCCCCTCATTAGCTCTATAAAATAAGACTCGTTCCATTTGCTCCAATTCATCCTCCGTGATTCGTTCTGCTGCAAGTCCTGCTGCTAATCCTTCAAGAGCAGACCGAATTTCAAAGACATCTGCCACGTCTTTTGAGGAAACCCCCGCAACATAAGCCCCTTTTCGAGGAATCATAACCACAAAGTTTTCGAGTTCTAGTTTCCGGATGGCTTCACGAACCGGCGTTCGGCTAACACCCATTTCTTCAGCCAACTGAATCTCCATCAACCGCTCTCCCGGTTGTAAAACTCCACTCAAAATAGCCTCCCGCATAGACTCAAAAACAATCTCACGCAATGGTTTATAACCATCAAGAATAACCGGTAGTAATCGTTTCCCCACAAAAATTTCCCCTTTCATCTAGTATTCACTGACGACCGTTGTGGTCGCATAAACATACTTTAAGCCCTTTTTTCTCAACGTTTCTGCTATATGCATAGCATGCTGAGCTCCTTCTGCAATTCCAAATACACTAGAACCACTGCCTGACATCAAAGCTCCATAACACCCTGCATCAAGTAAAAGCTGTTTATAGTGTTGGATATCTGGAACCATCTGAATCGAAGCTGGCTCAAGATCGTTATATAATAGCTCTGCAATTCGCTGTACCGAATCTCCAGATAAAGCCTTTTCCCATTCCGTTCTTATCAGACTCCCTGTCTGGCCTGTTAAGTCAAATTGCCGATAAGCTTCACTCGTGTTTACTCCGGCTTCTGGTTTAATCAAGACAAGATCCAACTTCAGTGCAGTAGGCAATACTTCTAATTGCTCGCCCCGACCAGTCGCCCACATCGTACCACCTCGAAGACAGAAAGCAACATCTGTTCCACATCTACATGCAAGCTTAAGGAGTTCATCCTTGCTTAAAGGTTCTCCATAAAGTTCATTTAATAAACGAAGTGTTGCAGCCGCATCTGTGCTCCCTCCAGCCAAACCAGCCTGAATCGGAATATGTTTCTCGATCTCAATTTCAATGCCCTCCGTCTGTCCACACTGATCTAAAAATTCGACGGCTGCCTTATAGGCTAAATTTCCTGGGCCGCTTAATGCTCCGCACCGACATACCACCTTTTCCCCAGAACGACGAACTCGAACAATATCGTGCAACCCAATGGATTGCATAACACTTTCTAGCTCATGATACCCATCTTCTCTAATTCCCTTAATGGCTAAGGCTAAATTAATCTTAGCATTTGCGAACGTTGTAAGAAAAGTTCCTTCCATTTTAACTACCTCTTCCGAACATTGCCACAGTATTTCTTTTTATTATACATATTTTCAAGTAGGAGTTCCAGCATTTATGGAGCAAATCTCATATAAAATCGGGTAGGGGCAATTCATGAATTGCCCCTATTTTTAGCCTAGTTAATCGTAGAGGGGCGAAGATCGATCTCGCCCCTCTAACGCCGAATTCTTTCCCGGCTTTTCTACTTACAACACCTAAGTCTTAAAACTCTCCGCCAACGACCCAGTCTTTCTGAGCTGGTATATAGGACAAGGCCTTTTGCAATTCCATTCTCTTACGAATTTCTTCTTCAATCGGCTCTAAGTGCTCATAAAACATGACAAATGTATCCCCTGGAGAACAGCTGTTTAGTCCCGCACAAAAGGCCTCTGTCTCCGGAAGTACGATAGTTACCTTCTTAGGGTCCATACCCCCTGATATTGCCTCTTCATAAAGAATTTGGGCGATCTCTCCAGGTTTACGACCTCTTAAATCATGATCCTCTCGAATAATCAAACGCTGAAACCCCTTAGCAGCGATCCTCCCTACCTCACGCACTGTTTCATCCGGCCGGTCCCCTGGAACAGTAATACAGCCTACTAGAGTTTTCTTATTGAAACTTTTGAGGGTTTTGGCGATCTCACGAATTCCTGCCGCATTATGACCATAGTCTACAAACACATGTACCCCATCAATTTCATATAAATTTAGACGCCCGCGATTATGTTCAGCATCTGATGAGAACTCTTGGAGAGAATTTCGAATAGCAGTTACACTTAGCCCTAATGCCCATCCTGAGGCGATGGCGGCTAAAGCATTTTGAATATTATGCCTAGCTTTTCCATCCCAGGTCACAGGGATTTGTTTTACTGAGCAGATCCTAAATACTTGAGAACCTTGACAAAGCAAGATCGTACCCCTTCGCACAAAGATTGCTGTTCCCCCTTTTCCTAAGTGTTTGCGAATATGAATATTATCCTTTTCTGTACTGAAAAAGATAACTCTTCCTTGGGTACGCTGGGCCATTTGAACAACATGAGGATCATCAGCATTTAAAACCACATAGCTATGCGGCATGACAACCTCAGCGATCAAACTTTTAACATGCGCAATATCTTCAAGTGTTTCAATTCCATATTGACCCAGATGATCGTTAGAAACATTAGTGATCACTGCTACATCAGCATAGTCATAGCCTAGGCCAGATCGTAATATACCCCCTCTTGCTGTCTCTAAGACGGCAACTTGAACTTGAGGATGCCTTAAGACAGTCTTTGCACTTTCCGGCCCTGTCATATCCCCTCTTATCCACATTTGTTTATTAATATATATTCCATCCGTTGACGTCATTCCTACGAAAAGCTGTTGATCTGAAAGCAGCTTGCTAATCATACGAGTGGTGGTTGTTTTGCCATTTGTCCCGCTGATCGCAACAATCGGGATACGTCCATTTCCAGAAGGTATTACTTGCTCTACAATCGCCTTACCCACATCCCTTGATTGTCCCTTACTAGGAAAATGATGCATACGAATTCCAGGAGCAGCGTTAACCTCGATGATATGTCCTCTTCTCTCGCGATAGGAAGCCTCAATATCCTCGATGACTAAATCAATACCTGCGATATCCAACCCAATCAGCCTTGAGGCATGAACTGCTAAATCAACATTATCAGGATGTACAAGATCCGTGACATCCTCCGCAATGCCTCCCGTACTTAAATTGGCGCTATCTCTCAGATACACGATTTCACCTTTTTCGGGAACGGAAGACAGGGTTAAATTTCTAATAGTTAAATTTAAAAGCACTACGGAATCAATCTTAATTTTTGTTAAGACCTTCTCATGATCATCTCCACGTAAGGGGTCAGTATTAGTTTGCACAACTAATTCTTCAATAGTGGATTTCCCATCTCCTATCACATGAGCCGGAACCCTCTTGGCAGCCGCAATAAGACGATCTCCTACCACAACTAAGCGGTAATGTTGTCCCTCAATATATTCTTCAACGATGACCCATTCCCCATAGGTTTGAGCTACCTTAAAGGCAGCTCTGACTTCTGCAGCACTTGTCAGCTGAAGTGTTACTCCCTTACCTTGGTTTCCGTGCAACGGTTTAATAACTACAGTTGTTTCCATAGCCTCAAAAGCTTCGACAGCTTCCTCTTCCGTTCGAACGATATATCCACAAGGGACGGGGACTCCGCCCTCGCTAAGTATTTTTTTGGTCATCTCTTTATCACAAGCAATATCTACACCTATGCTTGATGTTGCATCAGTAACTGTCGCTTGGATCCGTCGTTGATTTCGACCATACCCTAACTGTAGTAAGCTCCCCTCGTTTAGACGATGAACTGGAATTCCTCGTTCCTTGCAAGCTTCAACAATGACTTGAGTCGAAACCCCTAATTGATTTTTGTTCATTACATCTTTAATCTGATTAACAGCTTGTGATACATTAAAAGAATCTTGATTTAAAAGAGTCTTCACAAGCAAAAAACCCTGTTTAAAACCCTCAATGGCGCCTGCCTTAGCTTCGTAATTGAATATGATCTCGTAGCAACCTGGTTGATCTAAAACAGCCATAGTTTTTCCATATTTAATAGTTTGTCCTGCTTGTGTTAAAAGCTCTATAGTTACATGTTCAATAACATGTCCAATAAGGGTCCCCTCTTGTAATCGTTCTAAAAATCCGCCAACTTTTCCCCGTGAGCAATGGTGCTCCTCCAAGGTAGGTAGATGGTTGACAAGTCGATGGCGAAAATCCTCCAGTTCATTTGTAAATCGTTCTGTCCATTCTTGGAGATCCACAATCGCTCGAATAATTGGGCGATGGCTATAGACATTAGCCCCTTCGATTGCTTGGATTTCTCTAATCTCCATTTTGTTATTGTTCCTCCTTAAACTACGATGGATAATTTTCCTCCACTAGTTTAAACCTTTTTTCGTCAAGGTATTCCTCTTAGTTGATTCATTTTACCTAAAGCTGGGAAACTCGATTTTTTAAATCAAATCCATACCCCTCTGAAAGAACATGCATTAAGACCGGACTTAAGACTAGCGATTGGCCAGGAGTGGTTTCCGAAACATTCGTAATGGTAGAAGTTGATGCATCAACTACTGTAACAGTATTGTTTCCTATCACAGAAAAACTTGCGTCAGACTGCACTAATATGGCTGTATCCTCATCAATTCCAACCCCAAGAACGTAGGGATTTTGGGAAATTGCTGATAGGAGTCTGCCAATTCGACCACGCTGCGCAAAATGTTGATCTACCACCACTGAACGCAGTAAACCTAGTCCAGGTGCCATCGTTAAGGTATCTTTCTTCGCTGTTCCTGCTTCCCCCCCGACGATCATCGTATCCGACATAACCGAGGCTCCCGCACTTGTCCCCGCGATTATGATTCCTTGAGAATACAATTGTTGGAGTTTCCGACCAAGTAACGTACCTCCAAGCAATCCTGTAATTCGAAGTTGATCTCCCCCTGTAAAAAAGATCCCCGTTGAACTTTCAAATTCCTTTTCAATCCCCCGCCTATTTGCCTGATTGCGGTCGGAAACATCGAGAACCTGAACTTCTTTAGCCCCTAGTTTTAAAAATAAAGCATGGTACTCTGTTCCTACTTGAAGCGGATACTCCGTCGCAGCTGTTAAAACTGTAATACGACTTTCTCTGCCGCCTGATTCTTCGACAAATCGCTTTAAGATTTTGCATTCATTTTTTTTATCCTCTGCTCCACCGATAATAAGCAGTTTTCCCTCTACATGTTCTGTCAAGCTTATTCCTCCAGTCCAAAATCGTGGTTCTAGTTAGTCAAGCACTCTATAGTTTCCGCCTAGAATAGGTTTAATTATGCAACGAACATTCAAAAATCAGATACATACCATGAGATAGAATAAATATGCGTAAAGAAAGGAGCGTCTCTCTATGCCCAACCGTAGAATTTATATATATCCCGCGCGTCGATTGCTTGAGCTTTTTGATGGGGCCCAGCGAATACGTTGTTATTCCATAGCAGTAGGCAAACCATCAACTCCTACCCCCCCTGGCTACTACACCCTGGCTACAAAAACAATGTATCCCGGTGGAGTCTTTGGCAGTCGTTGGCTAGGCCTCTCTATTCCTCATTATGGAATTCATGGAACTAATAACTCTTCCAGCATTGGGCAGGCCGTATCTAAAGGCTGTATTCGCATGCATAACCAGGACATTGAAGACTTATACGAACTCGTCGAAATTGGAACCCCTATCATAATTCAGCATTAAGCCCGAGGGTCGCGATCGCACTATGCTCAGCCACGCGCTCGTCGTGCCAAACTAGGGCTTTAATCCGTTATGAGAGCGGGCAGGCGAACACACTGTGTTCGGGCCAAAGCGGCGTCCGACGGCCCGAAGACACTGTCTTCGCACGGATTAGCCTTCTTGCAGGACGGCGGGAGGTGACCTTGCCGCATGGCCCGCGGGAAACGTCCGACGGCCATGGATGGCCTAGTGTCCCTGTAGCCATGGACGGCGAGAAGGGACCTGTTTCCCGCCCTGCTTTATGCAAGCGGATTAAAGCCGAGTTTGGCTACGACTCACGCAGAGGCGTTCGCTCCGTGTGATCGCGACCCTCTTGGGTTGTGGGAGACGAAGGAAGCACGGGGACGGTTCTTGTCTCAAAAAGACAAGACCGTCCCCGTGTCTGACCTTGTTAGCTTGCTAAATTCTTCTCTTAATAAGGACTTCTAGAATATCCTCGACGCATTTGTCCTCTAGTCTCCACTCCTCCGACTCCATCTGTTCCCGTAATTGTGTGTGTCAAGATATCTTTTACAGAAACAATTTGGTCTGTTGGGGTAAAAGCAATTCTCTCAACAATAAAAACCGGATCAAAGGCATGGATAAGCATGCGTTTTGGGGATGAAGCGAAATTTGCTCCCGCAGAAAGAATCGCTTCGTAGTTAGATTGGCAGGCACCTGCAAAAATCACCAGTGCATCCCTATTATGCTGAAAACGTCGAGCTTCTAAGACAGACTCTACAAAATATTTAGAACTTCGATAACTATCCATGCTATGAAAATCTTTTTTCCCTGAAATCAACCCATCATGACCGGTTAGAACTAAAATGTCCGCCGGGTTTTCTTGTAACACTTTGCGAATTACCCTTGGCTGTTCAACTTCCGATTTGCAAATCCCTTTAGCTTCAATTCCCATTTGCTTATATGTCTTAATACATTGGTGTAAATAATCTTGGTCCCCGTCTAGCTGAAGCACTCGACCTGGTATCTCAAAAAACTCTCTTTGATCATCAAGATCTATTTTCCTTTGGTTGGTTAATTTGTGCAATTTCTGATAAATCATCTTATGATCTTCACGTTCGTAATTGGCAACTTCAACAGGACTCTTTAATACTAGGTCTGAGATCGGAGCATCCGCTAACAGCCTTAAATTAAGGCCCTTTAGTATAGCCGTAGCCGAGTCTTTGCCTTTTAGCCCCCCTTGTATCCTATCAACATGAAAGAAGATATCCTGTTGATGAGAGAGACGTGCAACTATATCTCCAATCTGAACCATTTCACTGACCTCCTCCTTCGTGGGTTTGAATATCTAACACCCATACCCCTAGATATCACAATCTTCTAATGAGATAATTTCTTATATCCCTATATTCTATGTCGAACCCGACTAAAACGGCATATATTATAATTATAACAATTTAAGGATAAAAGGGGGAACTAAGATGTTCGGAGCAATTATTCCCGCAAAAAACGAAGAAAAGAGCATCTTGGCAGCTTTAACTACCATTCTACGCCTTCCGATCAGTCATATCATATTGGTTCTCAACGGCTGCACTGACCGGACATTTGAACTTGCCCGCTCAATCCCTGATACTCGAATCCATATTCTATATTTTTCAGAGCCCCTAGGAATTGATATACCAAGGGCAATTGGCGCGCTCTACGCACGTCACTTAGGAGTTCAAGGCGTCCTCTTTGTTGATGGGGATATGTCTGGAGATATCTATGAGAATCTTGTTCACCTTCTTGATTCCATAGAGTCTGGAGTTGATGTTGCTCTTACGAATTGTTACCCCTACATTCCACATCGCCAAAAACTCGCTAATCTGGTCCTTAGATTTAGAGCCAAACTTAATCGTGAACTAGATCTGTTTAAACGTCTCGGCCTAGCAACTCCTACACATGGACCTCATGCACTCTCTGAACAAGCCTTACAGCTAATTCCTCCCGAGGCTGTTGCCATTCCCCCCCTCACCTTATATTGGGCCCAGAAAAGCGGTCTGTCCATTAAAGTAGCGACATCCATCCCCCATGAAGCCTTACATTCTCCTAGAAAACATCGCCGGCATGCTCGTATGATTGCCGAGACCATTATTGGGGATTGCATCATGGGATTATCTCTCGTTCAGAACAAACCTCTGTCTCGTTCACTAGGCAAGCATAAATTACTTGGCTACCACACAGAACGGCGTTTTGATCTCCTGAAAGCATGGGAGCAATCACTTAAGTCTCAAGGCATGTTTTTTGAGCAACATGTCATCGTTCCAGGATCTTCTCGCTCTATTTCAAACCCTTCTGATCATTCCAACCTCATAACCTAGTGACTCCTTATGCTTGGATCAATACTATGTCTTTGAAAGTAGTCCAAAATTTTATTTTTTTCTTCAACTTGCACATGAACAATTGGTTGGAGTTTCCCCTCATGTACGCCACTCCACTTCATGTAAATCGTTTGATTGTAGGATTTATTTAAAATGGGATCTGCATACCGTAAATCGACAAGCACGTAATGTGCATCAATATTGAGCTGTTTTGGATATATCTCGTCACTGGGTATCGTTATAACTAAACTTGAAGCCCCATCTTTAGGGATCTCATTGACAATCGATGCCTCATCAGAGTAAACCGGTTCAGCAGTTAAGTGCTCATCAAATACAATTGTCTCACTTGAAAGATTAACCGCCGGATGTATCCCTACATTATTAAACCTTAATTCCAGACTAAGTTCATTGCCTAACTCCACTTTGGGGGATTCTTTCAACACAAAGTAAGGACGTGTTGTCTCTTGTTGGACTTTCCAAGCGGCAACGGTTAGATAAACGGTAATCAATGCTGTAATTGCAAGCACCGAGGTAGCCGACGTACCGATAATACTCGACCATTTTATGGTTCCCTCTTTAATAGCTTTTCCCAACCCAAACTCACTCTCCATTAATGTCAACATTTTTACTGAAAATTTAAGGGCATCAAGCCTCAATTGATTCAGGCTCCTTTATAGTTTGGATATTTCTGCTCTTTTATGCCCTCTTCAAGCAAAATTTATTACAATAACTATAATGGAAAAACGAAAGGGTGTTGGGGGACGGGGTTGTTGACACTAACAACCCCGTCCCCCAACACCCCAATACCTAAGGTAGGAGAACATTACTTCAATTCCGAAAAAGCTTTTGCTAAAACTTGAAATTCCTCAATACTTAACGACTCTGCTCGCCGACCATCAGAAATTCCCACGCTTTGAATGCGTTCGACAACATCTTCCTTCTTCAACCCTAAACCACCTGCCAACGAATTTCCTAAGGTTTTTCGCCGTTGGCTAAAGGCAGCCTTGACTACCCGAAAGAAGTCTTTTCTATTCATATTAAACCCTTGATACGGACGAAGGTCTAACCTAATCACGGCAGATGTTACCTTAGGTGCTGGCCAAAATGCACTTGGTGGAACATCCATAACTTTTGTGACCTTGGCAGAAATCTGCACTGCAATAGACAAAATTCCATAGGTTTTACTCCCTGGTGGAGCAGCAATCCGATCCGCCACTTCTTTTTGGACCATAATTGTCATTCCACTCAAATGAGTCTCTTGCTCGAGAAAATGCATAACCAATGGGCTAGTTATATAGTACGGTAAATTGCCTACTAGATACCCCATTTTATCACCCCATAGGTCTTTTAAGTCCAACTTTAGGGCATCTTGATGAACTATCTCTATGGGATACTCCTTCAACTCTTTGTTTAATATGCCGATTTTATGATTATCCAACTCAACAGCCCACATCTTCGGTACCCTTTTAGCTAGAGCTCTGGTTAATACTCCAAGACCAGGTCCAATTTCCACCAGCGGAACATCTTGTTGCAATGTACTGGCTAAGACAATGCTTTCTATGACTTCGTCGCTGATCAAAAAATTTTGGCCCAAGGATTTATGAGCTCGTGCCCCATATTTTACGAGACGTTGTGTATATTCAGCTGCGCTCTCCACACTGCACCTCCCCTATCGCTCGAAGAAACTCCTCACGTGAGACTCCAAAACGGTTCAATCTATGAAGGAATTGCTTCCCATTCGAGTCTCCGATCCCCAACTTGCGCCCAAGAGCTAACCTATATTCATTGGATCGTTCTGAACCAACAAGACCCAATAACAGCAAATCCTCAATGGTATACTCCTCATTGGGTAACCCTTGATCTTGTTTAATATGAGCAAAGGCACGTCGTATTTCATGTAGGGCCGCATTTTCTACTCCTATATCCCCTTGTTTTGTCGCTAATTTTCTTGATAAGTAAACATGTTTTGCCTGAGGAACAAACGCTTGAATACGGTTTCGGATTTGTTCTCCCACTGTATCAGGATCAGTAAATACAATTACCCCTTGTCGTTTGGCCATTTCTGAAATGTAGTCTAACTTTTTTTTAGACAGACCATAACCATCTGTCCAAATTACATCAACTTCCCCAAGGGCAAGGCGCACTGCATGGGCATCATTTTTACCTTCTACAACTATAAGTTCCTTTATCATTTTTGATTCCTCCGTTTTTCAACTCTTATATCTTAACCGAGAATGAACAAATACTCAAATAAAGGACCTACGTAATGGAACTATTTAACGAGTTTTCAATTAGTATTAAAAGGAGCTGCAGGAAACTAGATACTAACTAGTTTCTTGCAGCTCTGTTTATTAAGTTATACTATCTTATTTCTTTTCTCTTGTTTCTTTATTGGTTCCATAAGTTTTTATAAGCTGATCCCAGATTCGGGGATCCTCCATTCCTAAGCGCCAAATGGCAACACCGTGCAGCTTATATTTAAGTGCATCATCCATTTTTGCTCTTAAGCTGGCGATGTTTTCAAAGTACACTTCGTGTCGTACTCCATTTGATGTATAGGTAAACTGTGGAACTTTCGCATTAGGGTCGGTAACAATCTCTACTCCGTGCTTTTTAGCTCTCTCAAGGGTCTGAGCATAGGAGAGATAATCTGGCATCGTAGGTTTGTTTGATCCCCAGTCAAATGAGTATACAGGAAGACCCATTACAATCTTCTCTTTTGGAATTTTTCCTACGGCAAATTTAATAACCCGATCGACCCATCCCTCAGAGGCCACTGGACCTTGGGTTGTTCCCAGTCCATGCTCATCATAGGTCATAAGAATAATTTGGTCGGCGGACTTTCCAATAGCCGTATAATCATAAGCACCTGACCATAAATCAGACGGGTAATCAGCGAATTTAGCGGGGATAGAAATGTTTAAAACTTTATCTTTTGCTTTTAACGCTTTCTTAAGCTCCGCAACAAAGGCCGAAAAATTTTCTCGATCTCCAGGAGGGGTTTTCTCTATATCGATAGAAATCCCATCCCAATTGTCTTTGGTGGTTAGGTTGACTAAGTTCGTCACCAAGTTCGATCGTTTTCCAGGGTTAGATAACACACTATGCGCTAAATTCTCATCGAAGCCAACCGTCCCTTTTAACTTCATGTTATGAACCAAAGCATAGGCTTTAGCCCCACCCTTTTGAACCTGATCTTTAATTTTCAGATCAATGTCGCCAGTCTTAAGCAATTTACCATTGTAGTCAAAGGAATACCAGAAAAACGCTACCTCATCAAGCAATTTAGCATTTTTCAACGTAGTTTCTTTTGAACTAGGTACAGGTCCCTCTTGGTCAGTGTAAAAACCCATGACAACTCTTTTTTCTGGTCCTAATACTGATTCACGTGTTGCCCCTGCCTCAGCTTCCGGCAACTTTGCAGTTTGTTCCGGTGCATCGGGAGCAGCCGGTGGTTGTTGTACATTAGTACATCCTGTCAGGGTAAGGCTTAAGATCAAGGCACTACTCGCCAATAAAGTCAGAAACCGTTTCATACTGCACTTCAACTCCTTAAATCTTAGATTCGGTCACTGACTTTATCTTCCCCTCTTCAAAAGAGGATATGTATCTAAGCGCCAAGCGTTAATATCCTATTTAAGTTAATTATGGAAGTTCAAAATAATTAGCTATTCCTTTAGCAATTGCTCTTGATAACTGTTCTTGGTACCAAGATTGCTGCAGCTTTCTCTGTTCTTTTACGCTTGATAAGTATCCCACTTCTACTATAACCGCAGGCATGCTCGTATTTTTAATAATATAAAAATCTCCAGGTTTTGCAATTCTACGATTCATCCCCGTTATTTTTATCATTTCTTGTTGGATTAATTCAGCCAACCTTTTTCCAGATTCAGATTTATAATGATAAAAGGTTTCGGCGCCGGAGTTTTGTCCAGTAGCTGTCGCATTAACATGTAAGCTAACAAAAACATCAGCTTTCTCTTCTTTAGCCATTTCAATACGATGATTTAAATCAATATGCTTCTTTATCGTCTTTCCTTTAACCCCATTCGGAACATAATCCGTATCTTCCTCTCTCGTAAGGAAGACTTCTATACCACTTGGCAGCAGCATCTCCTTAACTTTCTGGGCTATTTGAAGATTAATCGATTTTTCGTAAACACCTTGAGATGTGACTGCTCCAGGATCATATCCACCATGCCCAGGATCAAGCATAACCACATATCGGTTTTCAAATTGACTTACCACAGCGGTAGAACCCTGCCAGAATACAGAGAGTACCAACGTACACATAACACCAATAACAAGCACAACTGCAAATTTTGTTCCTATGATTACTTTGGGCCATCGCATTCAGCACTCCCCCGTTTCGCAATTCTATTAAAGAGTATGTGCTGATAAATAAAGTTATACTTTTGGACAGTAAAAAGAGCCCTCGCATTAGCGAAGACTCTTAAAGTTTACTCACTGTACATAGACTGTAACGTTACGAACTCCCCATGATAAGGCTTCCTCCCTAGAATTCATATATAGATCAATACGGTTCCCTTTAATCGCTCCTCCAGTATCTAAGGCACGAGCAGGACCATACCCCTCTACATACACTTTTCGACCTAATGGTATAACTCTGGGATCAACTGCAATAATCCCTGTCCGGACCGATGCCCCAGTCGCTGTTGTCCCACCGGGTATACAGTAGGCAGACGCTCTCATTATGTAAGCCCGCTTAAAACTAATGGTATTACCACCTCGCGATATGGAGGTTTGGGTACCACGCAAAACGACTTGATTAGTAGGAGGCTCTACGACTCGTTGATCAAGTATTTCCCGATCAACCTCTTTTCCATCCTCAAGTGTTAGTTTAACAGTTTGCTCTTGAATTCCATTAGAACCACGACTAACTGTTCTATCTGGCAGCCCTACAGGATAATCCGCTGGCTTTGCCACAGTTTGATAGGGAATCTCGCTTTTTACCGTTTCAATGCGTTGGGCAACCCGCACCACAGTCAACTGGTCATTAGGTTGTAACATGTGGCCAAGGGCTAAGGAAACTCTATCCATAGAGCCAAGAACAATACCTAATTTCTTAAGGGCATCACCAACTGTTCGTGGCGCAAGATATGTATCGAACTTCTTACCATCAGCACTAACTTGAATAGGAATTGCTCTAAGTACTTTGATCTCCATTTGCTCTGTTACGGGTTCCAATCGAGACACATTCACTTCATCCACGTCTTTAATCTCAAGTCCATAACGCTCCGATAAATCCTTAAGAGCATCACCAACTGTTTTTGCTGGTGTTCGTGTGCTAAATAGTTGCTCATCTACTGAGAGTTGAACAGGCACACTGCTTGTCACTTCAATGGCTAAGTCCTTTGTAATTTTGGTATCTCGTGAAGGGTTAACAATATCTTCTGGATAAAAGTCAAATTTAGACGAATGCTCAAGTGCCTCACCTACGGTCCCAAAGATCGTTATAATACGCACTGGTTTTCCATCAATCGTTACATTGATAGTCTTTACATGGTACAAAGCTACTATAATTGCAATTACCAAAATTGTGAATACAGTAACGGCTATTTGGACAATACGAGATGTCCGAACCAAGGTCATTGCCTGAGTTCGAGTCAACTGAATCATTCAATCCCTCCAAAACTGCTGATAACAACTTTATTTTAAGGCATAAGTAGTCAGTTGTCAAAGATTTTTTCCATTATGTGGGATTAAGTACATGGATTTGGACAGACCTTCGCCCCCAGTCAATACATTTGCGAAGGGTAGAGTAAAATACATCAATTCTATTCCCACGAATACTTCCACCTGTATCTGCGGCTATGGCGTATCCATATCCTTCGACATAGACCTTGCTTCCCATGGGAATCACTTTGGGGTCGACTGCAATCAACCCTTCTCTTGGCTTGACACCTGTCGCTGTATTGTTACCGGTATATGTATACGCCGTTGCCTCAACAGTTAAAGTTTTACTGATATTCAGTTTCGTTAAGTCAACATCAAGGTTAGCAGCTTTCGGCGTAGAGTTTTCAATGGTCACCTTCTTCTTAGGAATAGGTTTAGTGTTTCGAAGAATAATCTCCTTTTTTGGTGCTTCGAGTTCAAAAACAGCTTGCACTTGCTGATCTATGGGTTGTCCACCAACCTCAAAGGTCTTTACCACTTCACGTCTAGTGCCATTTTCCCCTTTTACCTGTAGTTTACTGGTACCCGGAGGAAGTTTATCTGACTCTATATATTGCGTGTCAAATGGTAACTCTTCGTCCTTTATTTCAACTTTACTTGTCGCCCTTGCTTCGAGTTTATCAACTAAGTCTTTCTGACTGTCAACCCCTCGGCTAATTTCCCCTTGCTTGCTGAAGCTGTGGACTCCTAAACCTTGATTTAATTCTGATCCCAGTAATCCATCGAATTGAATATCCGTCCTCATTCTTTCTAAACTTAAGGCATTCATTGCCTGAAGTGACTGTGGCATTGCTTTCCTAATTCCTGGTTCTTCTAATGCGGCATATCTGGTACCAGCGACTAAAACTGCCAAACTCCCGAAATACGCGCTCCATAACTTCGTTCTACGCCAATAATCGGAATACGTAGTAATCGGCAAAGAATACATTCTATCCCTCCTTACCAAAACCTATGAATTAGCCGAAAAAAAAAGAACCTTTTCCAATGAAGGTTCCTAAACAAGCCTAAAAACACTTTCAGCATTACGCATGGTTTTTTCTGCTACATCTTCAATACTTAAATTTCTTAGTTCTGCCAGTTTCTTTACAATCTCTCGGACATACGTCGGTTCATTACGTTTTCCTCGTCGAGGCTCAGGGGTTAAATAGGGGGAATCCGTCTCTACTAGAATTCGATCCATCGGGGCGTTCCTTGCCACTTCTACTGTATGACGTGCATTTTTATACGTAACCGGCCCAGCAAACGAAAGGTAAAATCCAAGTTTGAGAAGAATCTCTGCCATTTCCCAAGATCCAGAATAACAATGGAATATTCCTCCGTAACGAGGCGGATAGGCCTTAACAATCTCCATGACATCCTGATGAGCATCACGGTTGTGGATAACAATAGGTAACCCAACTTCATTGGCTAATTTTATCTGTTGAATGAAAACCTCTTTTTGTATTGGACGTGGTGACAAATCGCGGTAATAGTCTAGCCCGATCTCACCCCAAGCTAATACTTTTGGGTTTTTGGCCAACTCCAGAAGCTTTCCCCAGGTTTCTTCAGTTACCTCTTCTGCATTATGAGGGTGAATACCGATGGCAGCATAGAAAAAATCGTAATCTTGCGCTAATGTTACAGATCGCTCTGAGGAAGCAAGATCATATCCCACATTCGTCACCCGCGAAATACCCGATGCCTCCATTCGCGCTAAGACGTCTTGAAAGTCCCCCTTATAGCTGTCATCATCTAGGTGTGCATGTGTATCCCAGATCATTTGACTCGTGAACCTCCAGGGAGTTCTTTATTAATTGTAAGTACTTCCAATACATCACCTTGGGAGGCAGCTAATATCATACCTTGAGACGTAATTCCTCTTAGTTTTGTAGGTTTTAAATTAGCAACTACGACAACATATTGATTGATAAGATCCTCTGCAGAATAGTGTTTTGCAATCCCGGAAACAATTGTACGCACTTCACCGGAAACTTCTACTTCTAACTTCATTAATTTATCTGTTTTTTCTACTTTCTCGGCACTTAGTATTTTCCCGACACGCAAATCAATCTTGGCAAATTCATCAATACTAATTTCTTCTTTAATCGGCTCAAACTCAGGTAATTGGGTTGGTCTAGCTTCTATAGTATCCCTTTGATTCTGATCCACTGATTTTGACTCCTCTTCTGTTAAATACTTGGAAATGTCAATTCTCGGAAAGAGAGGTTCTCCTTTTTGAACCATTATACCAAATTCTAAAATACCCCATTGATCTGCCTCATCCCATTTGATAAGCCCCTCATCTTTTCCTAGAAGCGCACAGATTTTAGATGGTACCCCGGGCATAAATGGAGCGGTCAAAATTGCCATAATCCGAATACATTCCACAAAGGTATAAAGCACCGTATCTAGGCGTTCTCCTTGATCCTCTGATTTTGCCAAATTCCAAGGAGCTGTCTCATCGACATATTTATTGCACCGTCCTACAAAGCGCCAAATCTCTTCCAGTGCCCCCGCAGGATCACAACTCCCTAAACTTTCATCAACTGCTTTCTTCACCTCGTGACTTAGAGCTTTTAACTCTCGCTCCAGTTCTCCATCTTGTCCTGGTCGGGGAACTATACCTGCTCGGTACTTAACAATCATTGCTAAGCTTCTGGAAACAAAATTTCCGAAATCGTTAGCCAAATCACTGTTAAGACGTTCAACTATATTGTCCTCGGAATATGTACCATCCGTTCCTACTTGCATCTCGCGCAATAAGAAATAACGGATAGCATCCGAACCATATCGTTGAATTAAAGCGAAAGAATCTTGCACATTTCCGCGGGATTTAGAGATTTTTCCTCCATCTTTCGTCAAATACCACCCATGCCCATAGATAACCTTAGGTAGAGGAATATCTAAGGCCATCAGAATGATCGGCCAGATAATTGCGTGGAACCGCACAATATCTTTTCCCATAATATGAACATCTGCTGGCCAATAGCGTTTATATTTATCCCCATCTGGATAACCCAAGGCAGAAATGTAATTAATTAAAGCATCGAGCCATACATACACCACATGCTTTGGATCAAAGGGTACTTTGATTCCCCACTGAAATGTGGTTCGAGAAACACAAAGATCTTCTAATCCACCCTTTATAAAGTTGATCATTTCGTTCCGACGAGAAATAGGTTGGATAAAATCGGGATGCCCCTCGATATAGTTTAACAATGTATCTTGGTACTTTGAAAGACGAAAAAAGTAACTTTCTTCCTTCAGTAATTCAACACTGCGACCGCAATCTGCATTAGGACATTTCCCATCAATTAACTTATTCTCCATCCAAAAGGTTTCACAAGGAGTACAATACCAACCGGAATATTCCGACTTGTAGATATCTCCTTGCTCAAATAGTTTCGTAAAGATGCGTTGTACAACACTTTGATGTCGTTCTTCGGTTGTACGGATAAAGTCATCATTCGAAATTTCTAAGGCTCGCCATAAATCTTTAAAGCGTTCTACAACACCATCAACGTAAATCTTGGGG
The DNA here is from genome assembly GCF_014237355.1 of Desulfosporosinus sp. Lineage (NCBI taxonomy): Bacteria > Bacillati > Bacillota > Clostridia > Eubacteriales > Desulfitobacteriaceae > Desulfosporosinus > Desulfosporosinus sp. Next base: position 56,805 of record NZ_JABZFS010000071.1, read on the forward strand.
TCGGTGTTATTAGCTTCGGCAGTACGAACAATTTTTTGCGCGTTTTCATCCGTACCTGTTAAAAAATGAACCTGGTCCCCCATCAATCTATGATAACGAGCAAGAGCATCGGCAGCAACTGTAGTGTAGGCTGTTCCAATATGTGGGCTTGAATTCGGATAAAAAATCGGGGTTGTTATGTAGTATTTCACGTTTAAGTCTTCCTCTCAATAAAATTATATTTTACAAGTTTACCCATAATTAAGATTTTCTATTATGAAACCATATAGGTTAATAATACCATGAAAAACTTCGAAAAAATGTGTTGACTTTATATGGAACGATTGGTATCATAAGTCTGTAGTTTTCTGTCGAATGTTGTTGTAAGGGAGTGGGGGAAAAATGATGAAATCAACCGGAATCGTAAGAAAAGTAGATGAACTTGGTCGTATTGTTTTACCGATAGAGCTTCGCCGCACTTTAGGTATTGACGAGAAAGACGCCCTGGAAATCTATGTAGATCAAGAAAAAATTATCCTCAAAAAGTATGAGCCAGCTTGTGTATTTTGTGGTAATGCCAGCGACATCCAACTTTTCCACGGCAAAAACGTCTGCCGTGAATGTGCTATTGCCATGGGAGAAAATGTAGCTGCAAGCGCTGAAAAAGCTGTATAATTCTATCTAAATACATAGACAGCTTGACCTATACTGGAATCGAAATCTTTGAAGGCCTTGAGGCCTTCTTTTTTATTTTTTATCAAAGACTTGTGAACCAAGCAGAGCTTGATAGACATCCGATTTTCTTACCCCATAACGTTTTGCTACGTCTTTCATGGCGTCTTTCTTAGTTAACCCTAGGTCTACTCTTTCCTTAACCTCTAAACACCATTGTTCGGGTCCTCCTATGGGTTTAACAGGAACGTACGGGGCCAAGATAATACAACACTCTCCACGAGGCTCAGACGTCTCAAAGGCTTCTTTTAACTCAAATATAGTTCCACTATGCACTTGCTGGTGCAACTTTGTCAGCTCACGCACAACGGCTGCCGATCGATCACCAAAGCACTCCGACATAGCTTCCAGAGTTGCTACTAGTCGATGAGGAGCTTCATAAAATATCTGAGTTTGTGGAAGATTAACCAATTGCTCTAGGCTTCGTTTCTTAGCTCCAGTTGAAGAAGGCAAAAATCCATGGAAAGCAAAATGCTCTGTAGGCATTCCAGATAAGACCAAAGCTGTAAGTGCAGCATTAGGTCCAGGTAAGACATCCACTGGAATAGACTCTTCAAGACAAAGGCGTATAAGCTCAGTACCCGGATCCGATATTCCTGGTAAACCAGCATCAGAAATAAGTGCAATCGCTTGACCACACTTAAGCTTCTCTACCAGTTCCAACGATTTTTTCTTTTCATTGTGTTCGTGATAACTTATCATACGTGTATTAATCTGATAGTGTTGTAATAGCTTTCTTGAATGACGTGTATCCTCTGCAGCGATTAAGTCCACTTCACGCAATGTATCTAATACCCTTAAGGTAATATCTCTCAGATTTCCAATAGGCGTCCCACATACATATAATGTGCCTTTAGCCAACATGCCTTCGACTCCTTGTCTTCCAAGTACCCCAGATATCTATTATCAATTAGTCCTTTCTTAAAAAGCCCATACAAAATAGACAATCCCCTTCTAACGGTTGTCCAAAATGAAGGTGACAGACATGAAAGCCTTCTTGATATAACTGGACAAGATTATCATGGGCGACACCTTGTATATGTTCAGCATTGGCAATAACGCGTTCAGTTTCTTTTTCTGGAAGAGTACACCCTCGCCTTAACTTAGTATTTTCATCCTCTAAGGCTTGTACATAGGGTTTTAACCGGCTTACCTCTTCTAGTAAAGAGCGTAGCTTCTCTTCCACCTCTGTAAGGGCCTGTGTCAACTGGCTCATACTTTCTCACTCTTTTCTTTGGGCTTTTCCCCTTTCCTATTACGTTGCGGTCTCCCCTCAGGTTTAGGATTGAAAGCACTTTCGACACGAGTATTCTGTTCTACTGGTACTTCTACTATTTTATTCCCTGCTTGAGGATTGTGACGGGAACAATGCTCTTTATCCTCGGATTTGTAGCAACCATTTTCATACTTTAGGCAACACATTAGGCGACCACAAATTCCAGAGATTTTGGTTGGATTTAAAGAGAGCTTTTGATCTTTAGCCATTCGAATAGAAACTGGTTCAAAATCTCCTAAGAAGGAAGTACAACAAAGAATCCGTCCACAAGAACCGACTCCCCCTAACATCTTTGCTTCATCACGCACGCCAATTTGACGAAGCTCTATACGTGTCCTAAAAATGGCCGCCAAATCCTTCACCAATTCTCTAAAATCGACTCTTCCTTCGGCTGTAAAGGAGAATATAATCTTATTACCATCAAACGTATATTCAACGTCGACCAATTTCATAGGTAACTGATGCTCTGATATTTTTTTTAAGCAGATTTGAAAAGCGTCTTTTTCTTTTATTCTATTCTGTTCAACAAATAGTTCATCTGCCATTGTTGCCTTACGCATGACCTGTTTCAAAGGCAAAACTACTTCTTCGTCTGGAACTTGTCGAGCGGGGATAACCAATTCCCCAAATTCGATACCTCTAGCTGTTTCTACAATTACTTTATCCGATACAGCCAGTTCAAGGTCTCCTGGCGAAAAATAATATATTTTCCCAGCGTGTTTAAAGCGAACGCCTACGACCTCAATCACAGCGAACCCCTCCTTGTTGAAATAATTCTAATGCTAACACTTCAATCACTAATCTAGGATTAGCTTGTTGTCGTAGTGCTTCGATCGCTTTCCCGATCGCTAAAAATTCAAATGGATCGGTGGTACCTTTTTGAATTCCTTCCTGTGCTTGAACAGCCATTACCTGCAAATAAAGAAGAGCTTGGCCCTTATCAATTGGGAAAAGAGCAAAAAGCTTTAGAAAATCTTTTTCCTCAACAGCAGCCCGTAACGTTCCTAGCCATTCTTGCAATAGTGGTACACCATGCTTAAGTAAATCCGTCGCTAAGTTATGGTTCTTCCCACTTAAGCGAAAAGCTATTGAGGCTTCCGGCATATCCACCTCACCTAATCCTCTTATCCAGGTTTCTTCTGAAAGCTCAGGAAAGTAAACAAGCTGCGCACGGCTTTGTATTGTCGGCAAAATTCCTTCTGCATTTTCTGCACATAAGATAATTATGGTTCGTTCTGGTGGTTCTTCAATCACTTTTAAGAGGGAATTTGCAGCTGGTAATGTTAAACCATCTGCCTGTTCAACAACCGAAACTTTATAGTTACCCTCATAATGTTTAAGGTACACCTTTTCTTGCCATAAAAGGACCTGTTCAATACCAATGGTTGTTTTGACTGGTTTCAACCATGAAACTTCCGGATGATTTCCACTTTGGATCTTGCGGCAGGTTGGACACACTTGGCATGGTCTTTCTTCAGTAGTGCCGCAACAGTTAAGAATCTGGGCTAAACGGAGAGCTGCCTCCCGTTGATGAAGTGCACTTCCTCCATGAAATAGTAGGAGATGCGCTAAACGATTTTCACGTGCTGCCTTTTCTAAAAGCGCTAACTGTAGCTTCATATGACTGGAAGAATCACCCTCTCCATCTCTTAATCCCCCTCAATAATCGAAATTGTTTGGCTCTCGAAACCATCCCACCCTTGCCAGCGTCTCTCTTTAGCACTAAGTAGTAAACTCAGTACATCATGTGTCATTTTTTCACCCATTACAACGGCTGGAATCCCAGGCGGATAGGGAGAAATCGTCTCCCCAATAATATGACCCAAACTCTCCTTAAGAGGGATTTTACGTTTGCGAGCCATGAAAGCGTCTCGAGGAGAGAGGATTGGCTCAGGTGATGGAAGATTAAGTTCCTCAGTTTCTTTCCGTTGATTCCTTAATCCTGTCAAGCCCCATGATGGTGCGGTATTTCTTAAACTTTCTAACCCTTTTGAGAGCCGTCGCACATCCTCTGGTGTACTTCCGATTCCCAGCATAAATAGAATATTTTCCTCATCCCATAACTCAGGTTCAATTCCAAATCGTTCTCTGAGATATTTCACACAGCGAAGGGCATTAACTCCCAGCGGGGATATATTGATCAGGATCTTTGACCAATCCACCCCATGAATGCCGTAAGTACCAGCATCTTTTGAAGTAAGAGTACGAAAATCCTTTCCCACGTGATGATGCAAATCCTCCACCGCTTCTTTTAGACACTCCCAGCGCCATATATCCCGAGCAAATTCTCCAGCTCGTTCTAATGAGGAGAGTAACAAATAACTAGGGCTTGAGGATTGTAAAAGTTCCAGGCTTTGTCTCAAGCGGACACGAGAGATCCTAGAGCCTTGAACGTGCAGCATTGCTGACTGAGTCAAAGCACTCAACGTCTTATGTGCACTATTTAAGACAAGGTCTGCTCCGAGATTTAACGCACTAGGAGGAAATAAGGCGCTGAGATAGTGTGAGCCATGTGCCTGATCAACAAGCACCGGTGTATTAAAACCCAAGCGTGTCCTTTCTGCGATTAATCCGCTTAGGTCGAAGGTCGTTCCGTAATAACAGGGATATGTGACATGACAGGCAGCTACTTCTTGCCACGGTATCTTAAGTCTCTCAAGATTAAATCCTAAAGGAAGATTAAATTCCGGATGAACTATAGGCATTACGTACTCTGGTTTCAATCCGCTCAAAACCAGACCCGACATAACAGAACGATGTGAGCTTCTCTCCACTATTACTCGCTTACCCTCAGTGTTGTCCAAAGCTAGAAACATCGCTTGATTGCCAACTGTCCCTCCATTGATAAGGAAGAAGGTTTCCTCTGCACCAAAGATCTCTGCTGCTTGTTTTTGTGCTTTATCTATAATTCCACTTGGTGAATGAAGCATATCCAGTCCCGGCAACTCTGTTAAGTCATAACCAATAAAATCGAAGTTATTAAAAAACTCCTGTCGACCTTTATGTCCAGGAGTATGGAAAGAGCAAAATCCTTGTTGATGGTAACGGCTCACTCCCTCTCCAAGATCACCCACTGACCATGAACCTCCATTTAACTAACGTTCATTTCATTTAACTACTTTTGTTAAAATACAGCTTACACATGGTATTCTTTATAGTTTAACATGATTTAGAAAATATTTCATCTATAAAGGATAGATAACCGAAAGACAGCGAATCTATGTAGAGAAAAAATATAAATTTTAATAAAAGATACCTTTAATCAAAAACATAAATTCTTGGTATTCTGGAGAACCCTGCTCGGCCGTGAACAGGTCTTGCTGACATTCAGAACAAAAAAACATCCCTTGTACTCTGAATCCATCATATAGGCCTTCTTTAGGAACCTTTGTACAGCGATAACACACGGGGAGGAGTTTCCCTTCGTTTTGCATCAACCCTTCATTTTTCTCCGAGATTTCTGAAGGGCCTTGATCAGGGATATTAGTAGTCTTAATCATTATTTATTCCTCCTAATTACTTCTACCCCTAGTCTTGCCCCTCTCCACCTGAATTAGTCGCGCTGCTGCTTGACATTCCTGTATGATGAACCGTCACCTTTACATCTAAGGAAACAGGAAAATTCGCAATTTCCTCCTCCCATTGATCCTTTATTGTCTTCCAATACTGGGGATCCCTTTGCTCAATATGTCTTCCAATCCCTAAAAAATCTTGACCTAATTCTCTTTGTTTTTTTATAGCGCCCTCACATTCCTTCTCAATCACTTTAGCAAAGCTCTCTTCTGCTTCTTTAGCCAGTTTTACCCACTCTGTCCCTGACAGTTGCTTATTTAGCCCTATGATTTCGTCAATGGCGATGCTTGTTTTAATTTGGTAGTGTAGTTCTTTAGATTCGTTATTTGTGTGCAATTTATACTTTGTTTTAGACTTTAACACTTGCCCACTAAACTTCACAGTGGTTTCTTCTAGATCCACTGTGTTAATGAAACGATTAAAAACCTCGTTTTCCAGCCACATATATCCTTTTGTTTCATCGTCATTTAAAAAATCAACTAAACGATCCCCCCTCAAAACCCCTGCTCCTTGAATCTGTAGCTCTTCTGCCTCACCACTCTTTTCTGCTTTATAGTTAATACCTTCTCCGGATTTAATACTTTTAACGACGGGAAGGATTGGCGCCGTACTTTGCCTGCCTAAAACGGTAAGGTAATGGCCTAACCGTACCGTAGGAAAAGTCGATAACTCATTCCCTCCTTCAATAATATAATTAATATATATGGCTGACAGGTGCTCTGAACGTAGTTTTAAATTTAGTATATCTTCGGCCCTTCCTCTAGCTAAAACGAGGTACATCGAGCGACGAAATTCTGCAAAACGCTGAGCAAAATCCAACACATCATTAAATCCACCTGCTTTTGCAAAATCCTCTCCAATGACAATTACCTTAAGTGAACCCATAAAGGGCGTCCGGTATGCACCCTTAGAAACTGTTTCAAAGGCTTCCCTGACGCTTGATGCCTCTGCACCTAATGTCCTCTGTAAAATCTCGGCTCCCGATGAACCTCCTTTCTTAGGCCGTGCATATTGCTGAGTGACGAGATAGGTCCCAGGTTTTTCTCCGAGATCAAATCCAATTCCTATAAGGGGAGCCAAGTTTTCTACTTCCCGCTTTCCCCAGCATCCAGATATAAACAAAAGACTGATACATAGTAATACTGGTGCAATTTTGTAGCTTCTCTTTAATTTAGTATTCATGAAACACCAGCTTTCTTCTTCCAATATGACATTCCCCATAGGGTAAGTACCCATACAGATGCAAAGGGGAAGATTAGATAATTGTCAACGAATCCAATTTCTATCTTTAAAGCAGGGCCTTTCTGAAACTTAAGTGCAATACCCATAAATATTATTCCCACAACGAGATTACACATAAAGCCTTTGGCGTTAAAAATACTTTTTAAGCCCCAGATTATGGCGAAAAAGAAGGCACTTATCTTTATTACTAGAGCAGCAAACCATACTCCTAGAAATAAAGATTCAACACCTGCGATTGTCTTGCTTACCTCTACCATTTTTCCTAATACAAGTAAACCATACACTAAATTTACAGTCTCTGAAGGGCCAAATACTAATATCTGAATTAGGACGACCAGCGTATTCAGAATACCTACTAAAAAAATAGTTTTCCATAACCCTCGCTTAAAATGGAGTAGTTCTCCCTTATTGGTAGACAAAAAGGGTAAGACTCCAGCCAAAAAAAGAATATACTCCATAACAAAAGGGCCTATTTTTGTCCCTCCCCAAAATATAGGTATCATTCCTTGACTCAGCAAGGGCATTAACTCCCCTTGTTCCACTCGAGGTATTGAAAGCCCAATGTTCAAAACCAAGGCAAACACAATCAATGGAAAGAGTACTTCTGAAAAACGAGCAAACACTTCAATTCCCGATTTAACCAAGTATAAGACGAGTAGCAGACCACCAAGATAAAACATCTCAATAGGAGTTCGGGGCATAATAGAGGATTCATACATGTCCCCTAACTGTCCCAGCAATAGGCCTCCAAAGTAAATCATGATTAATACATAAAGGATTCCAATAATCTTGCTGATCCATTTGCCCCATAGTATTTCCGTAATCTGAAGCAAGTTCTTTTGGGGATATTGTTCCATCAGGGCCAGGACCATTAAACCATAGGGGATTCCAAGTGCAAAGCCGGGCAGAACACTTAGCCAGCTGTCCCTGCCAGCAACCCCAGTCACCATCGAGGCTATGGGAAGAAAGGTAGTACCCATAAGTACTGCTGATCCTAATAAGGTGAATTGATGTGACGAGATTCTCTCCATTGTTACCCTTTCCCTCCTGATCGGGTTTCCTTTCGTCCTATACCAACACCCTTCTTCCAGTGTGCGACACCCCAAAGTGCAGGTATCCAAATAGCTACGAAAGGCATTATTAAGTACTCGTCAACAAGTCCAATTTCCAAAATTAATGAAGGTCCTCTTACATATCTGAAGGCAATTCCTAAAAATACGACACATAGAGATAGTCTCCATTTTATTCCCTTCAAGCCAAAAACATATTCTAAACCCCAATTCGTTGCAAAAAAGAGCGAGCCAATTTTCAGAACCGCTGCGCCAAACCAAACCCCTAAAAATACAGATTCAACGCCTGCAACTGTTCGGCTTATTTCCACCATCTTCCCCAATACTAGTAAACCATAGACCAAACGAACAGTTTCCGACGGTCCAAAAACAAGGATCTGTATTATTACAATCAGCATGTCTAGGATTCCTACCATAAAAACAACTCGCCAAACTCCGCTCTTTAATTGCTTAAGCTCTTTCTTTCCTGTCGGTAGAAAAGCGATAACTCCCGCTAAGAAGATAATATAAGTCAACGGAAAGGGCATTACCTTGAATGCCCCTACTAATATCGGTTTAAATCCCTCACTCAAAATAGGTAGGAGTTCCCCTTGTTCAATTCTGGGGATCGAGAGAACAATATTTAAGAACAAGGCGATGACGATTAATGGAAAGATTACCTCGGAAAAGCGTGCGAATACTTCGATTCCAGACTGTATCAATAAAAGAACGAGTATAATTCCTCCAAGGTAGAAAACCCCTAGCGGGGTTAAAGGCATGATCGAAGCCTGATAGATATCACCCACTTGGCCTAATAACAAGCCACCCAAATAAGCGGCAACTAAAATATAAAAAGAACCTATGAGTTTTCCGATCAACTTTCCAAAGAGTGTTTCCGAAATCTGTAATAAATTATTGCTTGGATACTGTTCTAGAAGGGATAGTATCATTAAACTATAAGGGATTCCCAGTGCAAACCCAGGTAAAACACTCATCCAACCATCCCGACCGCCAACTCCAGTCACTATTGATGCCACGGGGAGAAACGTTGTACCCATAAGTACAGCCGCTCCCAAAGTTATAAATTGATGTACTGAAATTCTTTCCATTGCTACCCCTTCCCATTTGTTCGGGGTTCCTCTACGTCCATAAGTTGGGGACGTCGCTTTAAGGCCCACCAGGGAGCTCGAACGAAGGTATCCTGCAGGAAGGCCCGAATCCGCAACGGGGCTACCGGACTAGTGTAGGGCACTCCAAAGGAGCGAAGGCTTAACAAGTGGATTGCGATAGCATACAGACCCATAGCTACCCCAAAAAAGCCAAGAATACCTGCCAAAATCATAAGTGGGAATCGCATCATTCTAACCGCAAGACTCAAATCATAATAGGGGATAGCATAACTCGCTACAGCCGTCAGTCCAATGATGATAACCATCAGTGGACTGACTAAACCGGCGTTCACTGCTGCATCTCCGATAATAAGTGCCCCAACAATTCCAATCGTTTGCCCAATTGGTTTTGGTAACCGAAGCCCTGCTTCCTGTAATATTTCTAAAACCACCGTCATGGTTAAGGCCTCTAAAAGAGCCGGAAAAGGTACGCCTTGCCGCCCCGCCGATATGCTCATCAGGAGATCTGTCGGTATAATTTCCTGATGAAACGTTGTCACTGCTATATAGACGCTAGGAGCTACAACGGCAACAAAGGATCCTACATACCGTACGAAGCGAGAGAGGATTGCCGTCATGGCCCTTTGGTAATAATCTTCATTGACGCTTAAAAATTGTGTTAATATTGCTGGTACCACAAGTGTTATAGGGGTTCCGTCAAGCATAATGCCTACTTTCCCTTCCAAAAGCTTTCCAGCCAAAACATCCGGTCGCTCAGTATAAGCAACTTGTGGAAAAGGCGAATAAGGATTATCCTCAATCATTTCCTCGATATATCCGACGTCAATTACGCTATCCATCTTAATTTTACTTAATCTTAATAACACTTCAGAAACTATATCTGGACTTGCTATTTTTTCAATATAGGTTACTACAAGATCCGTATTCGACATATCTCCTAATTTTAAGGATATTATCCGCAAGGAGGGATGTTTTATCTTGCGCCGCAAAAGGGAGGTATTAACTCGAAGAGTTTCCGCAAAACCCTCATGCGGCCCTTTGACGACCGACTCCGCTATTGGTTCATTAACGCCACGATTAGCCCATCCTCTGGCACCAACAACAATGGCTTCTGTTAAACTGCCGAAAAAAATGACTGAATCACCGGATAGAATACTATCAACTGCATCTCCCATTTTGGATATCTTCTTAACTTCTATGCCAGGGATTAAGCTTTCCATTGTCTTATCGATTACATTGGCTAAGGTCACTTGGGCTAATTCCGGATGTCCCACCAAATCTACCATAAGAGGTTTTAAGACAAATTGGTCGAGAAGATTTTTATCAACCAATCCATCCACAACCACTAACATACAGGGAATACGTTCTTTTCCTTGGAGTAAAAATTCCCGAAACACAACATCGCTGCTCTTCGATAAGATTTCCTTCACCGTTTCTCCGGATAAAGGCTTATTCAGATCCTCATCAAACGAATAGGAGGGAGATTTTCGTATCTTACGTTCTCCCTTAGGACGAATGGTTAGTTCCTTAATCATCTTCATCCAACTTCCCATGCTAATCTCCCTCCAATCCAGCTTATTTTGTCCGACAACGAGTTGATTATGCACGAGTAGGGGGAATTCATGAATTACCCCTACTCGGCAAAATACTACCCCTGTCCCTTAAGACTGTGATAATTTTTATTTACACAATAAAAATAGCGTTCCTTTAATAATATTAAAGTGAACGCCACCCATCAGAAAGTAATATAATCCTCTCTAACTTCTTTTTTAACGTTTAAAATTAGAATCATTGTAGAAATAGTTTGCTCCTAGATAAATTACAATTACAAACGGAATTGAGTAGTAATGATGCCAATGGTATGGTATATATAGGCCAAGCAAAACAGAAATCGGCTGTAAGATAAGTGAGCCAAATATAGCTAACACTATAGCTTTAACAATGGGTTTAACGTTTGGCTTGTAATGAAGAAATATCATAGTTAAGACTGGTATGGCACTTAAGTCCCATGTTATGAATGGCGGTATAAGCGGCACTTCCTTGCTTGGATAGCCCCATAAACGTAAGGCCATCCCCACAACATCCAAATATGTGGCTACTATCATCGTAAAAAAACCCGCACATAGTAATCTGTAAGTATCAGGTTTTTTTCTTAAAAAGACCCAGAAGTAGACCCAGGATAGGATGATAATCGTTATCTCTATCCACCATCGCCAGGTAAAAACAATTTGATTCACCCAAGTTTCAAACAATACAGCATTGGCTTGATGTAATAAATCATTTGCTCGTTCCACACCGGGTAGGGTAAAAGCCTTCATCATAATGCTCCTTTAAAATTAATTTCATGCTATACGCCTAGAAGCAGCCAATTATGGGATTTCAAATGATTCTTATACATATACAATATCCTCCAGACTTAATCTGCTAACACCCAGTGCATTATGTCGCCAAAGAGTATCTCTAATCATATCTAACTGATGATCATCACAATTAATAATCATGACAACTTCGGTCGCCTTAAGGCTTTTCTGCCTATTATCATACTTCTTTGTGATAATTAACTTAATCATAAAACCTATACCAAAACCCACTACCATACTAATTAGTCCCCACAGAATAGGGCCCCAGGTTAGTAGAAAGCCATAAATACCTCCAAACAAACAGAACATGGTTGCTAAGATTATTGGTAAATCCAACAAACTTAAACCATCAGAAGAGTGAAGGGTGTCAAATAGTTGTTTATCTTCCCCTCGTTTATCCATCGGCACGCAAAGAATACTCTCCTTTTTTATTCCTTTCATTTGAATTGATGTAATCGCTAACTCTAAATAATTGGAGTGTTCGAACGTAGATATAATATACATTTATCCAACCTCATTCATTATTTATTTGAAAGGCATTTTAAAGAGTTCTGACTGATAATTCTTCTTTAAAAATTTCGCTTGTTCCCATTCGAATAATTTGTTGTTTTCTACAGCATTAACATAGGACTCGTATAGTGAAAACCAATAGATACAAGGAATATTTAATAACCAGTGTGTCGCTTCCGTACTTATATAAAGAGTTTTAACCAGTTCAAACTGTCCCAATAATGTAAAATGTATGGCTGGAAGCAACTTGGAAAGGTATGCCATAACTATAAACCAACTCATTGTAAACAAAGCACTTGGAATTCTATGTATATAGATTTGTCCTAATCCAGGCATTAATGCCGACCATGCAAAAGCAATCCAGGGGGTTCGTTTGTCTAAATGATTTATTTCTATAGAATTTATATTAAACATCTTAAGTTCAGCATCTTCTCTGGCTGCTAAAGTATATTGCTGATTAAGATCAACGGTAGTTCGATAGCTGTCCCAAACGGAAAAGAGATAAGTTGGGGCATAAAGCATAACCCAAGTGATATCAAGCACCTCTTTTGCCATTTCGAATCTACCTGTAAAAGAATATAAAATTGCAAGGTTGATATGTGCTTTGTAATTAATAAACACTTCCCAAATAAACAAAAGAAAACCCCTTAGGTATTTTGATAACAGCAAGTGTCCTAAGCCAGGAAATGCAAGGGACCAAAAAGCAATTATGTAAGGGTTTCTTAAATGGAGTTGGGTTGTACCCATCGTACTGATATAGGCTTTGTAACGTCTGACTGATGAATTTAATTCTGGTCTATCCATTTTATCCTCCCTTTAAGGGCAATAGGTTCCAATTCCCCGAAATGGTTGGCATAATAAAAACAAGGGAACTACTGTTAAATAGTTCCCAGTGCACACTTTCTGTATGCTCTTCTTCAGACCTTTTCCTAAATTATGTTCTTCTTATATACATTCTAAATCCCCAGCAACTGTAATACCGACAGTGCTAAAACTCCAGGAAAACCCAGTAATCCTACAATTATAATTGTAAATACATTAATCGGAATATCGAATCCGATGACACTTAGGAGTAAGTTAAAAATCCACAGTCCAACAATTCCACCTAAAATATGTATCAGAACTTTAAGAGCTACTCGGGGTTGTCCTAATGATGAACGAACAATCAACGCTAACAAGATTATAAATAGTCCTAAAAAAACAAAGGTCATGGAAATCCTCCTTTGCCTAAAGCATGGTACATAATATGCACTTAGGGACAAAGTAGAACCATTCGTTTTATCTAAATTCTGCCGTGAGAAAAACGCTACGCGTCTTTTTACTATACATGCCTTTGCTATGAAAGCAACTCAAGGGCTATGTCATCCTGAAGGAGGTACGACTGAAGGATCTTGGACCCAATATTATTTTTTCATCCCTCAATGATGCTGCTCATGCAGCATGAAAGTCTGGTACGTTGAGAAAAAGAGAGCAGGCTAAACCTGCTCTCTTCTCGGAATTTGATCTATGCTAATTGTTTACTAGTTCTTAGTCCCACTTTTGATCAGCAAGACGTTTGTATGACTCATAACGTACCTTGGCATACTTTTCAGCGCCTTCAAAGAGTTCCTCTGCACTTTCAGGGAAGGTGTTTAGCAAGGAAGAGTAGCGAACTTCGCCCATGATGAAATCGCGGAAGGACGTACTCGGCTCTTTGGAATCTAAGCTAAATGGGTTCTTACCTTGATCTATGAGGTCTGGGTTAAAGTGATATAGATGCCAGTAACCAGCGTCGACGGCTTTTTTCGCCTCTTGTACACTCTTGGTCATTCCAGCTTTAAGGCCATGATTGATACAAGGAGCATAAGCAATAATTAAGGAAGGTCCTTTGTAAGCTTCAGCCTCTTTAATCACTTTAATGGTTTGAGCCATGTTAGCACCCAACGCGATTTGTGCAACATAAACATATCCATAACTCATGGCGATCATGCCTAGGTCTTTCTTGCGAATTTTCTTACCAGCTGCAGCAAATTTAGCAACAGCTGCTCTAGGAGTGGACTTAGAGGATTGTCCTCCTGTATTAGAGTAAACCTCGGTGTCCATAACAAAGATATTTACATCGTCTCCAGAAGCTATGACATGGTCTAAGCCGCCGAATCCAATATCATAAGCCCAGCCATCTCCACCAAGAATCCATTGTGATTTTTTGATAAGATGATCCTTCTTAGCAAAAATTTCAGCAAGGACAGGGTTATCTCCAGTGTAGCCATTTAGTCCGGCAAGGATTTTAGCCGTAGCGGCTTTAGAGGCATCTGCATCATCCCATCCATTTAGCCATTCCTGGAAAGCTTCCTTTAGTTCAGCACTGATATTCATCTCTAAGGCTTGAGTCATTAAATCGAACAGTTTTTCGCGCTGTTGGCGAACTCCCAAGTACATACCATAACCGAACTCGGCATTATCTTCGAACAAGGAATTTGCCCAACTGGGTCCTTTACCTTCCTGATTCGTAGTATATGGTACGGCTGGAGCACTACCGCCCCAGATCGAGCTGCAGCCAGTAGCATTGGAGATCATCATACGATCACCAAACAGTTGGGTGATAAGTTTAACGTAGGCAGTTTCTCCACATCCTGGGCATGCACCGTTGAACTCGAGTAAAGGTTGAGCAAACTGACTACCCTTAACGGTCGTTACATCAAAGAGGTTGCTCTTGTTTTTGAGGGTTACTGCATACTCCCAATTCGCAGCCTGTTGTGCGATTTGTTCAGCTGCCGGTTTCATAACTAGAGCTTTAACTTTTGCCGGGCAAACTTCAGCACAGTTCCCGCAACCTGTACAATCCAAGGTACTCACTTGCATACGGAATTGAAGACCAGCAGCTTCTTTACCAATAGCTTTCTTACCCACGAAGGTCTCAGGAGCATTTTTTGCCTCTTCTTCGTTTATCAAGAATGGACGAATTGCTGCATGGGGACAGACATAAGAACACTGATTACATTGGATACAATTATCGATCTGCCATTCTGGTACGATAACTCCAATACCACGTTTTTCGTAAGCAGAAGTTCCTACCGGGAAGGTTCCGTCTTCACGTCCCAAGAAGGTACTTACAGGGAGGTTGTCCCCTTCAAGAGCATTCATTGGGCGAAGGATGTTCTTGACGAAATCTGGTTCTTCAACCGCTGCAGCAGCCTGAGCCTGTGCGTTGTCCCCATTTTCCCAAGCAGCTGGAACGTCTACCTTAACTAGGGAAGAAACACCCATATCGATGGCCGCTGTATTCATATCTACAATGTTTTGACCCTTTTTGCCGTAGGTTTTTACAACAGAAGCTTTTAAGTAATCGACAGCTTCTTCAACAGGAATTACGTTTGCGAGCTTAAAGAAAGCAGCTTGCATGATCATATTAATACGGGAACCAAGACCTATTTTACGAGCAATGGATACCGCATCAATGATATAAAAGTTTGCTTTTGTTTTAGCAAGGGCTTGCTTCATAGAAACCGGAAGTTTTTCATCCAGTTCCTCTGGAGTCCACTGACAATTTAAGACGAAGTTTCCGCCCTGCTTGAGTCCTTTTAAGAGATCATATTGATTCACATAGGTTTGATTATGACAAGCAATGTAATTAGCACCTGTCACATAATAGGGGGATTTAATTTGCTTTTTACCAAAACGGAGGTGGGAAACCGTAATTCCTCCAGATTTCTTACTATCGTATTGGAAATATGCTTGAGCATATAGCTGTGTGTGATCTCCAATAATCTTAATTGCTTGTTTATTCGCACCAACTGTTCCATCAGCACCGAGACCCCAGAATTTACAAGCTATTGTTCCTTCCGGAGCGGTATCAATGATTTCATCCTCTGCTAAGGACTTATTGGTAACATCATCGATAATTCCAATGGTGAAACTATCTATTGGGTTTTCAGATTTAAGGTTTTTAAAGACAGCTAGTACTTGGGATGGAGTTGTATCCTTAGATCCTAAGCCATAACGTCCACCAACAACCACTGGTTTAATATCCCTTGTATAGAAAATATCCTTAATATCTAAATAAAGAGGTTCGCCTGTGGAACCAGGTTCTTTGGTACGGTCAAGAACCGCAATACTCTTAACAGTTTTTGGCAATACCTTGAAGAAGTAATCACTTGAAAAAGGACGGTATAAGTGAACTTTAACAACCCCAACCTTTTCCCCTTTTGCGACCAAGTAATCAATGGTTTCCTCGATGGTGTCACAGATCGAGCCCATGGCCACAATGACATACTCTGCATCTTCTGCTCCATAGTATTGGAAAGGATGATATTCCCGGCCAGTAAGCTTTTTATATTCTTGCATGTAGTGTTCAACCATGTCCGGAATTGCATCATAAAAACGATTAGAAGCTTCCCTGCCTTGGAAGTACACATCTGGATTTTGGGCCGTACCACGAAGGACTGGACGTTCAGGATTCAATGCATTATCGCGGAAAGCTTTTACAGCATCCATATCTAAAAGTTTCCCAACCTCTTCGTATTCTGGAACTTCAATCTTTTGAATTTCATGAGAGGTACGGAATCCGTCAAAGAAATGCAGGAAAGGTACTCTAGATTTCACGGAAGCGAGGTGGGCGATAAAACCTAAATCTAAGGCTTCTTGCACATTATGAGAGGACAGTTGGGCAAATCCCGTTGCACGTACGGACATTACGTCTTGATGGTCACCAAAAATAGATAGTGCATGGGTTGCTAAAGCACGTGCGCTGACATGGAACACGCAGGGCAACAGTTCTCCTGCAATTTTATACATGTTAGGAATCATGAGAAGTAAGCCTTGGGAAGCTGTGTAAGTAGTGGTTAAAGCTCCTGCCTGCAGGGAACCATGTACTGCTCCAGCAGCACCAGCCTCAGATTGCATTTCAACAACCTTAACGGTTTGACCAAAAATGTTTTTCCTTCCATGAGCAGCCCATTCGTCAACTAATTCGGCCATTGTTGAGGATGGAGTGATGGGAAAAATTGTTGCAACTTCAGTAAACGCGTATGAAGCGTGAGCTGCCGCCTCATTCCCATCCATGGTTTTCATTTTTGCCATAATTTTTTTCCTCCTAATCATGTGATAAATTTAATTTTCTGGTAACATATTTAAGTCCATTACTTATGACTTATCCCTATTTCAATTCCACGGATTAAGCTAAGGAAGAGAAAACTGGGTCATAAAAGATTGAATTTTATGAAATAGCCATAAAAACGTGCTGAGGGAACATATCCAGTTCATGCTGAATAGTCCCCCGTTTGACATAGTATATCTTTAATTTTTATACCGGTCAATAATAAAATCTATATAGATCATGTTTTGTTTTTCACAAATAAAAAATATTCAGAAACGCAATTTTTTATAGTTATAGGTCTCTTCTGCCTTCTAATGCCCGAGCAATGGTAACCTCATCAGCATATTCTAAATCTCCACCTACGGGCAAACCATGAGCTATACGGGAGACTCTTATCCCCATAGGCTTTAGTAGGCGCGCCAAATACAAAGCAGTTGCTTCCCCTTCCACAGTAGGATTCATGGCCATAACAACTTCTTTTATACCATCTAATCGTTTTAAAAGTTGATTGATGGTCAGATTCTCGGGCCCAATGCCATCCATTGGGGAAAGAACACCGTGCAGTACATGGTAGACTCCTTTAAATTCCCTGGTTTTTTCCAGAGATACTACGTCTCTGGGGTGCTCAACAACGCAAAGAGCTGTCTGATCTCTTTGCGTATTATGGCAAATTGCGCAAGGGTCTTGATCTGTAAAGTTTGAACATATAGAACACTTCTTGATATCTCGATTAGCTACAATAATCGCTTTTGCTAAATCCTCAGAAACTTGAGGCTGCTGCAAAAGGTAAAAGGCCAGCCGTCCAGCTGTTTTAGGTCCAATTCCAGGTAAACGTGCTAAGCTGCTAATAAGATCCCCTAAGGGCTGTGGGTATCTCAAAAAATCCATAGATCACCTAGAACAATCCGGGGATTTTTAAACCACCGGTCAGTTTACCCATTTCATTGCTGGTCATTTCTTGTGCTTTTCTTATTCCTTCGTTTAACGCTGCCTTAATCAAATCCTCCAGCATTTCAACATCCTCAGGATCGACTGCTTCCGGCTTGATCTTCAAGTCAACTAATTCCATTTTTCCGCTGACAACAACTTGAACCATTCCTCCACCGGAAGAAGCATCCACAGTTTTGCTCTGGAGTTCTTCTTGCATTTTAGCCATATCTTCTTGCATTTTTTGAGCTTGTTTCAACATTTGGCTCATATTGCCGCCCATACCTTTAAAACCTGCCATTTTTAAAACACTTCCTATCTTTTTATCTAGTCATATGGTCCTTACTTCTACAAGTAAGAGTGGTTTCCCTTTACTATGCCATAAAAGTAATGGTCAGTCTTTTACAACGACACGATCAGCTCCAAACATGTCTTTGGTTTTATTGACCAAATCTTGTTCTTGCTTTTCTATGGCTTGATTCTCTGGATCTTCTAAAGCTTTAAATTCATTTTCCATAACATTTTGGAGAGTTAAGGAAATACCAAATAATTGTTTTAGTACATCTTCAATGGTCTGCCGATTTTCTGATTGATTGACTTTATCCTTATGAAACGAACAGCCTTCACGGAAAAGAATTGTCAAGGTGTTTCCTTCAAGGAGAGCTGGTTTCCCTTCCATTAGAAAGGCTTGAGTTGACTTTTTACGTTTTTTAACCTGGTCCATAACATCATTCCAGCGTGCCAGGATACCCTCTAAGTTTAAATTAGATTTGTTTGCTATAGTCCTGCTCTCTGTCCTTTTATTGTCCCCTAAATCGTTTGTTTTATCGACTGGTTTTGTATTATTTACCTTATTTATTCTAGTAGGAGAGTTCTCTTTAGGAGCCTCTTTACTAAGCACAGGGGCACCCTGAAGCTGTTGTTCAACTATAGATAAACGTTTCAGGATTTCTTCCTGGCTGTTGTTTGTTTCCTGTTGACTTTCATGGATGGTCTTGATCAATAAGAGTTCAGCTGCTAATCGAGCATTAGATGCATATTTAAGCTGCCCTTCTCCTTGTAATAAAATAGAAATCCAGCGTAAAATCCGGGAAATACCGATTTGTTTAGTCTGCTTGATCAGACGATCCTGAATATGGGGCGCTACCATAGGCGTTTCTCCTGTTGCTACAGTTAGCAACATTTGTCGCAAATAATCTAAGAGCTCCCTAATAATCTGCCGTGGGTCTCGTCCTTGTTGGATGCCCTCGGACAAAAAATTTAAACATTTCCCATATTCAGCCGAAGTAATTTCATCAACTAGCTGGGAACTATAGGTTTCACCAACCATACCCAGCACTAGGTATACCTCTTCAACTCCGATAGGATCATCCTGTAAAAGACATTGATCTAAAATACTTAGGGCATCTCGGAGTCCGCCTTCAGACTTCTGAGCAATTACCGCTAAAGCACCAGGATTAACCTCTCGCTTTAAAAAAGTGCACACTTCTTTAAGTCGATTTTGAATATCCTCGACTGAGATTCGATGGAATTCAAAGCGTTGTACACGAGAAAGAATAGTTAAAGGTATCTTTTGTACCTCAGTCGTTGCTAGAATAAAAACAACCTGAGGAGGAGGTTCCTCTAAAGTCTTAAGTAAAGCATTAAAGGCCTCTGTCGTCAGCATATGTACTTCATCAATAATATAAACCTTATGTTTCCCTTGTATCGAGCTTAATTTTATGTTTTCACGTAAATCTCGAATTTCGTTAATGCCGCGATTTGAAGCTGCATCAATTTCAAATACCTCCATGGCTGAGCCTTGGTCAATACCGATACAGGAAGAGCAATAATTGCAGGGTTCCTCACCCTCTCGTTGTTCGCAATTTAAGGCTTTTGCCAGAATTTTTGCAGCCGTCGTTTTACCAGTACCTCTCGGGCCACTGAATAGGTAGGCATGCGCAATCCTCTTTTGTTTTAGAGCATTGAGCAGGGTTTTAGTAATATGATCCTGTCCAACTATATCTCCAAACCTTTTTGGACGCCATTCACGATAAAGCGCTAAATAAGCCATGCCATACTTCCACCCTCGATAAATAGTATATACCAAAAAAGATGGTACAAGACCACCTTTATCTCATTATAATAGCCGTACACCCTTGATCGAACCATCGCCTCCAAACGTTACCTTGCTCGGCAACTCGATTCAGGCAACCTTACGGCACACAAAACGCTCTCCTTAGTGCTGCTTCCGTCAAGATCTGACACGGTTCGAAGTGTTCTGTTGCGTAAGACCAAAATCTCATCGCTGCCTCACAAGGACAGCTTCACAGGCGTGGGCCTTTCGCGGGAATTCCACCTTGCTAGAGCGGACTGCAAGTTACAGGGAACCGCTACCTCCCCATCTAGTACGGCTAAATCAATTATAGCAAAATATATAAAACTTGGCTAGCGCCTGAGTTTCCAGAAAATTACACTACCTAGCTAGTAAAAAAGCCGAAGTTAATACTTTGGCTCAAAACTTTCAAAATGGCGGAGAGAGAGGGATTTGAACCCTCGACACCGGTTGCCCAATGTACCCGCTTTCCAGGCGGGCGCCTTCGACCACTCAGCCACCTCTCCAGTGTTACGCAAACTACAAAACATAATGTAATTTGACGAATTTAGTGAACAAGAGAGATTATATCGCAAATAAACAGGCACGTCAATAGTTTAATTGATGTAAATATATGTATTATTGCCGTATAGTCGATTTTCCCTCAATCTCTTCTATATCTTCTAGATAATTTGATAGCATTGAATATTTTCTTCTTAAATATCGTACAGTATCCTTGTATCTGTTTATAGGCGGATTTTGGAGGAGAAACAATGGAAATAAAACAACTTAAAGAACTAAAATTATACGGATTTAATAACCTTACAAAAACCCTCAGCTTTAATATGTATGATATCTGTTATGCCAAATCATCAGAGCATCGACAAGACTATATTCAATACATTGATGAAGAATACAATTCTGATCGTTTAGCAAGAATTCTAACAGAAGTATCCAATATAATTGGTGCACATATTTTGAATATTGCTAAACAGGATTACGATCCACAAGGGGCTA
Source organism: Desulfosporosinus sp. (assembly GCF_014237355.1). Classification (NCBI taxonomy): domain Bacteria; kingdom Bacillati; phylum Bacillota; class Clostridia; order Eubacteriales; family Desulfitobacteriaceae; genus Desulfosporosinus; species Desulfosporosinus sp. Next base: position 77,748 of record NZ_JABZFS010000071.1, read on the forward strand.
GTGTTACAATGCTTGTTTCAGAAGAACAAGAACATATCAAAGAAGCCATCTCAGTGGATAAAAATGAGCCCTCTAGCCCCTCTGCAGTTGTTGCCCACCTTGATAAAAGCCATATAACCGTCCATACATACCCTGAAAGCCATCCTAATAAAGGGATCAGTACCTTTAGGGCAGATATTGACGTCTCAACTTGTGGTAGGATTTCTCCACTGACAGCACTTAATTATCTATTAACGAGTTTTTCTTCAGATATTGCCATCATTGACTATAGAATCAGAGGCTTTACCCGTGATTTAGATGGTAGAAAGTTTTTTATTGACCATAAAATTAATTCCATACAAAATTATATAGCTAAAGAACAAAAGGAACTTTATCAAATGATTGATGTTAATGTCTATCAGGAAAATATTTTCCACACAAAAATGATCTTAAAAGACTTTAATCTAGATAACTATTTATTTGGTACGGCAAAAAATGAACTCTCTCCGAACGAAAAGAAACGAATTAAACAACGATTAACAAAAGAGATGGCAGAAATATTTCATGGGAGGAACATTCCAAGATTATGACTTAAACTAAAGATAAAGAAAACTGGCTGGCGCTGCAGTATATAACACAAGTTTCTGACAGTTAAGAAAAAGCGAGGGGCCTTCAATATTTTTTGAAACCCTCGCTTTTATTTGTGTTTAAGTAATTAAATTTTGGGGTCATCGATTTCTAACGCTAAATTGCCTGGCTTGAACAAACGTTCATCGCCAATAGTTACTGCTATGGTCATTTTTGTGGTATTGTTTATGAACAGGAGTTTAAATATTATACCCAATTTCTACTAGAAGGGTTTAGCTTCTTCATTTGTCTGAGATTGATGCTGCTTGGGAATGCCTATAATCAATATTCCACTGTGCATATTTCTCGTCACTACGATGATCTATTAAGTCATAGTTTTCTTTTAGAAATTCTCCAAATTTCACAGTCATTTTATTAGCACCCCAAATATTTAAGTGACTTGAGTTGTTCATATCGGATTTAAAATCAAACCCTAATTCATCCAACTTATCGTTATAATTAATAAAAGGAATATCATTATCTTCAGCAATCTCTGCTACTCTATTAAACATTTTAGCGGGCTCTTTTACCCAGTTTGTTGAACCACTCGTGCTGTTATAATCATAAGGGATGTTTATAAATATTAACTTGAATCCAATTTCCCGAGATAGATCAATGATTTTAGTGAGATATTCCTCCGTTTTTGGTGGAAGGTCTATTGTTCCTGTTGTAGAAGCTTCACTAATAATATCTTTTCCATATTTATCTGTTCCAGCATCAAATCCTTTAGCAAAATAGCTCTCAGAGGTGTCATAAAGAAAATCCCGAACGGTTAGTTCCTTCCAGCGATCATGATACTTAATAATTGGTATTAAATAACTCTCCCAATCACGTCGAGGTGTGCAATTTATGACGGCATCAAGTTTATTTTTTGATAATCTCAAGTTATCAAGTGCATTTCTAACATATCCTTCATCACCGTATTCGTCTCTTAAACCTAAATAATATAGATCAACTACGACAATCGGCTTATTGTGATTCTTCAAAACTTCCTTTATCAAATAATAAGTAACATCAATTGGCTGACCACCGGTTGCGTAATTAAAGCTTGTAATACCCTCTTGATGCCATAACACATTTGGATCAATCCCACCGTTCATATGACTTGAACCCATTAATACCACATCATAAGCATTTCCAGTATGTTTATATAGACCCTCGATAAGCTTACTTCGATGGCCTGTCTTAATAATAAATATTGAATTTAATGTAGAAACAACTATCAATAATAGAATTAGAAAAATGAATCCCTTAATAATTCCTTTTCTGAGCACAGAAAATCCTCCTAGAATTGGAAATAAATAAATTGCTCAGGATCATATCCTGGCCCGTACATGCCAAATATAAGGATAATGGCGATAGCAGTTAAATATACAGACCATCTCACCACAATATTAAGCCTAGACAATTCAGATCGCAGATTTCTGGTCAGTTGCAACCTGTTAACACCTATAAGAATACCAATACTCAAAATAGAAAGAATCAAATCTTTAGAGGCTAAACCCAATTTATAAATCGATCCATCAAAAAAGACCTCAGGATTAAAGTAAACTATATTTTGGATTATAATAAGAGCACTCGTAAAAGAACCCGCTCTAAAAAATATCCAGGCAAAATTAACAAGAGCGAAGGTTACCAATACCTGATAAAGCTTATACGAAAAATGATGTGTATCAATTTTAAAAATTTTTATGATAGCTCCCCTGATAGGCTTGAGTAGGTCACCGATTACTTGATAAATTCCGTGCAGCGCTCCCCAAATAATAAAATTGAACGTCGCACCGTGCCACAAACCTGATACTAGAAAGACAACTAAGATATTAAAATAATATCTTAGCCTAGTACGCCTATTACCACCTAAAGGAATGTACAGATAATCCATAAACCATGCCCCTAATGTGATATGCCAGCGTCGCCAAAACTCTTTAATTGATTTTGAAAAATATGGACTCTTAAAGTTAAGGGATAACCTGAAACCCATAACCTCTGCTGCACCTCTGGCAATATCCGAATAAGCAGAGAAATCGCAATAGATTTGAAAAGCAAAAAACACAGTCGCTAAAGCGATTTCAAATCCCCTATAGTCACTAGGGTTGTTGTAAACAGTATTAACTAAAATTGCTAATCGATCGGCAATGACCATCTTTTGTATTAGTCCCCAGCATATCAATAATAAACCATTTTTTACTCGTTCATAATTAAACGTGTGCTTCTCATCAAATTGATGCAGCAAATTCTTTGACTTTTCAATAGGACCAGCGACTAATTGAGGGAAAAATGAAACGAATAAAGCATATTTTCCTAAATTCTTCTCAGCCTTTATATCCCGCCTAAAAACATCAATAGTATAGCTGAGAGCTTGAAACGTATAAAAAGATATTCCAATTGGAAGTAAATAATCAAACGATGGCAGATAGATTGGATTATTAAAATAATTAAAAATCCTTTCAATACTACTACTAAAAAAATTAAAGTATTTGAACATAAATAGAATTGACAAGTTAATCGTAAAGCTTAAAAACACCCACAACTTTTTTAGTTGCAAGGATTTTTTCCCATCGGATAATTTATTTGCTTTATCTATTAACAAACCACTAAGATATGTTACTATTGTTGATATAGCCATAAGTATTGCATACTTTGGATTCCAACACATGTAAAAATAATAACTTGAAATTAAAAGCCAAACCCATCTGACCTTATGATTTAGTGCATAATAAACAAAAGTTACAATTATAAAAAACAATAGGAATTCTATTGAATTAAATGACAACCAAAGTACCCCCATTTACACTGATTAAATTCCTTAGTTTGAATCACAATCAATGTGAAGATTATACTTAGAACAAAGATGAATAATCATACTATTGATAGTATTGGGTAATTTAAAGAAAATAAAACACAGATTGGATTTCATTTGTTCCTTAGCCACTTTTCAGAACACATCATGTCTAATTGCATAAAGAAAACTTGGCTGGCGCCAAGCCTCCGGCGAGGCGGCAGCCTTAGTTGCACTGCTTGGACGAAGACACTGTCTTCGCACGTATTAAGCCTTCTTGCAGTATAATAACGAAGTTTTATACTTTCTGACAGTATTAAAAAGGCCCTTCGCATTCAGCGAAGGCCCTTAATTTATTTTATGTAATGGCGGAGGAGGTGGGATTCGAACCCACGGACGGCTTGCACCGTCAAACGATTTCGAGTCGCTCTCGTTATGACCACTTCGATACTCCTCCATATATATAACACCTAAAATCGGCGCAATCGTTTAAAAAACGCCTTTAAAATATCGGAACATTCTTCTTCTAATACTCCAGCTACAACGTCTACACGATGGTTCCATAGTTTATAGTCTAAGACATTCATCACTGAACCAGTAGCTCCACCCTTTAGATCTGCTGCTCCATAAACTAGCTGTTTTAAGCGAGACTGAACTATTGCTCCAGCACACATTGGACAAGGCTCTAATGTTACGTACAAGACGGCGTCTGTTAATCTCCAACTATTTAAAACTTCAGTTGCCCTTTGAATCACTAAAATTTCCGCATGTGCTGTGGGATCATTTTTCTGTTCCTTTTCATTATGAGCTTCTGCAATTATTAACCCATTATGAACAACGACAGCCCCTATCGGAACTTCTCCTTGTTCAAAAGCCAATTGAGCTTGTTTAAGCGCCATACGCATCCAATCTTGATGAAGCATAATTACCTCGTTTATGGTGACCCCGGGAGGAGTCGAACCTCCGCAAGACAGGGTTTAGGAAACCCCCGCTCTATCCACTGAGCTACGAGGCCATAGTAGAACAAAAGCATTTAGAAGTCGTACATACTTCAAGCCTAGATCAACTAAGAGTAAAAGGTTCGATATACGATTCTCGAATATCGAACCAAAAAGATGTAAAATTGGTGCGCTCGGAGGGATTCGAACCCCCGACATTCAGATTCGAAGTCTGACGCTCTATCCAGCTGAACTACAAGCGCAAAATAAACAAATTATGGCGGAGGGGGTGGGATTCGAACCCACGGACCCCTTGCGAAGTCACCGGTTTTCAAGACCGGGTCCATAAACCACTCGAACACCCCTCCAAGTAAAACAACCGAATAAAAGAATAACATATATGTTAAATAAAATCAAGTATTTATAGTGATATTCACAATATATTATTTTACATTTATTAAATTTATATCCATTTCAGATATTTTTCGGTTTCAAGATGTTCCTTATCCAATATATTCTACACCCATATAAGGTTGCAATGCTTTAGGAACACGTACCCTGCCGTCTTTTTCCTGATAATTCTCCATAATTGCGGCAACTGTGCGTCCAATTGCTAAACCGCTTCCATTTAAAGTATGAACAAACTCTGGCTTACCTTTAGGTCCTCTGCGAAAACGGATATTTGCGCGACGTGCTTGAAAATCCTCAAAATTACTGCATGAAGATATCTCTCTATATGTATTAAAGCTCGGAAGCCATACCTCTAGATCGTAAGTCTTGGCAGATGTAAAGCCTAGATCACCTGTCGATAACGCCATAACTCGATAGGGAAGTTCTAATTCTTGAAGAATACTTTCAGCATCCTTTGTCAGTAATTCAAGTTCCTCATAGGAATTCTCCGGAAGTGAGAACTTAACCAATTCTACTTTGTTAAACTGATGTTGACGAATAAGTCCTCGTGTGTCCCTCCCTGCTGAACCTGCTTCAGAACGAAAACATGAACTATATGCACAGTGACGTATAGGCAATTTACTACCGTCCAATATTTCATCACGATAGAGATTTGTTACTGGGACTTCTGCAGTAGGAATTAAAAAGTAGTCTGTTCCAACAATTTTAAAGGCATCATCTTCAAATTTAGGTAACTGACCTGTTCCTATCATAGAAGCTCGGTTAACCATATAGGGAGGAAGAATTTCCGTATATCCCTTAGCTGTGTGACGATCAAGCATAAACGAAATAAGAGATCGTTCTAGCTTAGCGCCTAACCCTTTATAAAACGTAAAACGAGCGCCAGTTACTTTAGCAGCTCTGACAAAATCAAAAACATCCAAGGTTTCCCCGACTTCATAATGGGCCTTCGGTTCAAAGTCAAAAACACGAGGAATTCCCCAAGTACGAATTTGAACATTGGCGCTTTCGTCTAAGCCTATTGGCACAGAAGTGTGAGGTATGTTAGGAATCTCATAGAGTACTTTCTCCATCTCTTGTACAATGTTCGCTGATGTATCTTCTAGGTCCTTAATGTTTTGACCAACTTCTCTCATTTCTAAAACGAGACTTTCGGCATCTTTACCACTTTTTTTTAGACGCCCAACTTCTTCAGAAACTAAGTTGCGCCGGGCTTTTAAAGTCTCAATTTCAAATAGTAGTTTACGCCTTTCTTCTTCTTGTTTTAAGAAATGGTCGAGACTAATTGAAACATGACGTTTTTCCAAAGCCTCCTTAACCACTTCAGGGTTAGTACGAACAAACTTGAGATCTAACATTCTAAACACCCTCCTATGCAGGCGATCGCCTTAGCTGCACTTATACTTCAGAAGTATAGAACAACACCTTATCTTAATGTTCATCAATCATATTCAAAAAATACTGATGAACTCTAAAATCCGGGGTAAGTTCCGGATGAAACGCACTTGCTAATAAATTTCCTTGTCTCACAAATACAATTTTGCCATTATACTCTGCCAATATACCTACATTGGGCGCAACTTCCCTAAGGTAAGGCGCCCGAATAAAAACAGCCCTTAGAGGATTATGACCTAAGGCAGGAACTAAAAGATCCGTTTCAAAACTTGCCACTTGTCTTCCGAATGCATTTCGTTCTACCACTGTATCCATAAGGTTTAAGCGATACTGTTCACTATCGACAATCGTTTTACTAAGTAGAATCATACCAGCACAAGTTCCAAAAATTGGCATATCTTTAGCGCCAAGCTCCTTAATCTTTTCACCCATCTCATCGATTCTCAGGAGTTTACCAATGGTGGTACTTTCTCCACCTGGAATAATAAGACCCTGTATTTCATCAAGATCACTTGTTTTACGCACTTCTACAACGTTGCAACCCAATTGTTCCAGAACCTGCCGGTGCTCGCGAAAAGCACCTTGCAGTGCCAATACGCCAACACGCTTTTTCATTCTTACCAACCCCGTTCTTGCATACGTTGGGCTTCGGTCAGTGTTGAAATCTCTATACCGGACATAGGTTGTCCCAAATCTTTGGAAATCTCAGCAAGTAATTTTGCATCATTATAATGAGTTGTTGCCATAACAATTGCTTTAGCTCGTGCTTTTGGATCACCTGATTTAAAAATTCCTGAACCTACAAAAATACCATCCACTCCCAATTGCATCATTAACGCAGCATCCGCTGGAGTAGCTATACCACCTGCAGCGAAGTTAACGACAGGTAATTTACCATGTTCAGCAACATAAAGAACTAAATCATAAGGAGCACCCATATCTTTAGCAGCTGACATAAGTTCTTCTTTCGGCATTAAGGTTAATGCGCGAATCTCACTCATTACAGTACGCATATGTCGGACTGCTTCAACAACATTTCCCGTTCCAGGTTCTCCTTTGGTTCTTATCATGGCTGCTCCTTCACCGATTCGGCGTAATGCTTCACCAAGATTACGACATCCGCAAACAAAAGGCACTTTAAAATCATGCTTATTAATATGATAAGCGTCGTCCGCAGGGGTTAATACTTCAGATTCATCAATATAGTCAGCACCTAAGGCTTCTAAAATACGGGCTTCAACAAAATGACCGATACGTGATTTTGCCATAACAGGAATAGATACTACAGCCATAATATTCTGAATAATTGTTGGATCCGCCATTCGAGCGACTCCACCTTCTGCACGTATATCCGATGGAACACGTTCTAATGCCATTACTGCACATGCTCCAGCCTCTTCCGCAATTATAGCCTGCTCAGGAGTTGTTACATCCATAATAACTCCACCTTTTAGCATCTCGGCAAGTCCTGTTTTTACTTTGAATGAGCCAATATCAGTCATTTAATAGTCCCCCTATAATTTCTTAGTTAAATCTAATGTGTAAAAACTCTATATTTACAAATTCAGATTCAAAATATGGTAACATCTTGCGCGAATTTTGTCAATTTTAGTCTTCTTCTGAATCCTCAGGAGTGTCACTTTCCAAGACTTCCACTCCATCTTTCATCAGCACTTTAGCAATTGCAACGACATTACTATCACCTGTGCGCATTGTCAAAACCCCATGTGCAGAACGTCCTTGATTCGAAATACTAGAAACAGGGATTCGAAGCATAATTCCATTGTTCGTAATAACCATAAGCTCATCTTCTACTTGTACAACTTTTATTCCAACTAATGTTCCCGTTTTTGCATTCAGTTTCATGGCAATAACTCCTCTGCCGCCACGTCCTTGAACACGGAATTCTTTAAGATCGGTGCGTTTGGCAAATCCGTTTTCACTCATTGTCAAGAGTTCACCTTCATCACCAATCACATCCATACCAACCACTAAATCGTTTTGTTCAAGTTTTATACCTTTTACTCCACGAGCTGTCCGTCCCATATAACGAACATCTGACTCCGGAAAACGAATGGCTATTCCATTTTTTGTTGCTAAAAAAATGTCATCTAAACCTTGGGTTAATTTGACTCCTATAAGTTCATCCCCACTATCCAAGGTCAGTGCAATTAATCCATCTTTTCTAGATGAATCATACTCTTGCAAGGCAGTCTTCTTCATAATACCTTTTTTAGTAGCGGTTATTAAGAAGAAGTCAGGACTATAATCCTTGATTGCCATCACTGCTGTAATCATTTCGTGTTGCCCTAAATTCAAGAGGTTTATAACGGCAGTACCCTTACCCGTACGACTCGCTTCGGGAATTTCATGAGCCTTCAATCGATACACTTTTCCTTGAGAAGTAAAGAATAGAATATAGTGATGAGTCGTTGTAGTAAAGAGATGTTCCACAAAGTCTTGTTCTTTAGTCGCCATGCCGTGAACACCTTTGCCTCCACGGTTTTGGCTTTTATAGGTACTTAGTGGTAATCGTTTAATATACCCATAATGGGTTACGGTAACAACTACGTCCTCGACAGCAATAAGATCTTCTATATCCATCCTACTTACATCTACTGTAATATCTGTCTTACGATCATCTCCAAATTTGCGATTAATCTCTTCTAGTTCAGTCTTAACAATCCCAATAACCATACCTTCTGACGCGAGAACGGACTTCAAGTAATTAATGGTATTCATCAATTCCTGATACTGATTTTCTAGTTTTTCCCGTTCTAATCCTGTCAGTCGCTTTAGCCTCATATCCACAATAGCTTGGGCCTGCTTGTCACTTAAGCCAAAACGAATCATGAGATTTTCTCTAGCCTTAGATTCATCCTTTGAAGATCGAATAGTTTCTATAACTTCATCAATATGATCAAGAGCAATTCTTAGTCCCTCAATGATATGAGCTTCAGCTTCTGCTTTATTGAGTTCAAATCTAGTTCTTCGGACAATTACATCTTTTTGATGTTCAATAAAGTAATAGATCATATCCTTAAGAGTAAGGGTTCTGGGTTGACCATTAACTAAAGCCAGCATATTAACACCAAACGTATCTTCTAACTGCGTATGCTTATATAGTTGATTTAAAATAACCTTTGGATTTACGTCACGTCTGAGCTCGATTACTATACGCATTCCTGACCGATCAGACTCGTCCCTTAGGTCAGTAATTCCATCAATTTTCTTATCACGAACAAGGTCAGCTATTTTCTCAATCATACGAGCTTTATTGACCATAAACGGAATTTCAGTAACGACAATACGGTTCTTACCTGACTTCTCCATGGGTTCAATCTGAGCTTTGGATCGTATTTTAATCGAACCCCTACCGGTTTTATAAGCAGATATGATTCCTTCATGACCCATGATTGTTCCACCAGTTGGAAAATCTGGACCTTTTACATAGTTCATTAGTTCATCAATTGATAACTCAGGATTAGTCATTAAAGCAATCGTCGCTTCGATAACTTCTGATAAATTATGGGGCGGAATATTCGTTGCCATTCCAACCGCAATCCCAGATGAACCGTTTACAAGCAAATTTGGAAATTTAGACGGCAATACTGTAGGTTCTTCTTGTTTCTCATCATAGTTGAGGGTAAAATCCACTGTATCTTTTTCGATGTCTGCCAACATATAAGTCGCCAATTTAGCCATACGCAACTCAGTGTAACGCATAGCCGCAGCAGAGTCTCCATCAATTGAACCAAAGTTACCATGACCGTCAACAAGGGGATAACGGCTGGCAAAATCTTGAGCTAAACGAACAACCGCATCATAAATTGAAGAATCCCCGTGGGGGTGAAATTTACCCATGCAATCCCCAACTAGACGTGCCGACTTGCTATAGGGCTTGTTAGGAGTCAGACCCAACTCATGAAGAGTATATAATATTCTGCGATGGACCGGTTTGAGACCGTCTCGAACATCCGGCAAAGCACGGCTCACAATAACACTCATCGAATAATCGATAAATGATCTTCGCATTTCTTCTGCAATTTCAATGGGAAGGACTCTCCCTCCCAATAGTTCATCTGCCATGAATGAGCACTCCTTTAAGTATCCAGATTACGAACATCTTTTGCATAGCGATTAATAAAGTCACGACGAGGTTCAACCTTATCGCCCATTAAGACTGAAAACATTTCTTCAGTCCTCATGGCATCTTCCATAGTTACTCGTAAGATTGTTCGGTTTGCTGGATCCATCGTAGTTTCCCACAACTGATCAGGATTCATTTCACCCAAACCTTTGTAGCGTTGAAGTTCTACTTTTTCTCGACCTATTTTTTCAAGTGTTTTTGTCAGTTCATCATCTGTGTAAGCATATTGAATATCTCGCCCCTTTTTGATTTTAAAGAGCGGAGGTTGTGCGATATAAACATAATTATTTTCGATGAGTGGTCTCATATAACGGTAGAAGAAGGTCAGCAATAGTGTTCGGATATGAGCTCCGTCTACGTCAGCGTCTGTCATAATAATTAGTTTGTGATAACGCGCTTTTGTAATATCAAAGTCTTCAGATATTCCAGTACCCATGGCTGTAATCATCGCCCTAATTTCTGCATTCCCTAATATTTTATCAAGTCTTGCTTTTTCTACATTGAGGATTTTTCCACGTAAAGGTAGAATTGCCTGAAATCTTCGATCTCGTCCTTGTTTTGCAGAACCACCGGCACTGTCTCCCTCAACTATATACATTTCACACAAATCTGGTTCTTTCCATGAACAATCGGCAAGTTTTCCTGGAAGAGAGGTCCCCTCTAGAGCACTTTTGCGTCGAGTTAACTCCCGAGCTTTACGGGCAGCATCTCTAGCTCGAGCTGCTTGAACCGATTTATCTATGAATTTTCGAGCTATTGCCGGATTTTCTTCGAGGAAAATAGTTAATCCTTCTCCAGTAGTGGAGTCCACAATACCTCTAATTTCACTATTACCTAACTTAGTCTTTGTCTGTCCTTCAAATTGAGGATCAGGAACCTTTACAGAAATTACAGCAGTTAATCCTTCACGGATGTCATCTCCAGAAAGATTAGAATCCGTAGTTTTTAACATATTACTTTTACGAGCATAATCATTAACTACCCTTGTTAAAGCTGACTTAAAACCTGCTTCATGGGTTCCCCCTTCTTGGGTGTTAATATTATTTGCATAAGAAAACAGATTTTCAGCATAACTATCATTATATTGAATACAAATCTCAACTTGGACATTGTCTTTAGTTGTTTCAATATATATTGGCTGTGGATGTAAACAATCTTTACTCTTATTTAAATATAAAACAAAGTCTTGAATACCACCTGAATGAATGAAGGTTTCGTGAGTATTTGTACGCTCATCCGATAAGTTAATTGAAATACTTTTATTTAAAAAGGACAGTTCCCTAAGTCTGTGAGCTAGAATATCAAAATCATATATAGTATCTTCAAATATTTCTGAATCAGGAATAAAACTAATCTTGGTTCCATTTTTTTCAGTTGTCCCAATCTTTTTTAGATCAGTCGTTGGTTTTCCTTTGGCATACTCCTGTTGATAAATATAGCCGCCTTTGGAAACTTCAACAACTAACCATTTCGACAAAGCATTAACAACGCTTAGGCCTACTCCATGCAGACCACCGGAAACTTTGTAGGCACTTTCACTTCCACCAAATTTTCCTCCAGCATGTAAGACCGTTAAAGCAACTTCTACAGCAGGTTTACCTGTTTTAGGATGAATATCAACAGGAATTCCTCGTCCATTATCTATGACGGTAATGCTATTATCGGCATGTATTTTGACATCAATTTTATCACAATAACCTGCTAAAGCTTCATCAATACTGTTATCGACTATTTCATAAACAAGATGATGCAAACCACGCAGCCCTGTAGTACCAATATACATACCAGGACGTTTGCGAACAGCCTCTAAACCTTCAAGTACTTCGATTTGCCCAGCATTATAATTGTCATTTGTACTTTGAATTACTTGCTCTTTGTTTTCTTGCAAAGCTGTTTCCTCCTATAGAAACCTTGGTTATTGCAAGCGAAGGCCGGACTCGAACAAGATATTCGAAGTTAGAAAGCCGTTTAATCGCTTGTATTTGCCATAGTTGCATACGAAATTATTTTAATTTGCTGATAGTACCAATAAATACCTTCAACCTTATTATTGTACACTAAAAGTTTAGATGTATCAATTTTAAAGCTATTTAACTTCAATACCTAATTCGAAACTATTATTTCCGATATCCATAAATGAACGCTTGAATAAAGTAATTGAAGAGATGGGAGAAAAGAATAAATCGTTATTTGTTACAATCATGGTTTTTTCTCTGCCCTTTTTACAAAGGTAACGGATTTTTTTATGATGTATTTTCATGTTTTCTAAAAAAGTTTGGTTTGTTTTCCCCAATTTTTCTAATTCTAAATCTATGATTGCAACTATTATATTTCTTTTTATTAAAACATCTCCACCAAGATGTATATACAATTAGTTTTCCCTCCTTATATGTCCTTGTTTCACATGGAAACGTGTTCCTAAGTCAAGATGCTTATCAGCACTTGTCATAGTTATAAGAGTTTGTATATGTGAAGATTCAATGAACTTTATTAAATAGTCTCTCCTAAATCTATCCAATTCAGACAATACGTCATCAAGTAAAAGAAGGGGGTATTCCCCTTTTTCCTGACGTATCAACTCTAGTTCCGCCAATTTTAGACTAAGAACTAACGAACGTTGTTGCCCTTGTGATGCATATAGTCTTCCTGGTCTATCATTTAAAAGAATATGAAGATCATCGCGATGAGGTCCAACGAGAATGATTTGCCTTTCTATTTCTTGTTCTAATTTTTCATTCATTAAGCGTGGAAATTCAGAGATTGCCTCAGTTACAGATCTTTGTCCCAATGCACTGTAAAAGATCTGTAATGTTTCTTTCTGTGACGATAAATTTTTATAAATACCATTTGCTGCATCTTGAAGACGTTTCGTTAGATCTGCTCTATTTCTAATAATCTTCGTTCCCAAATCTATAATTTGTTCGTTCCAAAGTTGGATTTGTGCATACTTTTGATGTTTTTCGGTGTAAGCCTTTAATAAAGCACTTTTCTGATGTATTGCTTTGTTATAGGCATTGAGAAGACTAACATGCCCTGGGCGCATTTGAGCTATATGTAAGTCTAAAAATCTTCTTCTTTCCGAAGGCCCTCCTTTAATCATAACAAGGTCATCCGGAGAAAAGAAGATTACATTTATAGTTCCTACAAAGTCAGATAAACGTTGGCATGATACTTGATTAATTTTGACTACTTTTTTTTTATTTTTATAGTGGCTTTCTAACGATAGCTTGTGATTATTCATGAGAAAATCGCCGTAAAGATGAAATTCGCTTTGATCCCATCGTAAGAGTTCTTGTTCCCGATGTACTCTGTAAGACTTTCCGGTTAAAAGGTAATAGATTCCTTCAATAATATTTGTCTTACCCTGGCCATTGTCTCCTATCAGAATATTGGTTCCAGGCATGAATTTGATCGTTTCATCTTCATAATTACGAAAATTTTGTAGGCAAATTTTATTTATCATCATAGCTTTATTTAAGACGTTCTTACCGGTAATACTAGGTAAATATAGTTTGGGTCACCTAAAGGACGCATTACTCCAGGACTAAAGGGTCCAGACAATTCAAATAATATTCGATCACTATCTATTACTTTTAAGGCATCAATAAGAAATTTAGCATTAAAAGCAATTTTAACATCTTTTCCTTCCATGTCTATGCCAATCTGCTCAGATATTTTACCTAACTCTGAGGTTTGGTCGATTCTTAAATCATTATTTTCTACATTTATCCTTACAATATTTGCACCGCTCTTATCTCGAGATAGTAAGGAGGCTCGTTCTACAGCGTCAAGAAATTCTCTCACAGATAAATGGACCTTAGTTTCACAGGTTTGAGGAATAACTTGCTTATAATTCGGAAATTGTCCTTCTATAAGTCTAGAAATTAAATAAATTGACCCAAATTGAAAAACAACTTGATTATTACTATAGCTAATTGTTAAGAGTTCATCTTCATCTCTTAGTAAACGATATATTTCTGATAAAGTTTTAGAAGGAATAATTCCGCTAAAACGGGCGTCGTTTGGATTAGATAGTTCAGAAATAATATAAGCTAAACGATGTGTATCTGTCGCAACTAAACGTATATTCGTATTCTCAATTTGTAGTAGAATTCCATTAAAAACTGGTCTATTTTCTTCTGAGGCGCAAGAGAATATGGTTTGTCTGATCATATTTTTAAATATCGCAGTTGGTAATTCAAATGATGAAGGCTCTATAAGATCTGGAAGTAAGGGAAATTCTTCTGGATCATACCCATTTAAAACGATTTCTGATTGGTTATAACAAATAATAATTGATTTATCTCGTTCTTCCAATGAAATTGGTGTATCAGGTAATTTACGGACGACATCTGTAAATAGTTTAGCCGGAACGATCATTGTTCCTTCTTCATTAACTTGGGCTGGAACATCACAGCGAATCCCCATTTCAAGATCAGTAGCTGCAAACTGTAAACACTGATTTTCGGCCTGAATCAAAATTCCCTGAAGAACTGGTAATGGGTTTTTATTGGATACAGCCCGTTGAACAGCATTTACACCTGATAACAATGCATCCTTTGAACAGAAGATTTTCATATGAATCGTATCCTCCTAAAAATTATAGTCTCTTCTTCTTGTTCTAAATCAAGTTTATTAATAATAAGATAATAGTTAGTAGTTGTAGTAGTATTACTTGTCAACATGTGTATAAGTTGTCTGGCGGCTTAGCCTGACTACTAAAATGGGTGTTGAAAAAGTTGTGGACAAACGGATTAGATTATCCACGTGTCCACATTTAAAAATATTTGAAGCTTTATCAACAGGTTATAAACATATTAAATGAGCCCGCTAAGTCTTTGCCTATAACTTTAACTATATTCAGTATATGATTTTATAAAGAGTGTCACTGCTACTATGTTCTCTAACTTTTACTACATTTAATCTGTTTGAATACGTTGAATTATTTCATTAACTTTCTTTTCTAGTACAGGATCATTGATTAAGGCTTGAGTTATTTTATCGTGAGCATGCATTACAGTCGTATGATCACGACCACCAAATTCATCTCCAATTTTAGGCAAAGAATAATCTGTAAGCTGGCGGGAAAGGTACATTGCAATTTGTCTAGGAAATGCTACAGCACGGGTTCTCTTTTTAGCTTTAAAATCGGTTGGTGATAAATTAAAAAATCTAGCAACGGATTCTTGAATAATATCAATAGTAATCTGCTTTGAGTTATTTGCAGGAATAATATCCTTTAATGCTTCAACTGCCACTTCTGCGGTTATAGGAATTGAACTAAGAGAAGCAAAAGCCATGACTCTTATAAGTGCTCCTTCGAGTTCACGTATATTTGAACGAATTTTGTCTGCAATATAAACCATAACTTCATTTGGTACTTGGAGATTTTCCATTTTTGCTTTCTTACGAAGAATCGCAATTCGTGTTTCTAAATCTGGAGCTTGAATATCGGTTATTAAGCCCCATTCAAAACGAGAACGCAATCTATCTTCTAGGGTTGGAATATCTTTTGGAGGGCGATCGGATGAAATTATTATTTGTTTATTAGCTTCATGAAGTGCATTAAATGTATGAAAGAACTCTTCTTGAGTTCGCTCTTTACCAGCTAAAAATTGAATATCATCGATTAGAAGGATATCTACGTTACGGTAATGGTTACGAAACTCCTCGGGGTTTTCATCTCTAATTGAATCAATCAATTCGTTAGTAAATTTTTCACTAGAAACATAAATTACTTTAGTATTTGGTGAACGTTGTAAAACATGATGACCTATGGCATGCATAAGATGGGTTTTTCCTAACCCAACTCCCCCATAAATAAAAAGAGGATTATAAGATTTAGCTGGAGATTCTGCAACGGCTAATGAAGCTGCATGAGCAAAACGGTTGCTATTGCCTATCACAAATGTATCAAAGGTGTACTTAGTATTTAAAGAATTTGGAATAGGTTCAGCTTGTTTAGGAAGCACAGGAGGAATAGGCTCGGACAGAATGGCATCTTCATTATAACTAGCGCCTGAGGGAGGTAAAATAAAGCGAAGACTAACAGAATGACCTAAAACGGATTGCACAGAAGAACGGATCATAGGAGCATAACGACTTTCTAACCAATCTTTAGCAAATTCATTGGGGACACTTATGACAAGTGTATCTCCATCAATATTAAGAAGTCGCGTAGAACTTAACCAAGTTTCAAAGCTTGGTTTAGAAAGTTCACTTTTTAGTTTTTCTAGCGTTTCTTGCCACAATAATTGGAGAGAATTAGACTGTGGTGGCATTGACGGACCTCCCTTGTCTAAAAATGAAAGAATAATGACAATAAAAAAGTTATACACAAACTTATACACATTTGTGGATAACTTAACCAAATTACGTGTTGTGAATAAAAGAAAACACGAATTATCGTTGTCGTCAGGTATTGTAAAAATATAATATCAAGTTTTCTCAGGGTTATCAACAGGAATATAGTAGCTTTAGAAAATTATTCACAGTGGATAACTTTTTTAGTCTCTGAGTTATCCACACAGTGTCAAAGTCCTTTGCTTGACAGATTAAAATTTAGTAGAGTATAATCTCTAAGTAATGTTTTGATTGATTTCGAAAAGTGTTTCGTTTGAAATAAAGGAGGTGTCGTTAAATTGAAGAGAACCTACCAACCGAAGAATCGGCGTCATAAGCGTGTTCACGGTTTTTTAAGTCGGATGAGTACGCCAACGGGGCGAAATGTAATAAAGCGCCGTCGTTTAAAAGGTCGAAAGAAGTTATCAGTTTAAGGCCGCAATTATGTGGCCTTTTTTTTACTAGTCGGAAAGTATAACTTATCGTTAATACTGCAAGAAGGCTAATAACGTGCGAAGACAGTGTCTTCGTCGTCTGGAAGGTCCCTTCTCGCCATCACGACACCAAAGTATAGAATGTTCTGCTCGAGTCAAGCCCTTTGGCTTGCTCAGACGTTCAAATAAATATTTCTAAGGTAACATACTCGTTCCAAAAACGTTTAAACTAATGATTAGTGAGTTAGAATATAAAGGTATACTTGGAGGAGTTATGTTACGAAGAAAATTTAGACTACGCCAAAAATCTGGGTTTAAAACAATTTTTGAACTTGGAAAGAATTACTCTGTAAAATATGTCGCTATATATGTAATTTATAAAGGCCCTAACAAATTTGGTTTCATTGCCTCTAAGAAAGTCGGGAACGCTGTTCAGCGAAATAGGGCAAAGCGACTTATGAGAGAAGTAATCCGCCTTCATCTATCCGGAATTAGAAAAGATATACAAATAATTTGCATTGCGAGAGCAAGAATCAAAGGAGTTTCGTACTCTGAGGTCGAAAGCAGTATGATGTATATTTTAAGAAAAGCGAATACCTTGACAAGTGAGCGAAAATAAATGAGACGAATTTTAGTTGGTCTAATTCGCCTATACCAAATATTTATTTCTCCTTTAAAAGGACAGACTTGTCGTTTTTACCCGAGCTGTTCGGAATATTCCGTCCAGGCTTTACAGAAATATGGACTTATTAAAGGAAGTTATAAATCAGTTAGAAGAATACTAAAATGTCATCCGTTTAACCCAGGAGGACATGACCCAGTATAAGGAGGGCTTTTGTGAGTACTATTGTTGAGGGAATGACTTACTTATTAAACATACTGTATAATATGTCGTCTACAGTTGGTCTAGCGAATTACGGTGTAGCGATTATACTTTTAACTATTTTAATAAAGACTATAATTTTCCCGCTAACTTATAAACAAATGGCTTCAATGCGTAAAACGGTTGATTTACAACCAAAAATTAAAGCTATTCAAGAAAAGTATAAAAATAACAAAGAAAAAGCTAATGCGGCTGTTATGGAGTTATATAAAGAACATAACGTTAATCCTTTGGGTGGTTGCCTCCCAATTCTTATTCAGTTGCCTATTTTCTGGGCATTATATAGCACGTTGTTAAATTTTCCTTATGATCCAACAAATCCTTCTGCCCATTTATTTCTAGGCTTTGATTTGACACAAATATATGGGTTTGCTCTTTCATATCATTTGATATTACCAATCTTTGCAGCTGCAACAACTTATTTGCAAACGAAATTAACCAGTCCAAATGCTTCTACTGACCCAACCATGAAGATGATGTTGTACATGATGCCAGTATTTTTTGCTTATATTAGTGTTACTGTACCAGCAGGTTTGGCTTTATATTGGGTAACCATGAATGTTGTGTCGATTTTCCAACAGATCTTTATTAACAATCGGTTAGGAAATATAAGTAAGAAAGCGATATAAGTCAGCGTGTAAGCGTGAGGAGGATCGTTCATGAGGATTGCTGAGAAAACTGGGAAAACTGTGGAAGAGGCTATTAATGCTGGTATTATGGAGTTAGGCGTTGACCGTGATCGAGTGAAAGTTGAGGTAATTGAAGAGCCTACTAAGAAAGGGTTATTTGGTCTCTTTGGAACGCGTTTAGCGAAAGTACGTGTTTTTTATGAAGATAATCCTGGTTTACTGGCTGCGGATTTTATAAATAAAGTTTGCAAAGCCATTAGCGTTAATGCTGACACTAAGGTGAGTAAGAATGGAGAGCACTGGCATATAGATATTACTGGTCCGGAGCTTGGGATCCTAATTGGACGACGTGGAGATACTCTAGATGCACTTCAATATTTAACGAACTTAGCTGTAGCTAAACAAATGTCTGAAAGAGTACGGATTATTGTTGATGTTGAAGGATATAGGCAGCGTCGAGAAGAAACTTTGGTTCGTCTAGCAAAAAGATTATCTGAGAAAGTAAAGAGGACTGGGACAAAAATAGTGTTGGAACCTATGAATCCTCATGAGCGTCGGATTATCCACACTTCTTTACAGGATGAAGCAAGAATTTCTACCTTTAGTGAGGGCGATGATCCGAATCGAAGGGTAGTCATATCACTTAAACGAGGCTAAAGAGGGGTAACCCCTCTTTTTTGTTTAAACTAGTAAAAATGTAGAATAGATGATTTAATCATATACCTAGTCAATTAATAACCAGGGGTTAGGACTAGGTGCTTGTATAGTTGTATATAACCTTCGCTGGAGGTATCAATTATTCATAAGTATGTATGTCGCTTCTTATATAAGTTAAGACTACAAAATAGATAGAATTAAAATAGTTAATTTCTAAGGAGTAAGAACTGGCTACGCGTCTTTTTACTATACATGTCTTTATGAGGCATAGCCGAAGAATCTTGACTTCTGACTTTCACACAAGTTATTTTTAAATTGGAGATGAATCCTTTGGAAGATACAATCGTGGCAATGGCAACGGCTATGGGAGAAGCAAGTATACATATTTTAAGATTGAGCGGTTCGAGAGCAGAACAAATAATTGAAAAATGCTTTGAACCACAGAATAGAGAGCGTTGGTCACGTCACGAAAATTTTACTCTTAATCTTGGCCTTTTTCGTGACGAGGATAAGATTCTCGACGAGGTCTTAATTGGTAGAATGGTTGCTCCATTTTCTTATACAGGTGAAAATACTTATGAAATTAACTGCCATGGAGGCCCTTTTGTCGCTCAAAGAATATTAGAGGCCTGCATCCGTCATGGAGCTCGTTTAGCTGAGCCTGGTGAATTTTCTAAAAGAGCATTTTTGAACGGAAAACTCGACTTAGTACAGGCGGAAGCAGTTATTGATTTGATTACATCTCGTACTGAATCATCCGCTAATCTTGCTTTAAGTCAGTTAAATGGCGGTCTTTCTAGGTCAATTACTAAATTAAGAGAAGATATTCTAGAGATTCTTGCATTTATAGAGGCAGGGATTGACTTTCCCGAAGATGATGTTGAAACCCTCGATCGAGAAAACCTTGAGTTTCTTATTAATAATACTCTTAGTCATTGCAAACGTTTGTTAGATGGAAGTAAAACAGGTAAAATCCTTAGAGAAGGCTTACTCACTGTTATAGTAGGACAACCTAATGTCGGTAAATCAAGTCTTCTTAATGCTCTTTTACATGAAGAGCGAGCTATTGTGACTGATATTCCAGGAACGACACGTGACGAAATTAGAGAATCTGTCAATGTTGGAGGGATCCTGTTACAGTTAGTAGATACTGCAGGTATATGTGAGAGCAAGGATGTAGTCGAACGTCTTGGAATTGAAAGAGCTTGGAAGGCATTAAAGTCGGCAGAATTGATATTATTAGTTGTTCAGGCGAATCTCCATCTTACTGACGTGGAATACGAAATATTAAATACCTACTCAGATAAAGTTATTGTTCTTATTAATAAAATGGATCTATTGGAAAAGGATAAAGATATTGTTCCAGTATACGAAAAAGGATTTTGGATTCCTTTTTCAGTTCTTCATGGCAAAGGTTTTACTCAGCTTGAAGAGGAGATTAGAAGAAGAGTTTATCAAGGTGAGAGTATGCTTTCGACAGACCCACTTCTTTCAAATGTACGACAGATTACTTCATTATCAAATTGTGACAGTTCTTTGAAACAAGCTTTAGAGAGTTTAAAGATTGGAATGCCCTGGGATATAATCTCGATTGATATACGTCTTGCTTTACAATTCGTTTCGGAAATAACGGGTCACAATGTTCAAGAAACTCTTCTTGAAGATATTTTTTCTCGATTTTGTATCGGAAAGTAGGATGTGCTTTGGAATACTATGCTGGAAAATACGATGTTATAGTTGTTGGAGCTGGACATGCTGGATGTGAAGCTGCTCTTGCTGCTGCAAGAATCGGATGCGAAACTCTCCTGCTTACTTTAAGTTTAGATACTGTTGCACATATGCCCTGTAATCCTTCTCTTGGAGGGCCAGCTAAGGGTCATTTAGTACGTGAAATCGATGCCTTAGGTGGACAAATGGGAATTACTGCAGATGAGACATCTTTACAAGTCAAAATGCTTAATACCGGCAAAGGGCCGGCAGTCCATGCCCTGAGAATTCAATCTGATAAACAGGCTTACCAAAACCAAATGCGCAATGTATTATTAGCGCAACCCCGATTAACTATAATTCAAGGATTAGTAGAAGGAATTGTTGTCAAGAATCAGAGGATAACTGGAGTTGTTACTCGAACCGGTGCTCGTTTTGAATCAGGGAATGTTGTGTTGACAAGCGGAACATATTTACGTGGAAGGATAATAATCGGGTCTTCTATGTATCAAGGTGGACCCAATGGACAGATGCCTGCAATGTCTCTGTCAGATTCTCTAAAAGAATATGGGGTAGAATTAGGCAGATTCAAAACAGGAACACCACCAAGAATCCAGAGACAATCGGTTGACTATTCTAAATTTCGTATCCAGCCTGGCGATCAAGTTCCTTGGCGTTTCTCCTTTATGCCTACTAAGAGTATGTTTTGGCAAGGAGATCCATCTAAACAAGTAGCTTGTTGGTTAGGATATACAGCTAATAAGACTCACGACATTATTCGAGAAAATCTTTATCGTGCACCTTTATACTCTGGGAAAATCGAGGGCATTGGTCCTCGTTATTGTCCTTCAATTGAGGACAAAGTTGTTCGTTTTGCGGATAGAGAATCTCATCAAATATTTTTAGAACCTGAAGGCTGGAAAAGCGATGAGCTTTATGTAGCAGGCTTGTCTACCAGTATGCCTGAGGAGGTTCAGATAAAAATATTAGAGAGTATTCCTGGTTTAGAACAGGTTAGAATGTTAAGACCTGGCTATGCTATAGAGTACGATTATGTTTTGCCTCATCAACTTTCTCTTAGTTTAGAGGTTCGTCAATTAAAAGGGTTGTTTACAGCTGGTCAACTTAACGGAACATCTGGATATGAGGAAGCCGCTGCGCAAGGATTAATTGCTGGTGTTAATGCTGCATTGCAAGCAATGGAAAGAGATCCTTTTGTTATTCGTCGTTCAGATGGATATTTAGGTGTATTAATAGACGATCTAGTAACAAAAGGTGTGAAAGAACCTTATCGCCTTTTAACATCACGAGCTGAATATAGGCTAATACTTCGTCAAGATAATGCTGATCTAAGGTTAACAGAAAAAGGTAGAACTGTTGGATTAGTTAATGAAGATCGGTGGGAGCGTTTTAACACTAAGAAGAAGAACTTTGAATGTATTAACAATCTTCTAAAAACCACATTTTTTTCTCCTTTAAGAGAAGATCTCCAACAGATAATAATAGAAGCAAATTCTACTCCACCTCGCGGAGGAATTAGTGCTCAAGATTTGATACGCAGACCGGAGATTAATCTTAGCCATTTAGTCAGGCTCTTGCCGGAACTGGAAATATATGACTTTGAAGTTTTAGAAGAAGCTGAAATAGAAGCAAAGTATGCTGGCTATATAGAGAAACAGTTATCCGATATTGAGAAGTTTTCTAAATTAGAAGAGCTTATTTTACCAAAAACCCTTCATTATGAAGAAATACGTGGTTTGTCTACGGAGGGAAGACAAAGACTAATGGAAGTTAATCCACTAAATTTAGGTCAGGCTTCTCGAATAACAGGAGTAAGTCCAGCAGATATTTCTGTTTTACTCGTTTCTTTAGAACAACGACGTAGAAGGGAGTAATAACGAGTGTTTATCGAATATGCGTCGTTAATCAAAGAGTTAACCTATAAACATTTAGGTCATGAATTGTCAGAGTTACAGGTTAGCCAACTTTGTCAATTTGGAGATCTTTTACTTGATTGGAACCAAAGATTAAATTTGACAAGAATTACAGAACCACAAGAAGTTATCTTAAAACATTTTATTGACTCTATGGTCCTTTCAAAGTATGTCCAAGGAACTTATTTTGCAGATTTAGGTACAGGAGCAGGGTTTCCAGGTCTTCCCCTTAAAATTCTACGACCTGAATTACAAGTTATATTAGTGGATTCTTTAAAGAAACGATTAGATTTTCTAGACATTGTCATCAAAACCTTGGGGTTAGAAACTATTAAAACTGTCCATGCCAGAGCAGAAGACTTTGGAAGAGATAAGCACTATAGAGGGTATTTTGATACTGTGAGTTCTCGAGCAGTGGCCCGATTACCAATCTTGTTAGAGTATGCTTTACCTATTCTAAAAGTAAAGGGAATTTTTTTAGCAGCTAAGGGGTTACAGGCAGAGCAAGAATTAGTTGAATCAGAGAAGGCTTTAAAGGTATTAGGTGGGATTTCGGAGGGAATTGAACATTTAAATTTAGGTAACAGCGCAGAGCATCGAGCAATTATCTTAATAAGAAAGGTTACACAAACTCCTACACAATATCCACGCAAGGCTGGAATTCCTAGCAAGAATCCTCTTATTTAATCGTTATTTTTACATAGAGCGTTACTCAACAAAAGTAAGGCTCTTTTTTATGTAGGATAATGAAGGAATTGTTCTTAGTACGTCGAAATAAATAGTACGAGAATACATTAATCAGTTTGATAGTAGGAGGAGGCAATTTGAGCGATTCACAAAATAGGAGACTTGGTCAAGGTTATAAGAGAAGGTTAACTCTTATAAAAACCAAGAAATTCTATATTTCCTTGGCTCTTATTTTAATAGTTTTGGCTAGTCTATCTGCTTTACTCTACACAAGAGATAATAATCTTATTGCAGAGGGTGTATTAATTTCTAAAGTTGATGTGGGTAATTTAACCCCTGATCAAGCAAAAGAAGCAATGGACAAAGAAATTAAACGATTAATGGACCAGACTATTAAAATAAATGTAGATCAATATTCACTTGATGTAAAGCTTGGAGATTTGGGCCTTAATGTGTCGGCTGATTCAGCTCTAGAAGAAGCCTATAATGTTAGTAGAACAGGGTCAATTCCAAGAAGAGTCATGAATAAGATGACAGCAGCCAAAGAAATTAATTTAGATTTATCCCATATGTGGAGTGATCAGCAATTATTACAAGAGCTTAATAAAAACTTGGAACCATTAAATAAGCCTGCTCAAGACGCAGCTTTCGAAATTACCAACCAAAATACAATGATAATTCATGAAGAACAAGTGGGACGAGTTATCGATATGGATGATTTAATTTCTAAAATTAAAGGAATTAGTATCTTTGAGCCTGTTTCTGAAATTGATGGACAATATAAAGAGCAACGTCCACTAATTACAGCATCTCAATTGAAAGATCAACAGATTACGGGTTTGTTAGCTAGTTATACTACCCGCTTTGATCCAACACAGATTGCAAGATCACAAAACGTCCGCCTTGCAGCAATGGCAATGGACAAAGCAATTATTAAGCCTGGTGACTCTCTTTCTTTCAATCAAATTGTTGGAGAAAGAACTGTAGAAGCTGGATACAAGGATGCTTATGTGATTGTAAATGGACAGTTTGTACCAGGATTAGCAGGAGGAATATGTCAAGTCTCAAGTACTTTATATAATACCGGTTTACTAGCTAATCTTCCGGTGACTCAACGAAGTAATCATGATCTTGCTATTTCTTATGTACCACTTGGACAGGATGCTACCGTCGCCTATCCAGACCTAGATTTAAAGTTTAATAATGATACAGGTGCTTATCTACTCATCCGGTCAAAAGTTGGTAATAATACTGTTACTATTGAGCTTTACGGTAAGGTAATTCCTGGACAAGAAGTAATTATCAGCAATACTACTGAATCCGTTATTCCTTTCGATGTACAACGTCTTGTTGATGAGACAATGGCTCAAGGTGAATCGAGGGTAAAACAAGAAGGTCAACCAGGATACGTTGTTAAATCTTACAGGACAATTAAAATGAACGGCCAAGTTTTAAAAACCGAAGCCCTAAAACAGAGTCGTTACCTGCCTCTACCAAAGGTACTTTCAGTCGGTGCCTAAAATACTTGGTTTGTATCATAAAAAAAGCGTTTAACAAGCGCTTTTTTTATTGCAACGATAGAATATATATTATTACGTATGAAATGCGTTTAACAAAAACTATATTTGTTTTGTCAAATACGTTACAATGAAGATAATATCTAAACGAACTTTTTTATTTTTATGTCTTCTGCTTCTATATTGGTAAAACAAGTTGAGAACTAGTATTTAGTCGCTATTTATTTAAAAGGAAGTGTGGGCTATTGATTACTAAAGTAATTGCTGTAGCTAATCAAAAAGGCGGCGTCGCTAAGACGACAACGGCAATAAATCTGAGTGCCTGCTTATCTGAGTTAGGAAAAAGTGTACTTCTTATTGACTTAGATCCGCAGGGAAACGCTTCGAGCGGTATGGGAATTGCGAAGCATAAATTAACGCAATGTATTTATGATGTCTTGATCAATGATGTACCTCTTGAACGAATTATCATAAAAACTGAACAAACAGGTTTGAAGGTTGTTCCTGCACGTATAGAACTCGCAGGAGCTGAAATTGAACTTGTTGCTCAGAATTCTCGTGAAGGAAAATTGCGTGAGGCAATTGAAAGTATTAAAAGCGATTATGATTTTATTATTATCGATTGTCCACCGTCCTTGGGACTTCTTACTTTAAATGCTTTAACCGCGGCAACGGATGTTATCATACCTATTCAATGCGAGTACTATGCTCTTGAAGGTTTGACTCTCTTAATGAGCACCTTGGAAAAAGTACGTAAACATATCAATCCGAATTTAAATATTTTGGGTGCTTTACTAACAATGTTTGATGCTAGAACCAATTTAGCTATTCAAGTAGTGGATGAAGTTAAGAAGTTCTTTCCACGTAAGGTTTTTAGAGCGATCGTACCTCGTAATGTTCGTCTTAGTGAAGCTCCCAGTCATGGAAGAGCTATTAATACTTATGATACTCGTTCTAGAGGTGCAGAAGTATATCGTGAATTGGCAAAGGAGGTATTAGAACGTGTCTAAGAAAGGATTAGGACGTGGCCTTCAGGCTTTACTTTCGGATGAGTTAGGTGATGAACCTGCTATAAAGGAAGTCCCTATTTCAAGTATTGACCCAAATCCAGATCAACCTAGAAGAGAGTTTGAACCAGAATCTTTAAATGAATTAGCAGATTCTTTACGTGTACATGGTTTACTACAGCCAATTCTAGTGAGACCTGTTGGAGAGAGATACTTTCTTATAGCTGGAGAACGAAGGTTACGTGCTGCCAAAATTGCAGGTCTAAGCACAATTAAATGCATAATCCAATTCTGTAGTGATCAAGAGATGGCTGAGCGTGCCCTAATAGAAAATATCCAGCGTGCGGACTTATCACCTGTAGAAGAAGGCTATGCCTATGAAAGACTTATTAATGAATATGGGCTTAATCAAGAACAAGTTGCTCAACGTGTAGGCAAAGCACGTTCAACCATAACAAATCTTTTAAGAATAATAAGATTGCCTCACTCCGTTCTTGACTTGCTTAGAAACAATTCAATTTCTCTAGGTCATGCTAAAATATTATTGGGAATTAAAGATACTTCCTTACAGATACTTGTTGCTCAAAAAGCAGCAAAAGAACAATTATCCGTAAGAGAAACAGAAATCCTTATTAATAGGCTTACTGAAAGAGAAGTTAAGGAAAGGCCAGCCCGTGTAGTTAGCAACTTACTACACAATGTACAAGATCAATTACAAGCGAACTTCCAAACCAAAGTACTTGTAAAAGGAGATAATAAACGTGGAAAAATTGAAGTGCAGTACTTCTCTGAGGATGAATTGAATCGCTTACTCGAATTGTGGAACATCCGCATAGATTAGTATAAAGTTCCACGTGGAACATTTATGGCATATAAACAATTGCGAGCAATTACTAGGATTGTTATCATCTAGTCCTAATGAGATAACTTTTGTGTATAAATTCTATATACCCTATTACCTGTTCACTCTTGTTATGACTTGACAGCTAAGCAATTGCTGATAGTTTCTGCATTTTAGTTCTTAATACTTTAACCTGCTTTGATTAGATGGTACAAGCGAGCCGATTTAAGAGAATATATTCAAGATTGCACACTTTACGGACAATAACTGTAATGATAAGTGTTAAATTAGAAATATGAGTTTTGGTGACCCTAAGACTAATTACAAATTTCTCATTAGTGTTTAGTAATTGGTATTCACTAATATAGTATTGGTATTGGTAACTATCCCCCTTTGTATATGTGCTTGGTCAGGTAAAGCAGCTTATTCTTACTGCCAAATGTTCCATGTGGAACATTTGGCAGTAAGAACTTAGAGTAAGAACTTAGAAATACTCCTGTATGTTCCACGTGGAACATCAAAAGTCAAAGGTTAGAAGGAAGGTATTAAGTTGTTAGGTACTATTGTTAACACTATAGCCATATTGATTGGGGGCTTTATTGGACTATTATTTGGACAAGCCCTTCCGGATAGAATGAAGAAAACTGTCATCCAGGGAATTGGCCTAGCGGTATTACTGATCGGTGCAAGCATGGCTTTACAAACCAAGAATACGTTAGTAGTTATAGCAAGTCTAGTGATAGGTGGAATTGTTGGAGAATTAATAGATATTGAAGAACAATTAAAGAGGTTCGGGCAATGGCTTGAACAGAAATTCTCAAGGAATAGTGGACAGTCAGGGTTTACCAAAGCTTTTGTTACAGCAAGCCTTATATATTGCGTTGGAGCTATGGCCATAATGGGCTCGTTAGAGAGTGGTCTAAAAGGAAACCATACGATACTATACGCAAAATCAATGTTGGATGGAATATCTGCATTGGTTTTTGCTTCCTCAATGGGAATTGGTGTGCTGGCATCGGCTCTACCAGTATTCTTATATCAAGGTTTAATAACACTTTCTGCGGGACTGCTGCAGGGGGTCCTATCCCCAGAAATTATAAACGAGATGGGTGCTACGGGAGGTCTGCTTATAGTAGGAATTGGTCTTAATGTATTGGAAATAAAAGAGATCAAAGTGGGCAATCTATTACCAGCGCTGTTTTTTGCGATTCCTATAGCCCTTCTATTTACAAAACTTCATTTGGGAGTGTAGTCAATCAAAGCAGCGACGTATTCGCTTGTGGAGAATGTGCACGTAGTCCCAAAAGACGCAAGTGTTTTCTATTAAGTGAAGACAATTAGGTCGATTTTACTGAAAGGAAGTGAATAAGCCTGGTTTGAGATAGATTATAAGCATAGCTTATGGACTATCACTTTGTTTAGTCGACAAAGGGAAGTTGAAACATATTGTTGCGATTTAAAACCAGGATAATCATTGGTGACATTAGAAGGTATAACTCCATTCTATTGGTGGTCAATTGGTATATTGGCCTTACTGATATTAATCACTATAATAGTTGTTATTGCACAATATAGGCGAGTAAAACGATTTGAGGCCGCGTATATAAGCTTACAAACCTTTATGAATGGTCAACAGATGGATTTGGTTTTGAAGGATTATGATCATAAAGTAACTGAACTGGAACAAACTATTGAAAGCTGTAAACAAAGACTAAATCTTATCGAGCTCAAACTAAAAGCCAGTGTAGATCGTGCAGAGCTTCTTCGATTTAGAGCATTTGAAGACGTAGGGAGTGATTTAAGCTTTGCCTTGGCGCTCCTAAATCAAGAAGGAAATGGAGTAGTTCTTAGCTCCATTCATAATCGCGAAGAAGCAAGGATTTATGCAAAACCAGTTATTAGAGGACAATCTGACTATTCACTATCCGATGAAGAAAAGAAAGTGATCTCAAAAGCAATAATAGGAGAAAAGATTTAATATGCCTAGATAACATTTTCATCTATATTGACTCGCATTCTTAAATAAGAACGAGTTATAAGAGAACTAATGTTTTCTGACATCCGCCAGACTAAATTGAGTCTAGTATTTTGTAAGACCATGTACTCCATAAATCCACCAACGTTTACAATTCCAGTCATATGTACTTCTCCAACTTCTGGAAGATTCTTATTTACCCCAGCTCCTGGTTTTAAAGGACCATCCGCCAGAGTGATACAACCGATGGATTCTAAGCGCCCAAGACAAGCGTCAACTGCAATAGTAAATGGATTTAAAAAATTATGCTGGATAATTTCGATAGTTTGTTGTAGATTTGTTGCATGTACAGGATCATCCAATGTACCATATACATGTAATTGTGGTAATTTAAGACGAGAGAGATGTGTACCAATTAATGGCCCTAAAGCATCACCTGTAGATCTATCTGTTCCTATACATAGGATTATAGCAGGACGTTCTCTAGACGTTGCGAATAGATCAGATAGTCTAGCTTCTAGTTTTGCTTTTGCATTATAATCATCAACATGGGCTTTCAATTTTTGAGTTTCTGTTAGTAATGAAAATAAACTCACAAGCTGCCCCCTTACATTAAACCTTTTACTAAATAATTTCCAAATATCGTTGTTTTTATGCATGAGATCCATATTCTAGCCATAAGCATGATGGCGAGGAGGGAGTATTCATGCAGTGGAAAACAACGTTTCAAGTGGCTGCAACCTACGTAGGGGCTGTTATGGGGGCAGGATTTGCCTCGGGTCAAGAAATACAGCAATTCTTTGCTCGCTTTGGTAATTGGGGTTTAATTGGGGTTGTTCTAAGTTCATTACTATTTTCTCTTCTAGGATGGGGTATGTTGGATCTACAGGCTCGATGGAAGATCTCCTCTTATAATGAGTTCTTCGACTGTTTATTGGGTCCAAGGCTGGGGAGATGGGCAGACAAACTGGTTAGTATCCTTTTGTTTGTTGGAATGCTAGCAATGATATCGGGCAGTGGAGCGCTATTCAATGAATACTTTGGATTCTCTAGATGGCTAGGTATTCTTTTAACAGGTTGCATCATTGGACTAGCGTTGTGGTATCGTGGTGAAGGTGTACTCTGGATAAATTCCGTCCTGATACCCCTAAAGTTTATTTTTTGCTTAGGAATTGCTACTGCAGCAATATTTATGGCAACTTCGGGGGATCACGAGCACCTTCGGTTATCAAATCCAATTGTGAGAAACTGGATTATTTCTGCCATTTTATATGTCTCCTTTAATGTAACCTTAGCAATGGTGGTATTCGCATCACTTGGTCGAGAAGTACAAAAGCCCGGTGCGCGTTTGGGGGCGGTTTTTGGTGGTATCGCGCTAGGATTATTTGCATTCTCAATAGGAGCATCGTTGCTTCGTTTTCCGGATATTCTGGGATTGGAGATACCTATGGTTGGAATTGCAGGTAAACTAGGAGATTGGCCAGCTTTTTTCTACGTTGTGGTCTTATGGTTAGCCATGATCACTGCAGCAGTAGGTAATGGCTTCAGTCTTATAAGTCGAGTGGTTGATTCTGGGAGATTAGGCTATGGTAGTGCGACATTTATACTATTTCTCCTGATGATACCAATATCAGGGGTGAAATTCTCCCACATTGTTCAGATAGTATATCCTTTGTTTGGTTACTTAGGACTTGTCTTTATGCCAACAATTCTATACCTCTGGCGCAGGGGATAACCATAAGGCAAGGAATAGAAAAAATCAGGGATTTGCTTAACA
Source organism: Desulfosporosinus sp. (assembly GCF_014237355.1). NCBI lineage: Bacteria > Bacillati > Bacillota > Clostridia > Eubacteriales > Desulfitobacteriaceae > Desulfosporosinus > Desulfosporosinus sp. Next base: position 108,417 of record NZ_JABZFS010000071.1, read on the forward strand.
TGTGGAAGTTTTGTTATTATTAATCTTAGAGTCCAATAAACTTGTTCGACAAAGGTTAAATATCGAGACTTCAGATAAGTCTTTAATCTTTATTGACTAAGGGTGAGATTTTGAAATCCTTATATGAAGAGGCATTAGAACATTTAGAAGCGGGTGATTATGACGGAGCTGTATCTGCTCTACAAAAATATCTCCGCGATAATCCAACGGATGCCATGGCTTATAATAAACTAGGGGTTGCTTTTGCTAAACGGCAAAACCGAATAGAAGCAAAGTATTATTTTGAAGAAGCACTAAAATATGATGTGCATCTTGTTCATGCATTAAATAATCTAGGCAATATTGCTAGAGAAGAGGGAAATCTGGAACAGGCAGTAGACTATTACCAAAAAGCAATTGAGATTGACCCTACCTATGCACTCCCCCATAATAATTTGAGTGTAATATACAAACAACTTCGATGTTATGGTGACTTCGTTCGTGAGATTAAGACTGCTAAACGGTTAGAAAATAGAAAGGTCCTAAGTCCAAAAGGAAAAGCATTCCTAAGTTGGCTTAAAGGATTGTGGACTAAGCCAACTGAATAACCTTCTAACCTGAGATTAGGGTTTTAAAACTGGATAAGGGGAACAAAAATGGATGAACGACATTATTTAGTAGGTACGGCTGGGCACGTTGACCATGGAAAAACAGAATTAATTCGTGCCCTTTCTGGTATAGAAACAGACCGTCTGAAAGAAGAAAAACAACGTGGTATTTCTATCGAGCTCGGGTTTGCGCATATGCTTTTGCCAAGTGGTCGACAAGTGGGGATGATCGATGTTCCAGGGCATGAACGTTTTGTACGGCAGATGTTATCAGGTGCAAGCGGAATGGATATTGTCTTACTTGTTATAGCTGCTGATGAAGGGGTTATGCCTCAGACCCAGGAGCATTTAGATATCTTAACTTTACTTGGTATCCCTAGAGGGATTATTGTCCTTAATAAGGTGGATCTCGTAGATGAAGATTGGCTTGAACTCATGGAAGAAGAGGTCCGAGAAAAGCTGAACGATACAGTATTTAGTGATGCGCGTATATGTCGTGTTTCGGCTGTAACGGGTGAAGGGATAGATATACTCCGTCAAACCATTGATGATTTACTATCTCACGTAGAGAGTAAGAAATCGACGGGTCCAGTCCGAATGCCTATTGATCGTGTTTTCAGCATTCAGGGTTTTGGGACGGTCGTGACAGGAACTCTGCACGGTGGGACAATTGAATTAGGGCAAGAGTTAGCAATTGAACCAAGTCATCTTATTGCCAAGGTACGTTCCTTACAAGTTTATAATAGCAAAGTAAACATTGCGGGAGCAGGACAAAGGGTAGCTGTAAATCTAGCTGGAATAGAGGTTGCTGAAGTTGAAAGAGGTTCAGTACTCGTAACACCAAATATGTTCAAAGTTGGAAAAGTTTTAGATTTAAAAGTGACAAACCTGCCATCAGCAGAGAAGCCTTTGATTCAAAGGCAGCGAGTCCGATTCCATCTTGGTACGACTGAAATTCTAGGACGCATACATCTTCTTGATCATCAGGAACTTATTCCTGGTCAAGAAGGGTTTGCACAAATATTATTAGAAGATTCTGTTCTGGCAGCACCAGGAGATCGATTTGTTTTGAGGTTTTACTCTCCCACGTTTACAATCGCCGGGGGCAAGGTCCTTAGTGTAGCAGAATTCAAGGCTAAACGGTTTAAGCAAAGTGTATTAGATCAAATGATAGTTAAAGACCAAGGGGATCCCTTAGACCTCTTAGAAAGAGAAATGGACGAACCCAGAACAAGTTCAGATTTAAAAACTCGCTTACACATTAATTCAGTTGAGTTAGAGGAATTTATAAAAACTCTTAAGGAATCAAACCGATTGGAGATCTGGATTGAAGATGATGTCTCACTCTATTGGGGGAAGGACGCCGCGGAACTATGGAGGCAAAAACTGATTACAGTTGTAAAATCGCACGAAGAGGAGTATCCGCTGCGTGGAGGAATTAGTAGAGAGGAACTTAAAACCCGCCTTGGAATTACATGGACTCACCATCGTTGGCAGACGATTTTGGAACAGGGCTGTTCGCGCAAGTATTATCGTATCTCTGGAAGCAAAGTTCAAACCAATGAAGGGGTCCAGTTACCACCGGTGATTGCAAGGAGACTTAATGCTTTGAGGACCTTTTGGCAAAACGTAAAGCTTATGCCTCCTGATTTGGGTACTGTGTCGGAAGCATGTGAGATCCCTAAGACGGAGATTCAAGAATACGCAGGGCATTTATGTGAGCTAGGAGAATGGGTCTCTGTAAATGGATTATTCTACAGAACAAGTGATATTCAACAGGCCAAGATTACTTTGTTAGAGGCCCTGAGATTAAAAGGTGAAATCGGGGTCGCAGAGGCTCGCGAGTTATGGGAAACGTCTCGTAAATATGCAGTCCCTTTATTAGAATTCTTTGATCAACAAAAAATAACGCAACGCAAAGGGGATAAACGAGTTCTTCATAGTTCTATAAACTAAATATATTAGTCAATAAGTCGATACAAGTGTGTTAGATAAGACTCCCAATCGGTGTAGTGATTGGGAGTCTTAATTATGTAAAGTGAGCAGTCCTTGAAATTAGACCCGAGCCTGTATCGCTATTCGTGAAAATGGACTTGCGGGAGATATCATGGGCATGGGACTAGCCTGAAGAACTTATGCAAATTATCTTTACATTATTGTTCCATTGACGTTTAGCTTTCTCAAATCTTTTGATATACTTGTAATGTAGTACTTTAAGGCTTGGGAAGCTTAATTGGTTGCATTCTGGGCGCAATTCCTATGATGGTAGTCTATGCTGCATTATCCAGGTTGGTCATGACATAAGTGGCTACTAAGCATCTGCCGGCTACATTAGCTTAGTGCTGAAGAGTGACATTTTTTTGCCGAGCTTATAAATTGAAAGGGGTAATAAGAAATGTATGTTCGACAATTTATGACGCCTCAAGTTTTCACCGTCAACCCGGAAATCTCTATTGCCGATACGATGGCTCTTATGCGAGAAAAAAAGATTAGCCGATTGCCAGTCGTCGAAAAAGGTAAGCTTGTTGGGTTTGTAACGGATGGAGATCTTCGTGAAGCCTCTCCTTCGAAAGCAACGACTCTAAGTGTTTTTGAACTAAATTATTTGGTAGCCAAAACTCCAATCCGTGAAGTAGCCCTTAAAAAAGTAGTCTACTGTCATCCTGACACGCAGATTGAGGATGCTGCATTATTAATGAGAGATCATAAAATCGGGGGATTACCTGTAGTTGATGAAGGTAAAGTTGTTGGGATTATTACCGGATCAGACATCTTGGATGCGTTTTTAGATATTATGGGATTTCGTAGTCCTGGGCAGCGCGTCATGATTGAAACTAAGGATCAAATTGGTGTTATGTCAGACCTTGCCGTTACTACCAAGGAGTTTGAGGTTAATATTGGGAGTTTAGCAGTATATCACCTCAAAGAGAACAAAATTCAGATTCTTGCACGTCTTCAGGGGGATCGCGTAGCCGAAGTGGAAACATCTCTAGAAAATAAAGGATACAAGATGATTAAATAATTTGAACCTGTATACGGAATTATATAGTAATAGTTAAGAAAGGAAGCTCCAAATGAATTGATATTCATTTGGAGCTTCCTTTCTTTTCATAAAGAGATATAATAGAAATAATTAAACACAATTGCCCTTTGAGAAATACTAAGGAGATGGAAAAATGTATCTTTTTAACCGATCTATTACTGTAAATGTCCGCTCGATTGATTCCAAGATCCTATCTGTAGATGGAGTTTTTCTAGATAGCCATCATGAACTGTGTATGACATTAGAAGTCGATGTAGAAAGTCATACTATTACCTCAGCGACAGGTGAATTCAGGCGTTATCCCCATACAGATTGCGTGGAAACCCAACAACGAATTAATAGCCTTATTGGAATTAACCTAAATGGAAATGTACGTAAGCAAGTTCAATCTGCCGTTGGACTAAAAGATGGATGTACACATTTAACTGAGCTTACAATTGAGTGCGTAAAAGGATTAATGCAAGCTACATATCAGTTAATGAATCTTACTATGCAGGCAGACGAAGTGGACGAACTAATTGAACAGTACTTGGCAGGTACCTGTTTTCACTATCAGAAGTCCTAGTTAGACATAACCCATTCTATTTTGGATTGGTATAAGCTATTAATATAGTTTCTTGCCCATTGCTTGAAGTATTAAACTTTTCTTCCAAAGCTTTAAGATCCTCGAGTTGATCATTTGTCAAATTTGAGTATGAAACTTCCGAACGATTCATTTTAAATCCCCTTTCCATGAGTGACGATATTCGTATGAAGCAATAGACTTGAGAAGTTTAGAAAATTAATTTTCTATATAGATAGTATTGCCGGAAAACATTAGAATTAACCTCAGAATTATCCTCACAATGTTAAGATAATGAATTATACTTTCCAAATTATTTCGAATGTGATAAGATTATTCTCGTTAGTTGGGGATGGATGGTGACTGGTGTTACCCCCGGACTTCAAATCCGCGTGTCGGGACGCAGAACGTTCCGAGGTGTGTTCAATTCGCACGCATCCCCGCCATAATCGTAACAGTTCGTTTTGGAGCTAGAGATCACTAACGTTTAATTATATGTGATTAATGGGTAAGCGATAATTCAATTTGAAGTTTAGTTGGGCAGCTAGAAGCTGCCTTTTGGTGTATTAGGATACATTGAGACTGTATACATTATCTAATGCCTTACTGCAGGATTTCTGAGGGTTTAAATCGAATATAGAATTTCAAAATTTAGAAGAAACTTGTTAGTGGGTTACTGCTAGGGGGGACGTATGTGAATCTGATTGATGTGCTTATAGTTGGGTTTGTCTTGCTGGGAGCGTTGAGGGGCTATCAAAGAGGCTTAATAATGAGTATTGTTAATTTTTTGAGTTGGATTGTAGGTTTCTTAGTGGCCTCGTGGCAATATATGGCTGTTCTGCGTTGGTCTGAACAGTATTTACCACTTCACCAATGGCTAGAACCTCTTATCTATCGAGCTCTACTTCCCTCTGTTGAGTCTAAAGCTCAAACGTTACAACAACAGCTTTTAGGAAATATGCTGGGGATCCTTCCTGAAGAATGGCGCAGTATTTTTCCTTCCTTAAATCTATCGGGTGTACAGATACCACAAACAGTCGAACAAGTAACCCATCAACTGGCAGAAACCATCACCGAAGGTATCTTAAGTCTTATCGCCTTTGGTTTTGTTTTTTATTGCACGGTGCTAATGATACACGTAATAGTAGCTATTCTCCTTCGACCACTAGGTAATTGGAGCAAATCCTTTAATCGCGGGGGAGGTCTTGTATTCGGAGGGCTCAGTTCTCTAATTGGCTTAGCTGTCTTGGCTGGCCTATTGTCTCCCTTCTTGCAGATGGGGGATGTCGGCGATTTGAGTGTCCTAATTCTAGAGTCATACTTTTACGATAATTTAGTAGTAATCTTTAATGCCATGGATCAATTGCTTTCGGCCCAGCTTAGGGAACGACTGCTTGAGCCAATATCAATGGATAAGGGAGTTTGGTACTAACACAAAGGAAATCTAACTCAGAAATTTTAGGTTGTTAGATTGAAATCGTATAAATCAACCAGAGAAGAAGAACACTTAAGATATCTAGCGGTTGCTTAAATTTAAAATGGGCCCCCATGCCGCTGTGCTGCACCACTGATTAATGAAAAATCCAGTACTCTTTTGCCATTCTGAACGAAGTGAAGAATCTTAAGTCCTAGATCCTTCGCTATCCCTCAGGATGACATTAACTTAAACTTATTTTCAGGGTATATATGTATATGGCTGAGAGGTGATCTATATGGGTTCAAAGAAGGTTAAATCGGCGTGGGATGAATTAAGGATGTCAGAGAAAGAATGTCAGGCGATGACAGAATACTTATCTTTCCTTAGTAAGGGAAAAACTGAGCGGGAATCTTGGCAGATCATTGAGGGGTGGGCTCGAAAAGCAGGCTTTGTCTCGCTTGATGAAGTAAAGTTATTTGGTAGTGGACAAAAGGTTCGTCTTGAAGTACGGGATAAAGCAGGGATTTTGGCAATCGGGGGTCTAAGACCGTTATCCGAAGGTTTCCGATTGATAGTAACTCATATTGACGCTCCAAGGTTAGATCTTAAACAGCGCCCCCTTTATGAGGAAGAGGGTTTAGCATTTTTCAAAACTCATTATTATGGTGGGATAAAAAAATATCAGTGGACAGCCTTACCTCTCGCTCTTCATGGGATTGTGATCCTTCGTGATGGTCAAAGGGTTGAGATTGTGATTGGGGAAGAAGAAGAAGAACCAATTTTTACAATTTGCGATTTGCTTCCACATTTAGCAAAGGACCAAAATAATAAGAAGTTACGTGAGGCTATCTCCGGAGAAGGACTCAATCTTTTGTTAGGACACAATCCTTCCACTGGGGAAAGTGAAGAAGAACGAGTGAAGTCTTCAATACTCATCCTACTTAAGGAAACGTATGGTATTGAAGAGGATGACTTTGTGAGTGCAGAGTTAGAGGTCGTACCTGCTGGAAAAGCTCGCTATGCGGGATTGGACCGAAGCTTTATTGCTGGATATGGTCAAGATGACAGGATCTGTTCCTTTGCTGCTTGGAAAGCACTTGAAGAAATCAAGGAGCCGGAGTGGACGACCATTGTGGTTTTTGCTGATAAAGAAGAGATCGGCAGCGATTCCAATACTGGCATGAAAGCTCGTTTTTTGGAGAACTTTATTGCCGAACTCATAACCTTGCAAAACGGCAGTTACGACGGACTAATGGTTCGGAGAGCTATGGCTAGGGCCAAAGCACTTTCTGCAGATGTTACAGGTGGATATGATCCCAATTATGCGGAGGTTATGGATAAACTTAACTCAGCCTACCTCGGAAGGGGGCTCGTAATAAGCAAATATACCGGTTCTGGAGGGAAGTACGAAACCAGTGATGCAAACCCGGAATTTGTAGCGGAGGTTCGTCGAATTCTTGATGATGCTAAAATCACCTGGCAAACTGCTGAATTAGGAAAAGTTGATCAAGGCGGCGGTGGAACAATTGCCCAATATATGGCTGTTTACGGCATGGAGGTTTTGGATTGTGGTGTAGGGATCCTAAGCATGCACTCTCCTTGGGAAATCTCTTCTGTTGCGGATTTAGTCATGATGATGCGTGGCTATCATGCATTTTTGGGATATCGGGGATAGCCTATTATAATTGAAGAGGAAGACTATCATATGAATAGCACTTGGATTGAGAATCGTTGGAACGGTTTTGATTGGACCCAAATAGGTACGGTAGTATTGAACTCGTTACTTTATATTGTGACTATACTCGTTATTTCACGGGTTGCTTACGGATTGATTATTTACATACTTCGTCGGATGTTGCTTGATCATAGAGGAAAACGATTTTTGAATGAACGGAAATCTAATACGTTATTCTCTCTTCTTCGTAGTATGTTGTTTTATTTGATTACCTTTACCGTAATTTTACATACTCTAAAACATCTTTTTAAGTTTGATACGAGTACTCTTTTAGCTTCAGCCAGTGTACTCGGCGTAGCCTTAGGTTTTGGTTCCCAAAGCTTGGTTAAGGACATCATTGGAGGTTTTTTCATCCTTTTTGAAGATCAGTTTTCAGTTGGAGACTATGTACAGACTGGACAGTTCGCAGGTGTTGTTGAAGAAACTGGGATTCGTGCTACACATCTAAGGGACTGGGGAGGGGAACTACATATCATTCCCAATGGCAGTATTACTGCTGTTACCAACTTCAGCCGGGGCAAAATGAGGGCTTTAGTTGACATTCAGGTTCCCTATGATGAAGATTTGGATCGAGCGATGAAGGTAATGCATTCAGTCTGTGAGATCGTTGGTAAGGAGTTTAGTGATAAAATTATTGATCCTCCCACAGTACAGGGCGTGATCCAATTCGGAGAACGGAATGCTGTTTTGCGAGTCATTGCATTTACCCAACCTAATGAACAGTGGAGTCTGGAGAGGGAACTGCGGCGTCAAATTCATAGTGCTTTTTTGAGAGAAGGGATTCGAACTCCACAACAAACAGTTTTACTAACTGATCCCATGAAACGTTAATTAATGAGTTAATTGAATTTATCAAAAGAGAAGTAAGAGATGGGAAGTTATGAAGGTGTGCGAACTCTATTAGTCGAACCTCGAACTTCGAACCTCGTACCTCGATATAGGGGGGAGCCGATCGGTGATTCCATTAAATGTAGGGGATATTGTTCGTCTTCGAAAACCACACCCGTGTGGTAGTTTTGATTGGAAAGTTATGCGAACGGGGATGGACTTTCGGATACAATGTTTAGGTTGTCAGCATCAGGCCTGGATACCAAGGGTAAAGTTAGAACGCAATTTGAAGGAGATCCTTCAGCATGCCGATGAAAAGTGAGAAGAGCGGTTGCACTGCAGGGAAACATCACATATAATCTGTAAGGATAGCTCGTCTGCGTATTAGGAGGAGGGAAAACAGCTTGACATTACATGCAGGAATTGTAGGCTTGCCGAATGTTGGTAAGTCGACGTTGTTTAATGCCATCACCCAAGCGGGTGCTGAAGCGGCTAATTACCCATTTTGCACGATTGATCCGAATGTTGGAATGGTAGAAGTACCAGATTCCCGGCTGCAAAAACTGGCGGATATGGTTCATCCTAAAAAAATTGTTCCAGCAACAGTCGAGTTTGTAGATATAGCTGGACTCGTTAAGGGAGCGAGTAAAGGAGAAGGATTAGGAAACAAGTTCTTGTCACATATTCGCGAGGTCGATGCTATAGTGCATGTCGTTCGATGTTTTGAAGATGAAAACGTTGTTCATGTTGAAGGAAATGTCAACCCTAAGCGGGATATCGAAACAATTGATCTTGAATTAGTTTTAGCGGATATGGAGAGTGTAGAAAAGCGTTTTGAGCGCACATCCAAACTCTTAAAGACAGGGGACAAAAAGGCTCAGGGAGAAGTTGCACTTCTTGAACGCTTGAAAGAAGTTTTTAATCAGGGTAAAGGAGCTCGTTCCTTGACCTTTACGGATGAAGAACGAGATATCCTCAAGGGATTTCCGCTCTTGACCCTTAAACCAGTGCTTTATGTCGCGAATGTCAGCGAAGGCGGGCTTGCTTCTGCAGCTGATAATCCCTATGTTCAACAAGTAATGGGGATTGCCGCCGAAGAAGGTGCCGAAGTTGTTGTAGTATGTGCTCAGATCGAAGCGGAAATCGCTGAACTTGAGGCAGACGAAAAAGACGCTTTTCTTGAAGACTTAGGGCTTGAAGAATCAGGACTTGACCGTTTAATTCGGGTTGCTTTTCATTTACTGGGCCTAATGACATTCTTCACTGCAGGACCTATTGAAGTAAAGGCATGGACGATTTATCAGGGGACAAAGGCCCCTAAGGCAGCTGGGGTAATTCATACGGATTTTGAACATGGATTTATTCGAGCAGAGGTAGTTGCTTACAAGGATTTTGTGGAGCACAATGGACTAAACGGTGCAAGAGATAAAGGGTTAGTGCGTTTGGAAGGAAAAGAGTACGTCATGAATGATGGAGATATTGTTCATTTCCGCTTTAATGTATAAAACCAGAAAACCAGAATGTCAACAACAGGAACCCTTTTTATATTTGCTTTTTGGGTGACCTAATGGTATAATTCTTGCTTGGTAGTACAAATATATCCCTGCTCCGAAAAAATCGGGGCCGCTTAGTCCGAGGGGAGGTGCAAATATGAAAGCGTATGAAATACTTTATATCATCCGTCCAGATCTGGATGAGGAGGCAACCACAGCACTCGTTGAACGTCTAGGTGGGCTTGTAGCCGCGAATGGCGGTGCTAACCTAACGGTTGAAAAGTGGGGAAAACGTCGGTTAGCTTACGAAATCGAAGATTATAAAGAAGGCCAATATATCCTGATGAACTTTGATGGCGAAGGTCGTACTTCTCAGGAAATTGAGCGGGTTATGAAAATCTCCGACGATGTAATCCGTTTCTTAACAGTTAGAAAAGATGACTAAAAGGACGGTGGGGCATATATGTTGAATCGTGTCGTTTTGATTGGCCGTTTAACTAGAGACCCCGAGTTACGTTATTCGCCGAGTGGTGTAGCCGTAACAAACTTCACACTAGCGATTGATCGTAAATTCAAAAACGCTCAGGGTGAGAAAGAAACAGATTTTGTTCCATGTGTCGCATTCAGGCAATCAGCGGAACTTTGTGCAAACTATCTTGCCAAAGGAAAGCTTGCCGCAGTCGATGGACGTATCCAAGTTAGATCTTATAATGATAAAGACGGTCAAAAACGCTGGGTTACAGAGATTGTTGCCGACGATGTCCGCTTCTTAAGTCCAAAAGACGGTGGTGGCGGGAGCACTGAGTCAAGATCTCTAGGCGGAAATAGCTCGTTTGGACATGAAGTTAATTTGGATGATGACATCCCATTCTAGTAGGGGAAGGGGAGAATTAGTATGAAACGTGAACGCGGACGTCGCCCACGTAAAAGGGTATGCAGCTTTTGTGTAGACAAAGTTGAGTCAATGGACTACAAAGAGACACATAAAGTACGTAAGTATGTTACCGATCGCGGCAAAATTTTGCCACGTCGTATTTCTGGAAACTGTGCTATGCATCAGCGTCAAGTAACCTTGGCGATCAAACGGGCTCGTAGTATTGCCTTATTGCCATATAGTGTAGAGTAGAATAAAAGGGAGCGAGAGCTCCCCTTTTCTATTTTACGGCCGCTAAGACCATTTCATCTCTGGTTAAATTTTCATTGGACAAAGGTGCAGGAGATTTGCAGGGTTATCACGAACTGTAGTTTGATAGGTCTAGTTTGTCTCTTAAAGAGTTTTCAAAAAGTCAATTCGCTATGTAAATCTGACTGAGTAAAAACTCCTGCTTAGTGGGATCTTAGAAGTGGATGGAGATTAGGAGGGGGCAGCCCTGGATATTGAAGTAGATGTGGTTAAAGGGCTAAAAGCCATTGATGAGCTAAAGGTGAACCTAATTCAGGCGCAGTGGCTTGTTCAACATGGAACCCTAAGTGGTTCAGAAGATGAAATGATTCAAGGTTTGGCAGACCTAGTAGGAATGAGTTATTTGCTAGCTAGAAGGTTGGGTTTTGATTTTTCTCGGCTTGACCGTATGCTGTTACAACGGCTTGAAGGTTTAAAGAACACGGATGAGATGAATCTCGAAAAGCACTGGGGAGATTTAAGCTTATTACTAAGCTATCTTGCCCCAGAAGACTAACTTCATGGGAGAAAGTTGGAAACGATGTTTATAAGTGATGAATTAGCACAAGATTACTTATCTAGAGGGATTCTATTGACTTTTCCTGGAGTGGGTATTGCCATGGGGACCTGGGGATTTTTTTGGGAAGTAATTTTGTTGTTTGCTGTGTTTGTGTTAGGACGCTGTCAAGGCGCTTTGAAGGCCTCTCTTTTCCTGGTCATTGGCTATATTGTCTCCTTGCTTATTTTTGGGGTAACGTCTCTGAATGATCTTAGTTTTGTACCCCTAGCAGGAATTCTGGGTATTATTGGTTGGCAAAAGGGTTGGCCGGCTCGTGTGACTTTTTTTTGGAGTGCTGTTTTGGCAGGGGTTTTGGGAGCTTTACCAACCCTTGCGTTTGTTGCACAAGGATTTGATGCCGATACCTCCAAAGTCATGATCGATGCGACTATTCAGCAATATCAAGCGTCGGGGTTGCTGGAAGTAATGCAACAACAAGGAATAAATGAGCCGCAGATCCGAGACTTGTTACAACAAGGGATCGAAATCTATTCTTTAGTGATACCCAGTATTTTCGGGATTATCGCTATAATTGAGTTTGGGTTTGTGTTCTATATTATGAGGCGTTGGTATAAAGGGGAAGTCGAATGGGTTCCCTTCACTCATTGGAGGCTGCCTTGGTATGCAGTTTGGGGTGCAGTCTTAGGGATTGCCAGCTATCTCTTAGGGGATCAATTTTCTTGGCCAGTTCTACGTGGTCTAGGTATTAATCTTATGGTCGTTTACGGGGCATTGACCCTTGTGTTGGGTCTTTCCGCGTATATTTTTCTGTTACAATCTCCGAGAATCCCTCGATTTCTTAAATGGGCATTAATTCTTATCAATTTTATATACTTAATGTTTAGTTTTGTTAGTATTATTATGTTTGGATTATTCGATTTAGTTTTCAATTTCAGACGTCTACCGGAGGAATCTTAAAGGAGGAATTAATTTATGAAAGTTATTCTTCAAGCGGATGTAAAAGGAACTGGTAAAAAAGGACAAATTTTAGAGGTTGCAGATGGATTTGCTAGAAATTTTCTTTTCCCGAAGAAGCTTGCTATTGAGGCCACAACGGGCAATATTCAGGATATTTCCCATAAGAAAGCTGTGGAAGATCGCCGAAAAGCAAAAGAGAAAGAAGAGGCTGTTCAATTAGGCAATAAACTGAGTGCGTTACAGATTGAAGTTAAGACAAAGACAGGTGAGGGCGGTCGATTATTTGGGTCTGTGACAAGTAAAGAAATCGTTGATGCTTTGAAAAAGCAGCATAACGTTGTCGTCGATAAACGAAAGTTAGATTTAAAAGAGCCGATTAAGGCCCTGGGTAGTTATGAGGTTCAAGTAAAAATCCATTCTGATGTGACTGCAAAGCTTCAGGTAAATGTAAATGCTCTATAGAAATAAATAGTTATAGATTATTTACACATAGATATGTAATCTGTTCTCGCGAAAGGGGTTCCCTGATGAAAGGGATTTTGACAAAATGGTTAAATCAAACAAATCTTAGTGATCGTTTGCAAGATGAGGATGAGTGGAGCCGGGAAGTGGAAGCACTTTATGTTTTACTCTCTAATTATTATGGAACAGACAAGCTAGTGCTAAAGGCCAGTCGCTTGGAAGCCCTTAAGCTTATGCGTTCAGATAAACTCCCCGAACGAGTCGCTGGATTACGCAAAATAGTTTCTGATGATCCTACTGACCAAAGGATACCGAAGATGCAGGAAATCCCTCAGATATTAGAGGAAATTGAGGAACAAATTGCAGACCTCATAGCGCGGCGTGCCGTCGAAGAGCGGCTGGAACGTGTGGTTTCTGAGAAAATGCAGGAACGTCATGAAGATTATGTCAAAGAAATTAAGATGAACGTACTTAAGGAAACTGCTGGACCAGAAAATGCCCAAACACTTAAGAAATTAGCCATTCTCGAAAAGATGAATACTATTTCTCTTAAACGTTCTGCCTTTGATGTCTTGCGTCCTCAGACTGTAGAAGAAATTGTTGGGCAAGAAAGCGCTGTGCAAGCGCTTTTAGCAAAACTGGCAACCCCTTATCCTCAGCACATGTTAATTTATGGCCCACCGGGAGTTGGTAAGACTTCAGCAGCCAGAGTTGCCTTAGAAATGGTTAAGAACCGCCCTCATTCTCCCTTTAATAAGAACGCACCCTTTATTGAGGTGGATGGTACGACCTTGAGATGGGATCCAAGGGATGTGACTAACCCTCTTTTAGGTTCCGTCCATGATCCAATCTATCAGGGAGCAAAGCATGATTTGGCAGATACTGGCATACCGGAACCAAAAATGGGACTGGTAAGTGATGCTCATGGGGGAATCCTCTTCATCGATGAAATAGGGGAAATGGACCCTTTGCTTTTAAATAAACTACTTAAAGTACTCGAAGATAAGCGTGCATTCTTCGATTCTTCATATTATGACCCAGGCAATGTACAGGTCCCGTTATGGATTAAGAAACTCTTTGATGAAGGGGCTCCAGCAGATTTTGTCCTAATTGGGGCTACTACCAGGGATCCCGCTGAGTTAAATCCTGCTCTGCGTTCCCGATGTTCTGAAGTGTTTTTTGTACCGCTAGAACCGAAGGATGTTCAACATATTATTCGTCAAGCTGGTCAAAAGCTGGGAGTAACCTTAGAAGAAAACGTTCCTGAGATTATTAGTGAATATGTTATAGAAGGACGAAAGGCGAATAGCATTTTGACGGATGCTTACGGTTTGGCAAGGTATCGTAACCCTGATCAAGAGGAAGTTCGAGTGACAAGTGCAGATGTTTATGAAGTCCTGCGCTCCGCCCGTCTTACCCCTTTTATTTTTCGCAAAGTCCAGAGTAATGAGGAAATCGGCAGAGTTTTAGGACTGGGAGTATCTGGGTTTTTAGGTTCGGTTCTAGAGATTGAGGCGATTACCTTTCCAGGGCAGAAGGGAAAGGGAACTATCCGCTTCAATGAAACTGCAGGAAGTATGGCTAGAGACGCCGTGTTTAATGCCGCAGCAGTTATACGTGATCTAACAGGAGAGGATTTACGTAATTACGATGTGCATGTCAATGTCATTGGCGGAGCGAAAATTGATGGTCCTTCGGCAGGTCTGGCAACTACTTTGGCCATCTACAGTGCGATTAAAAGACAACCACTTCGGCAAGATGTAGCTGTTACTGGAGAGATTTCTATTCAAGGTAAGGTTAAACCAGTTGGGGGCATTTACGAAAAGATTTTTGGTGCAAAGCAGGTAGAAGTTCGTAAAGTTCTAATTCCACTTGAAAATAAAGCAGATGTACCTCAAAGCTTACAGGGCATTGAAATAGTTGCTGTCAGTACCATTGAAGAGGCTTTGAAGCATGTTTTTTAATAAGGGTAGGGGCAATTCATGAATTGCCCCTACTACAGATAATTCCATTGAAATTGAGTATGGTCGGAGGAGAGAAGATATGGAACTCATAAAAGTTCCACCACAGAATTTAGAGGCCGAACAGGCGGTCTTGGGTGCGATGATGCTCGAACCGGAGGCCGGAAGTTCTGTCTTTGAAATGCTTCAACCGGATGACTTTTATAGAGATAATCATCGATTGATCTTTTCGGCAATTCATGATCTCTTCGAGAAAGGAGATCCGGTCGACTTAGTTAGCGTTGCTGAAGCTTTACGTCAACAGGGGCGTCTGGAACAGGTGGGAGGTATAGCGACAATCTCTGAGATTGCCCGCTCCGTCCCCTCCGCAGCAAATATTGAATACTACGCTAGGCTGGTGTCAGAAAAGGCCCTCTTGCGTCAGCTCATCCGGGCAACGGGCAGTATCTTAGAACGGGGATATGAGCCTGGGGAAGAAGCGCGAGTGCTTTTAGAGGAAGCCGAAAAACTTATCCTAGACCTTTCTCGACAACGTGTTAAAGACGGATTCAGCATTATTCGTGATGTGCTACTTGAAACTTTTGAAAAGATAGAGTATCTCTATGCTCATAAAGGAAATCTAACAGGTATCCCTACCTTTTTTACAGAATTGGATCGTATGACATCCGGTTGGCAGCCTTCTGATTTAGTCATTATTGCTGCGCGCCCTTCCATGGGAAAAACTGCACTTGTTTTAAATATGGCTCAGAATGCAGCGGTTCGTGCTAAGGTCCCAGTTGCGATTTTCAGTTTGGAGATGTCCAAAGAACAGTTGGTGCAACGTATGCTTTGTGGAGAAGCGTTGGTTGATCAACAACGTGTAAGGACCGGAGATTTATTGGATGCTGATTGGCCAAAGCTGACGCGAGCAGTGGGGCCTCTATCGGATGCCCCAATCTTTATAGATGATACGGTTGGAATCACTTTGGCAGAGCTTCGTTCTAAAGCACGTCGACTAAAGTCAGAACACAATTTAGGGATGATTATTATTGACTATCTTCAGCTTTTGTCAGTTGGGAAAAAATCCGAAAGTCGACAGCAAGAAGTTGCTCAAATCTCCAGAACCCTCAAAGGAATCGCCCGTGAACTTAAAGTTCCGGTGATTGCCTTATCACAGCTTAATCGGGGAGTTGAACAACGTCAAGATAAACGACCGATTATGTCGGATTTATTAGAGTCAGGCGCGATTGAAGCAGATGCAGATGTGATTTCATTTATTTACCGGGACGAGTATTACCATCAGGAGTCAGAGAAAAAAGGAATAGCGGAGTTGATTATTGCCAAACACCGCAACGGTCCAGTAGGAACCGTTGAATTAGGCTTTCTTAAGGAGTTTACAAAGTTTGTAAACCTTGATCGTCAACATCAGACAGCTTAACGGATCCCTCTTGCCAACCCATTTGTTGGCAGGGGGATTTTTGTGCTACTATTCAGAAGGCCTAAACTTAAGATTCGGTCTTACTTGATACTAAGTACTTTTCTAATTGCTATGAAAGAAACTCAAGAACTGTGTCATCCTGAAGAAGGCACGACTGAAGGAGCTAGATCCTCCGCTAACACTCGGTGGACAGAATAGGCTTTCGTTTATCGTGACACGAATATCGAATGGCGATTCTGGCACAGCGAAGAATTGACAAGACCCTTCTGTAGTGTCGAATGTTTTTTGTATTTTTATAATTAATGTTCGGTTATTGGATTGACAAGGAGGAGCAGGATTGTTAAGATGAAATTGTTTGTGATTGAGGTTCGTTACCATTTGAAAAAATGAAACGGCTCTAGGAGGAGAAACAATTGAAACACAATGTCGATGTCTTGATTATTGGAGCCGGTCCGGCCGGAATTTTTACGGCTTTAGAGTTATCAAAACACAATAAAGATCTACAGATTCTCATTGTGGATAGTGGTCGAAGCATAGAAAAGAGAAAGTGCCCCGCCCGTACGACCGGAGTTTGCTCGGGATGTAATCCCTGTGCTATTACAAGGGGATGGTCAGGGGCAGGAGCGTTTAGTGACGGAAAACTGTCTTTAAGTCCTGCAGTTGGCGGTCGTTTAGTTGAATATATGAGAGAAGAACAAGCCCAAGAGTTAATCGATTATGCTGATTCAATTTACCGGCAGTTCGGAGCTCAGGAAACTGTGTACGGTCTAGATAACCGTCGCGTGGAAGAATTTGAATATGAGGCCTCTCGCCATAACATCGCCCTAATCCATTGCCCTGTACGACATCTAGGTACAGAGCTTGCTTATGATGTGCTAAAGGGCATGTATGAATATCTTATGCAAAACACAAATACAACCTTCTGGGAACTTGCCGAAGTTAAGGAAATCTTAGCGGATTCTAATGGAGCTATTGGAGCTACCATTCAACGTAGGAATGAACAAGGACTGGATGAAGTATTTGCACGATATGTAGTTGCTGCCCCCGGCCGAGGAGGGGCCAATTGGCTTGCTGATCAAACGGTTCGCTTAGGTGTTGTTACAGAAAATAACGAAATTGATATTGGAGTACGTGTCGAGGTTCCGAACTCTATTTTGGATCATTTAACTAGAGAGCTTTACGAACCAAAATTGGTCTATTATTCGGATACCTATGATTTGAAAACACGGAGCTTCTGCGTCAATCCCGGCGGCGTTGTCTCGGAAGAACACTACGATGGTGGCATTGCTGTAGTTAATGGGCATAGTTATGCGGATACTGCAAAGAAAACTAAGAACACAAATTTTGCCTTATTGGTTTCGACTCGTTTCACAGAACCCTTTAACCAACCGATTGAGTACGGACGATATATTGCCCGGCTTGCAAATATGTTAACCGGTGGCGGGGTAATGGTTCAGCGTCTCGGAGATCTATTACAGGGAAGGCGGACGACTGAAAGCCGACTGCGTCAATCCACGACGATTCCTACACTGCTCTCGGCGGTTCCGGGAGACCTCAGCTATGTACTGCCGGAGCGATACTTGACCTCCCTTATCGAGACCCTTAAAGCCTTTGATAAAATCGCGCCCGGGATGTATTCCAAAAATACCTTATTATATGGTGTTGAGGTTAAATTTTACTCCTCAAAAGTAAAAGTTAAAACGAACTTTGAAACTGAGATACCTAGGTTATATACCATAGGAGATGGAGCAGGAATTACTCGGGGACTGATGCAAGCTTCGGCAACGGGTATTGTAGTTGCTCGAGATATAGTGACTAAAGCAGTTGAAAAATAGTGGGTAATTAGTCACTAGGATAACTTTGCACTAAATTGTGGAAACTACTAAGAACTTTAGTTAAAACCTATAGATTTGATTGGGGGCGAAGGCTGTTGCTCGATCGATATACTCATGAGGAAATGGGAAAGTTATGGCAGGATGGCTATGAATATGAACGTTGGTTAGAAGTTGAATTAGCGGTTGCTGAGGTTATGGCCAAGCAAGGGGAAATTCCTCAGGAAGCTATGGCTGAAATTCGGGCTAAGGCAAAGGTTAACCCTAAACGAATTCTAGAAATTGAGGCTGTGGTGCGTCACGATTTAATTGCTTTTCTGCAAGCAGTTGTTGAGGAAATCGGAGAAGCTGGAAAATACCTTCATCTTGGTTTGACCTCTTCAGATGTTAAAGATACGGCTTTAAGCCTTGTATTAAGAGATTCAGGACGGTTGCTGAAAAAAGACTTAAAAGAGCTTCGAGATGCATTAGTTAAGCGAGCCTTAGAGAGCAAATACGCCGTGATGGTCGGTCGGACTCATGGTATTCATGCTGAGCCGTTGACTTTCGGTTTAAAGTTGGCCCTATGGATTGCAGAGATTGATCGTCAAAGTGAACGTCTTGGTCAAGCCATTACCTCTGTTAGTGCTGGTAAGATCTCAGGAGCGGTCGGAACCTATGCTAATGTTGCACCCGGGGTAGAAGAGGCAGTGTGTCAACATCTCGGCTTAGAGACTGCTCTAATAAGTAACCAGATCTTACAAAGGGATAGGCATGCTCATTTCGTGACGACTCTGGCTTTAATTGGAGGGACCATTGAAAAAATTTCGACGGAGATTCGTAATTTACAACGCACGGATATTCTCGAAGTAGAGGAACCCTTTGCAGAAGGACAAAAGGGTTCCTCTGCCATGCCTCATAAACGTAATCCAATTATTTGCGAGCAAGTCTCAGGAATGTCGAGGATTTTAAGGGGTAACGCATTGGCGGCCATGGAGAATATTGCTCTCTGGCATGAAAGGGATATGACTCATTCTTCAGTAGAACGGATTATTCTTCCAGATAGCTGTATTCTTTTAGATCACATGCTTCGCCAAATGACTAAGGTTATTGCGGGCCTTAGGATTCGTGAGGACCAGATGAAACGGAATCTGCAAAAAACCTTTGGCCTGACGTCTTCCCAGCGAGTTCTCCTGGCTTTAGTTGAACATGGGTGTATGAGAGAAGAAGCCTATGCTTGGGTTCAACAGAATGCCTTT
Organism: Desulfosporosinus sp.; assembly: GCF_014237355.1. NCBI lineage: Bacteria > Bacillati > Bacillota > Clostridia > Eubacteriales > Desulfitobacteriaceae > Desulfosporosinus > Desulfosporosinus sp. The sequence continues at coordinate 127,631 of NZ_JABZFS010000071.1, forward strand.
CAGGCTTGGGAGCAAGGGCTGGACTTTATAGACGTTGTTTCGGAGGATAATCGTGTTTTAAACTATTTAACCAAAGAAGAAATACAGGGTTTATTTGATTTAAAATATCACCTGCATCATGTGGATGATATTTTTAGACGACTGGAATTAGAGAAATAGAGCTTGTAAGATGGGAGGAATATCTATATGGCCGCTGTTGTGTTAATAGGTTCTCAGTGGGGAGACGAGGGAAAGGGTAAGATAACAGATTTTCTAGCCGAAAAAGCGAACGTTGTTGTTAGGTACCAAGGAGGTAATAATGCAGGTCACACGGTTGTGGCGAATGGGGAAGAGTTCAAACTTCATCTTATCCCTTCGGGAATCCTCTATGAAGACAAGACTTGCGTAATAGGGAACGGTGTAGTAATTGATCCACAGGTCTTATTAGATGAATTAGATTACCTTGACAAGCGGGGGATTAAGACGGGCAAACTAGTCATCAGCAGTAACGCCCATGTGATTATGCCCTATCATAGGTTACTCGACGGCTTAGAAGAAGAGGCACGCGGGGATCATAAAATTGGAACCACGAAACGTGGAATCGGCCCTGCCTACATGGATAAGGCTTCACGGATTGGAATACGAATTATTGATCTTTTAGATAAAGATGAGTTCGCAGATAAGCTGCGCCGTAATTTAGTAGAAAAGAATAACTTATTCGTTAAAGTCTATGGCAAGGAAGCCCTTGAGTTTGATGGTATCTATGAAACCTATCTAGGGTATGCAGAAAAAATTCGTTCAATGGTGACGGATAGTTCCCTCACAATCGATGTGAGTATTCAAGCAGGAGAGAAAGTTTTGTTTGAAGGAGCTCAAGGGACCTTGCTTGATATAGATCATGGTACCTATCCCTTTGTGACATCCTCTCATCCGATTGCTGGTGGTGCTTGTATAGGAGCTGGTGTCGGTCCCACCCGGATTAATCGTGTCATCGGGGTTATAAAAGCCTATACTACGCGTGTAGGAGAAGGCCCCTTCCCTACAGAGCTATTAGATGAGACCGGTGCTGAAATGCAGAAGAACGGCCACGAGTTTGGAACTACGACTGGCCGTGCGCGTCGTTGCGGTTGGTTCGATGCAGTAATTGCTCGTTATGCCGTCCGTGTCAGCGGTATATCTGATTTTGCGGTTACAAAACTCGATGTTCTTACAGGATTTGAGAAACTTAAGATTTGTGTTGGTTATCAGGTTGGGGACGAGATCCTCCGTGAATTTCCACAAAGTCAGAAGATTTTCAAACAATGTCAACCGGTTTATGAAGAAATGCCTGGTTGGCAAGAAGATATTACAATGGTTCGACGCTTCGAGGACCTACCACAGGCAGCTCAAAATTATATCCGTCGAATTGAGGAGCTGTCAGGTGTTCCGGCTACGCTGGTTGCAATCGGCCCTGGACGGGAACAAACGATTGTACGAGGGGAAATTTTTTAGGGTTTGATGTTCTATAATTGCTAGCTTCTCAAAAGGGCTACGGGGATATGATATATGTTAACGAAAAGCCTTGACAGAGTGAATACTTTCGTGTAAAATCCAAACCTGTGGTACAAAATATTGGGCCATTAGCTCAGTCGGCTAGAGCACCTGACTTTTAATCAGGGTGTCCCGCGTTCGAGTCGCGGATGGCCCACCAATAAGCAGATAAGGGCATTTTTGCCCACAGTTAGCCATGTTTTCATAGCAGATGATTTACAGAGTGTGAACAGGTAATCACATTCTATAATCGGAAGGTTGTGTTAACATGGCTAAATTTTGTTTGTTACCAAAATACATATTATATTTAAAAACCTTCGTCGGGATTATCATGGAGAAGCTAGATCTATTTCATTACTACGGTTTGCAAAACTATATCGCCCCTATTGTATTTTTAGGATGGTATTCAGTATCGGCATATGTGTTTAGAAAATATGAACATAGTCTAATCAGCTAGATTCTTATATGTATTTTTATAAAACATATACACCAGTATAATTATACTATTTTAAATGGTAGGATAATTACGACCCTTACTGTAATGATAAAAGACAGAAAATAAATTAATTTATTTTCTGTCTTATTTTGTTATTAGAGCTTCTTAACCCGCCTAGAATTGGGAGTACGAATTAAATGCTAATTAAAGAGTAGGAGTTAATAGATGAATCCTATAGTAGAGAGAATATATATAATTTAGTCGAATATCATCAAATATATATATAATTTTTGTTTTCCTTGTGTTATAGTTCAGTAAAGGACTAGGAACATTGAAGTATTCATTAAAATATTACATAAGGTACTGACAAAGGCAAACTTGGTTAAAGCTGAGGACGCAAAGCTACGGGTCTTCCACGTTAGGGTGATGATGGCCGAGCTGCCAATTGAGGACTATGTCGCGCCTTATTTGAGGGGGCGATTTTGTTTATTTAACACCCAAAACAACTCGAAAGGATGTATTCCTTCATTTCGCGGTTTTTAAAGTAGTTAGAAAAGGGGACATGGAAAAAATGACAAAAATAAAGTACCGCATTATACTTTTGTTAGTGGCCACGGCACTTATTATGGGTTCTATTCTCGGAGGCTATAATATTTATAATGTAAGGGTAACGGAGCAAACCAACGTTGAACAATATAGAGAAACTTTATATGAACAATTTGATCGGACTATTAAACTCCAGGTTCAGACTGCCCATAGTTTAGTTAAGGATATCTATGAAAGTCAGCAAAGAGGAGAAATAACTCCCGATGAAGCTAAAAAGAAAGCCGCTGATTTAGTGAGAAATTTGCGCTTTGACAACGGGAACTACTTTTGGATTGATACCACAGAGGGGATGAATGTTGTTCTTCTTGGGAGAGAAGCTTCAGAGGGTAAGTCTCGCTATAATGCTGTGGACAGCGAAGGTATATTATTTGTCCAGGAGTTCATTGCTAATGGAACTAAAGTAGATGGCGGCTATACAGATTATTCATTTGCTAAACCAAACGAGACAGAACCGTTACCTAAGAGGAGTTATACGTTATTATTCCAACCTTATAATTGGGTGATTGGGACGGGAAACTGGGTCGATGACATCGATAAACTAGTATCAGAGAAGCAACATGAATATCACGAAAAGGGTATACGCAGTATTTTCTATACTTTGGTATCTATCTTAGGGGCCTTGGGAATAGCTTTGGTATTAGGAACTATTTTAAGTAAAAGGATTTCCGATCAGATTGTTGCATTAGCGAGGAATGCAGAGGAAATAGCAAAAGGCAATTTAAAAGTAGGAAGCCTTAATAACAAATCGAAGGATGAATTAGGTCAACTTAGCAGGGCGTTTGAAACAATGACGAGAAATCTAATTCAACTTGTTGAACATGTGTCATCTTCTTCAAAGCAAGTTGCTGCCTCATCACAACAATTAAGTGCTGGGGCAGAACAATCAGCCCAAGCTTCTTATCAAGTAGCAGCAGCTATATCCGAAGTCTCCCTGGGTGCAGAAAAACAATTAAGTGCAGTTAATGAAACATCTGCCAGTGTCGAGCAGATGTCGGCAGGAATACAACATATGATGGAAAATGCTAAAGTAGTTGTTAAATCCTCGGAGAAAACCGCCTTTTCTGCATCAGAGGGAAGCCAGGCGATTGAGAAAACAATTCAACAAATGATTAATATTGAAAAAACGGTCATAGGATCCGCAGATGTGGTTATGAACTTGGGAGAACGTTCTAAAGAAATTGGGCAAATTGTAGATACCATTTCAGGTATAGCGGCTCAGACGAACCTACTTGCCTTGAATGCTGCGATTGAGGCTGCACGAGCAGGTGAGCAAGGCAGAGGTTTCGCCGTTGTAGCAGATGAGGTTCGTAAATTGGCTGAACAATCTCAGGAAGCTTCAAAGCAAATAGCCTCATTGATTAGTGGTATTCAACAAGACACACAAAAGGCTGTCTTATCAATAAATGAGGGGACACACCAAGTTAAACTCGGGACAGCAGTAGCTGAGACCGCCGGCCTAGCTTTTGGTGAAATAACGACCTTAGTTAAGCAGGTTTCCTCTCAGATTGAAGAAATCTCGGAGGAGATTCAACAAATGGCAGTGGGCAGCGAAAGAATAGTCTCATCAGTTACGAATATCTATGAGACGAGTCGAGAAATCACTGGCCAGACCCAAACCGTGTCTGCTGCGACGGAGGAACAGTCTGCATCAGTCGAGGAAATTTCTTCTTCAAGTCAGGTTTTGGCTAAGATGGCGGAGGAATTGGAAGAAACCTTAAAGAAATTTAATATTTAAAAATACTGTAGTAAATGGGATAGGAGTTAACCAGCTTTCTATCCCATTTAGGTACTAATTCTAGTAAGATTTAGCACGTAAATAGTTATTCTAAACTACAAATGCACAACAAATCAATAGTCGAATTAACAAGAAAATATTATTTTAATGACATTTAAGTATTGACATAGATAGAAACATAGTGTAAAATTCATATTTGTGAGTGTCTTTTAAATATATACGTTAATTAAGTTGATTTTTAAGCAGCCTACTCACATGGCCCGTTGGTCAAGCGGTCTAAGACACCGCCCTTTCACGGCGGTTACACGGGTTCGAATCCCGTACGGGTCACCATTATTGTTTTTGCCTCGGTAGCTCAGTCGGTAGAGCAGAGGACTGAAAATCCTCGTGTCGGCGGTTCGATTCCGTCCTGAGGCACCATTTAACTATTAGCCAATATAAACAATTACGAATATCTATAAATTAGGTCTAAAGGTTCTGTGTATTTCCTCTGAAGGAAAATCAGAACTTTTTTTGTCGTAGCAATTAAAACCGTGCAGCTTTAAAGGACCATAATAGACAAGAATGCTAATTTAAAATTTTGAGATACTAAAAGCATTAAATTTCTATTCAATTAAAATAAGGTATGGGTAATATATTAATTATGTTTTAGTGGTAAACAAATAATTGTAAACAAGGTTGGTGATACTATGCCATTACCTGAGAATAACTTATTATTTGGATTTGCACCAAGACTTACGCCAGAACAACGTGAATATGTTGATGCGATCTTTGATTATCAATTAGTCATGGTCAATGCCAAAGCTGGGACTGGAAAGACTACCCTTGCGGTTGCTTGTGCTAAGCTATTTAAGCAACCTTTAACCTATATTTTTAATCCCGTTCAAGAATCAGCTATGGGGTTCAGACCTGGCACTCAATCCGAGAAGGAAAGCATTTATCATCAGCCTTTGATAGATGCTCTCTTAGAGATTAATGAGAACCCGGCCCAATGTGTATACAATGAAGAAGCACTGGTCAATGAGGCTATTCGTAGGAAGGTAAGCATGAAACGGGTGATGGACAGCATTTGGTGTTACCCCAAAACCCCCTTATTTCTTCGAGGAACTAATCTTAAGGATATGACAATTATTATTGATGAGTGTCAAAACTTTTCTGTCCAAGAACTTAGAAAAATCTTCACGCGTGTACACGATTCCTGTAAAGTGATCTGCATTGGGCATTCAGGACAGATTGACATCCCTGTTGCAAAAAGTGGTTTTGTACCGTATATGGAACACTTTAAGAGTCAACCCTATTGCAAAATCCTAACACTTACAAAGAACTTCCGTGGAGAACTTGCGAACTGGGCAGACTCCTTTCAGAGCATCTAAACTAGTGCACACTTCAACTAGCGTTGAACGTCGGTATAAAAGACTGGAATTATACAGTATGAGTTGACATATTTAAGTGTAGAGCTTATAATTTTCTTTGTTGGGAAAAGAGCTTGATGGTATTAAAAGCTTTAAATAACCACCAAGCCATAAAATAAGCGGACGTGGCTCAGCGGTAGAGCATTGGCTTCCCAAGCCGAGGATCGCGAGTTCGAATCTCGTCGTCCGCTCCATACAGTAATAGCAACGGGTTCAGAGTTTCCTATAGAGGAATTCTGAACCCGTTTTTTGCGTAGGCCGAGGAAGGATGATTTAAACTAGAAATATATGCTTTCTTGCTTATTGCACCCTCCTAAACATAATAATCCAATCGAATGAATTAGTAGAACATTTTAAGGAGGACTATTTAATGAGAAAAAAGATTGCGACAATGACATTAGCTATTTTTTTAACCGGAGTTACTGGTAATGTGTATGCAAACAGTGATGTTACTACAAGTTCTAATTCCGTAACAAGTAATGATGGAGTACTAACAACGGTCGTAAGTTTGAAAGAAATTGAAGACTCAGCCGGTGTACTACCAGATTCCAATTTTTATAGCTTAGAACGCAAAATTGAAGAGCTTCAGATTGCAATTACACAAAGTGAGGAAAAACTAGCAAAACTTATGTCACAATTTGCAACTGAAAGAGCTGCTGAGGCAGTTATTATGGCTAACGAAGGTGAAGTCGAGCTTGTTAGTATAGCAACAGATGAATATGTTAAAATGCTAGCCTCTGCAACCGCACATATAAACAACGCAATTAAAGCGAAGGATGAAGCCGTACAGACTGTTGAGAATCTGAATGAATCGTTCAAAAGAAGTGAAGAAATCTTACAGACGATTCTTGATAAGGTTCCAGAAGAGGCTAAGGATGCAATTGAAAATGCCTTAAATAACCAAGATAAAGAGATTGCGGCAGTTAATGGTTTCTATGCGGCTAAAGATGCTTTTTTTGCAGTCAAAAAGGAGTTTGAGAAGGCTAAACAAGAGCTTGAAGTTGCTAAAAAAACAGGGGATGCAGAAGCAATTAAAAACGCTGAACAAAAAGTAGAAGAAGCAGAAGCTTTAAAAAATGAACTTGAGGAACTAAAGGACGCTGCAGATTCCTCAAAAGAAGAAGTAAAGAATCTTGTTGAGCAAGCCGAAAAACGAATTGAATCCGGTTTTAAACAGGTTGAAAAGTCAAACGAGACGATAGAAAAAGTAGAAGAAAAAGCTTCGGAAGAGTTAAAACGGCAAGAAGAAAAGTCTACAGAAGCATTGAAGAAGGCTGAAGAGAAAGCCAGAGAAGAAGCTAAAAAGGCTGAAGAAAAAATTCAAGAAGAAGCTAAAAAGGCTGAAGAAAAAGCCAGAGAAGAACTAAAAAAGGCCGAGGAAAAAAATCGGGAATAAGCATAAAATTCTTAAACAGAAGCGGGTCTGTAGATTAAATAGCTACTGGCCCGTTTTTAGCCTCTATTGACGTCAAATGAAGAATCAAATTGATCGTGACCTATAACATGTAAACCGTCCTCCTCCCTCCATTCAGCAAAGAAGATGTTCTCTAGATTATCATAGCCTTGTTGTTTAAGTTTGGTCATAAGCCAAGACTCATTTTTGCCAATGCTTTGCAATACAGGATTTAGTATTTTACCATCACTCACAAGAAGCTTTGGTAGGGATTTGCTATTTAAGGGAATATTTAAATCTTTAACTGTTGGTGTATCAAATTCTGGTTTTCGTAAGATACTTAAGGAGCCGTTGGGTTCGAGTACAGCATATTCGACTTCTCGAACTGAAAAAACATTCTTATCTCTTAATAATGTCAGAAGCTCATTAATGTTTGTCCGATTTTTTTTAAGGGCTTGCGGATCAATGATCCCTTTTTGAATAACTAAGGAGGGTTTACCTTCGAAAAGGTTTCTAAGTGAAATGGACTTTTGCCCTATAATTTGTACAGTAAAGATTAGGAGACCCCAAAGGGCAATAGCATAAATAAGTTTTACAATCCCAGTATCGTCATCATAAATGGCGTTTCCTAGAAGCTCACCCATAATTAATGCCGAGATAAAATCAAAAGCAGTAAGTTGTGTGATTTGGGTTTTGCCTAAAAACCTTGTAACAAGTAATAGACTAAAAAACCCTACAATTAGTTCGATCGATAACTGTCCGAACCCCATAAAGACCCCTCCTTTGTATACTCCTATAGGTAGATTAAACGATCTAGTGAGGAATATACATGTGAATCAACAAAGCCAATATGGAATCTGAAGTTTCTCCTTCATTGATAAGCAGAAATGCCCTGCAAGGCTGCAGGGCATTTCTTGAACCATTATTTTAACATATACTTATTGCATCTAATTTCCCTAGAAACCAAAATCCCAAAAACTTTAAAAGCCTAAAGCCCCAAAAACACTAGTGATAAACTCAGGAAATAGTGTTGATAGAAGTAAGAGCAGGGAAAGTAACACTAGGATACAAGTAAACGTCCAGGATATAACATTGAAAAACTTCGAATTAACATACTCCCCCATGATACTTTTCTTACTGGCGATTAGTACCATAAAGATGAGAATTGGGGGCAAAAGGATTCCATTCACGACTTGAGTTGTCAACATGACGTGGTATAAGGATAATCCGGGCCATAAAACGATTGCTGCTCCTAGGACGATAAGAACCGTATATAAACTGAAGAACACAGGGGCCTCTTTATGAGATTTGCTAATTCCATGTTCAAAGCCGAAGGCTTCACAAACGGCATAGGCGGTACTTAGTGGAAGTACAAAAGCCGCTAACATAGATGCACCAAGTAATCCAAAACCAAAAAGTAAACTAGCATATTCACCAGCCAAGGGTTTTAAGGCAAGAGCCACATCCTTAGCTGTTTCAATGGGAATATTATTCGCGAAAAGCGTAGCTGCAGTGGATACGATAATGAAGAAAGCAATGAATCCGGTAAAAAAAGTCCCGATCAAAACGTCCCAACGTGTGTAGCGATAATCTTGGGCTGTGATTCCCTTATCGACGACGGAAGATTGAACATAGAACTGTCCCCAGGGAGTAATGGTAGTTCCGATGACACCAACCACCATTAAGAGAAAGGCTGGGGTGCCCAAAATAGTGGGCGTAATGGATTCGACAAACACTTGAGGCCAGGGTGGCTTGACCATAATGCCGGAGATGACATAACTAAAAAAGGTCAAGCAGAGAAACAGCAGGATTTTTTCCATTTTGGCATAGTCAGTTTTGATAACAAGCCACCAGATGATAAAAGCCATAATCGGTACTGATATATATTTACTTACACCAAAAATCTCAAAACTCGTTGCAATTCCCGAAAACTCTGAAGCTGTCGTTCCTAGATTGGCAATCATAAGGACACTCATAGCGAAGAAAGCCCATTTTACTCCGTAATTTTCTCGAATCAAGTCAGATAGCCCCCGGCCAGTTACTGCACCAGTACGAGCAGAGATTTCTTGGGCGATGGCCAGAAGCACAGTGCTAATGAGCATAGTGAAGATAAGCGAATAACCATATTTAGCTCCTGCCGCAGCGTAAGTAGCAATTCCTCCAGCATCATTATCCGCAAAGGCAGTGACCATTCCCGGTCCCATAATGGCAAAGAACAGGGTAAAACGTGCTTTTAGGTTCATTCATTATGCCCTCCTTTTGCTTTGCGTCGGTGAGCAATTAAGGTGGAATAAATTTCCACGCGAGGGCGATCCGGCATCAATAATTCTAATACATCATCAACTGTGATAATTCCTAAAATTTGATCTTGAGGATTCACGACGGGAACTGCAAGTAAACCATATTTATGAATGAGATCGGCGACCTTTTCGTGATCGTCATAAGGAGAGATCTTCACAATTTTTTTGTGCATTAAATCTTTTAGGGTAGTATCAGGAGAAGCAATAATTAGTTCTCGTAGAGAAAGAACCCCTTCTAGTGTTTCTTGTTCATCGACTACATAAAGATAATAAATTGTTTCTGCTTCGGGAGCCAGCCGCCTTAATTCATTAATAGCTTGTTCAGCCGTCATCCAAATTGGCAAGCCGATATATTCCGTTGTCATAAGTGAACCGGCGGTATTTTCCTCATATTGCATTAATTCACGAACATCTTCGGCGTCATCAGACTCCATTAAACTGAGGAGTTCTTCTGACTTTTGCGAGGACAATTCACTGAGAATATCTGCCGCTTCATCTGGGGGCATCTCCTCTAAGATATCTGAAGCTCGTTCCTCGTCCATTTGAGTGATCACTTCAACTTGCGTATCCAATTCCATCTCAGCCAAAGCATCAATCGCTTGTTGAGAATCAAGGGCGTTGAGGAAGTTCGCACGCTGTTTGTAATCCATGTCTTCAATAAGATCAGCAATATCTGCAGGATGAAGCTGACGAAGCTGTTCTTTTTCTCGAGTAAGCTGGAGAGCGGAGGTTCGATTTTCTAAAGGTTTAATATATTGACAACCCACAAACTTATTCTCAATCCGAGTTAATAAAAACTCAACCCCTAAGCGGCGGAATAAACCCCGGACACCGATATCCACAGCCACTAGAACGATATATCGTTGATCTTCATGGGATACCCAAGACAAAGAGATATCGTTCACACGTACTAATCTTGAGCCTTCTAAGTCAATTATTTGTTTATCTAACAGCCATTTGCCAATAAATGTTTCATCCTCATGGAGAGGGCAGATATCTTGAGGATCAAACCCGGTGTTTAGGCGCATCCCGCCATAATCCCAAGAGGCGACTAGTTTGATGGGAATTAAGTCATGAACCCCTTTAGAATATCGAATCCCTGTAACATGAGGAGAGACACTGTCCCAACGGATGGCCATGTCTAGTATTCGTCCAATCCGACGTCCGTTAGCATCTCTGATAGGCTTATTTAGCAATTGGCTGAAATAAAATTCTCCTAGAACTTTTAAGTCATTCATCTAATTCCCTCCTTTTAAGAACGGAGTCTGGCGCCTATTGTTAATTGGCTCAGTCCTGAGTTGATATCTATAATATTTCCCGAATGATAAGGGCCAGAATCCATAAACCCACCTCCTTACTGTTTAAAACTATTGGGAAAAAAATAAAAAGACCTCTATAGCAAAATAGAAGGTCTACAAACGAATGTTTGACCTCCCTACTCGTTGAGCTTTAGCACTGCATGGCGTAGAGTATTCTCAGCCACCTTAAGTAAGACCTTATGTCGGCAATACCTGTTCTACCCAATTGGCGTCTCTCGACATTTCTGGGCAGTGGCCTATGTCTATGCAGGAGCCTCACCTAACAGAGATTAGTTTTCTTTAGACACTTTATTATATGTATAATCTAGCAAATTCGTCAACATTTTATGCAAATAATTGATACTCTGGATTTACAGATTATTTTAGGATATGATACCCTAAGAAAAGGCTATTTGCTGAAGGTTGGGCTTTGCCTTTCCTCTTGCCTATATGATATAATCGATGAGTAAATTAGATACGGATAGTTTCGAGAGGAGGGTGTTTGGATGGCAAAACACATTCAGACAATTGTGAAAGCAAATTTAAGTGCTACTGTGAAAACTGGTGGGTGTGGCAAGTGCCAGACCTCTTGTCAATCTGCTTGTAAGACGTCTTGCACGGTTGGAAATCAAGTGTGTGTTAAATAAGGCCGCTGGCTTAATTCAACATAGGATCTCAGAACCCACCCCTCATAGCGGGGCGGGTTCTGTTTCTGTTTACTTAGAAAAAGAGAGGATCTGGATTGTGAATGTTAGATTTATTGTATTTTGAGAAATATCCCTTAAAGAAAAATGTCCATAGTTATCGTCAAGGGGATCTATCGATTGCCCATGATGTTAACTCCGGATCCTTACATGTCCTCGATGAGGGGACCTATAATGTCCTTAAGGCAATTGAAGAATTGCAAGAGTTGTCAGGGAGTATTAGCATAGCCGGAATTACCCAGGTTCTCAGGCAAACAGGCAAAACAGAACTGGGAGAAGAACTCACTGAAATTCTAGAAGAGCTGGAGGAACTCCGTAAAGAAGGAACACTTTTTACGGCGGAGACGGAAGGTATTCAGCCGACTTATCCAGCAAAGCCTATTGTTAAGGCGATATGCCTTCATGTTGCTCACGACTGCAATCTGCGCTGCGAGTATTGCTTTGCAGGAACAGGTGCTTTTGGGGGAAGTAGAACAATGATGGATTTAGAGACAGGTAAAAAGGGGATCGACTTTGTTTTAGAATCATCTGGACATAGAAATCATTGTGAAGTCGATTTCTTTGGAGGAGAACCCCTGCTTAATTTTAGATTGGTTAAGGATTTGGTTGAATACGGTAGGAAGGCCGGGGCAGAGCGAGGTAAAACCATCAAATTCACACTGACCACCAATGGGGTATTACTGAATGATAAAATCCAAGAATTTCTTGAACAAGAAGATATAAGCGTGGTTTTGAGCTTGGATGGCCGCCCGGAAGTACATGATCGAATGAGACCTTATGCAGATGGTCGAGGAAGTTATGCCAAAGTTACTCCGTTGATTAAACAGTTTGCTACCCAACGACCGGAAAGCTCGCCTTATGCTCTAGGAACCTATTACTATGTGCGGGGGACCTATACACATTTTAATTTGGATTTTGACCAGGATGTTTTGCACATGGCGGATTTAGGAATCAAACAAATATCCGTGGAACCTGTTGTAGCGGGACCTAAGGATGCTTATGCCTTTCAAGAGGGAGATCTCGATAAAATACGCGAAGCCTATGATCGCCTCGGCGAGGAGTTGATATTACGCCGTGGGCAAGGACGAGATTTTAATTTCTTCCATTTCAATGTTGCTTTAGATCAAGGCCCCTGCATGGTGAAACGACTTTCAGGATGTGGGGCTGGTCACGAGTATGTGGCAATTTCACCCGAGGGAGATCTATATCCCTGTCACCAGTTTGTTGGTCAGGAGACCTATAAGCTTGGGTCACTCTACGATGAAACCCCACTTCAATTAAAGGAAGAACTAGTAAAGGACTTTCGTTCCGCCCATGTCTACGCGAAGCCGTCATGCCGAGAGTGTTGGGCACGCTTTGCCTGTAGTGGAGGATGTCATGCTGCCAACGTTTCCTTTACCCAGAACCTGACAGAGGTTTACACATTAGGATGTGAGCTTCAAAAAAAGCGTTTGGAAGTAGCACTTTACGTAAAAATCAAAGAACTTATGTCCTGGGCGTGTCAGGGGGACGGTCCTTTTGACACACTTTAAGATTTTAGGTTTGACGGGTAGAAAAGACATGGTACAATGTTATTTGGGATTAAATGGTCAAGGGGGAGAACTGTTTGAATAAAAAATCGCAACGTATTTTTGCGGGTGTACTTGCTGTTTTTGTTAGTGTTGCTATGGTTGGTTCGGCATTTATCGGTTACTTTATGGGGGGGGATACACCTTCGGCTAACCCGGGAGCTTATAATACGGCCAACGCTGAAGCAGAATACCAAGACCAAAAGGCGCGAATAGACGCCATGGTTCAGCAAGCTAAAGCAGACCCTGATAATGTTCAATTACAAACGGCGCTCGGAAATGAATACTATGATGCTGCAATAAATGCTCAAGTAGTAGCGCCTAACGAGATGCAAGAAAACTTTAAAAAAGCTGTTGAGGTATACCAACAGGTTTTGAAAACAAATAACGATCCAAATATTATGGTGGATATGGCGACATCTGCTTTTTATAGTGGAGACTACGATTTAGCAGAAAAGAGCTATAATGAGGCCATAGTCCTTAAGCCTGATTTCATAAATGCCCTGTTCAACTACGGTATTTTCCTTTCTCAAGCAAAGCAAGATTGGGCTGGAGCTCTTAATCAGTGGCAGAAGGCTCTGCCTCTGGCACGGAATGATCAAGAAAAAGAGGAAATCCAAGCGATGATTAATATGGCTCAAAGCCAACTCCAAGCTAAAACGACAGATGGTGTGTCAAACCCTAATTTGAAAAATGGCGAGTAACGTTAGGTGTTTTGAGTTCATTGCTGTTTAGAAGGGAGGGAAAATAATTGCATTTTACAACCTTGGCGAGTGGAAGTTCCGGCAACGCAATTCTTGTTGGGGAAGATAACCGACACTTACTTGTAGATTGTGGAATTAGTGGTAAGAGTCTATTGCATAACCTTTCCCAGGTCAACCTGTTGGACTCGGAAATTGAAGGGATTGTAGTTACCCATGAACATGTAGATCACATTCGTGGAGTGGGAATACTAGCCAGGAAGTTAAAAATACCAATTTACGCTACGGCGGGGCTCTGGAAGGCAATGGGTCCTTCCCTGGGAAAGCTTGCAGAAAATCAGCGCATAGAAGTTCAAGAGTCTTTTTCTTGTGCAGGCCTTAATGTTTTGCTCTATCCTACATCTCATGATAGTCGAGAAAGCTACGGACTAAAGGTTTCACGTCCCAGGCAAAAGGATAGAAGAGACTTAGCAATCGGGATTGCCACTGACAGTGGCATGATAACTGAAGAAATGCACCGACATCTGCAGGGGTGCGATGCCCTTGTCGTAGAGGCCAATTATGATAAAGACCGATTACAGAATGGGCCTTATCCCGCCTATCTAAAACGGCGAATCAGCGGGAAATATGGTCATTTAGAAAATAAGCAGTTGGCAGAAGGGCTTATCGAATGGATTAAAGAAAATACGCAACGTGTCATATTAGCCCATCTAAGTAAAGAAAATAATACTCCGGAAATCGCTTTGTCTACGGTTCTTGGTATTCTTAGAAACTCAAAGAGGGCTAAAGAGTACGCTGATGTTCATGTTGCTGTCGCTCCGCGTCATTCCCCGCATGAATTGATGATGTTAATGGAATAATAGGCTGAGGAGGTTTAGTTATGGACTACTATAAGGATCATAATTATTCTAGCAGAGGGCGTGGCTTTTTTTCTACCCTTGTAATTGCTTTAATCAGTGCAGTTCTAGGTGGAATTATTGCCGTGGCATTGGTTCCATCGGTGTACGGGAATAAGCAGGTGACACCCACCAACCAAGTCATTTTAAATGAAGGACCAACCACCCCATCGATTCAAACAGACGGAGCTAATTTCCCAGTCCCTCAGATTGCAAAAACTACTGGGCCAGCCGTTGTCGGGATTGCTAATTTTCAATCACGAGGGGCCTTTTTCGGAGGAAGTAGTTTTACTGAAGTAGGTAGCGGCTCGGGTTTTATCATTGATGCTAAAAATGGCTACATTGTCACCAATAATCATGTGATTGCTGGTGCAGAAAAACTCATTGTAAGTCTGGCCGATGGCCGTAATCTTGATGCAAGACTTGTCGGCGGAGATGAACGTACGGACTTAGCAGTGGTTCGAATTACAGATACAAAGGACCTAGTAGCTACACAGCTGGGGGATTCTTCAAAAATACAAGTCGGTGAACCGGTGGTAGCCATTGGGAACCCTGGAGGACAAGAATTTGCTCGCTCTGTGACTACGGGTGTTGTTTCTGCAACCAATCGTATTTTGAATATTCCCGGCGAAGCAAGTTTTAACCTCATTCAAACTGATGCTGCTATCAATCCTGGAAACAGCGGGGGGCCACTTGTAAATTACCAAGGGCAAGTGATCGGGATAAATTCCGCAAAAAATCAAGAACCAGGATTTGAAGGTATGGGTTTTGCTATTCCTATTACGGATGCCTTACCCACCATTAAACAGTTAATAGAAAAAGGGTATGCCAGTCATCCTGGGCTTAATGTCCAAATTGATCCTAGATATACAGCTGAATATGCTAGTCAACGAGGATGGCCGGAAGGAGCTTATGTTTCCAAAGTCACTCCCGGCGGGCCGGCTGAAAAGGCGGGAATCCGGGCCGGGGATGTTTTGACAAAGATTAATGGCATAGCAATCAAGAGTTCTTTGGAATTAACCCATCAGTTATTGAAACATAAGCCGGGAGATACGGTTACTGTAACATATTACCGTGATAACAAAACCACGGATGTTTCATTAGTGCTTACGGAAATCAAGTCTCAATAAAAGACATCAGTTAAGGATATATAAGATCAAGCCTGTAACTTAGTTTAATTTTATCAGACTAAAGTTACAGGCTTTATAAGTATTTAAGTTGCTATTATTAGGAAACTAATTATTTTTATGCCTGAAAGCAGCGTATCGAAGTGTAGCTGCCTTTGAACCCTTTACAGGCCCGATTGAAGTAAGCCATCTATCCTTTCGTTATAAAAGAAGAGGGTCCTATGGTTTTTAAGATAATAGGAAGATTAATCATATTTCTTAAAAGTTTAGAAGGTAAAGTTGAACTCTCGCCATGAATGCAGTATTATTGAGGGTAGGGGTAAAAATGGCAAAATCAGGATTATCTAGTGAGAAAGGTTGATAACGGATGGAAAACAAATCCTCCTCGAATTTTCTTAAGAATATTGTTAACGAGGATTTAAAATTAGGTAAGGTGGATCATATTATCACACGTTTCCCACCGGAACCTAACGGCTATTTACATATTGGGCATGCAAAGTCCATCATTTTGAATTTTGAATTAGCGGATGAATTTAAGGGTAAGACCCATCTGCGCTTTGATGATACCAATCCAGTGAAAGAGGATACGGAATATGTAGAATCAATTAAGGAAGATGTATCTTGGCTTGGATATGAATGGGATAATTTGTTTTTTGCCTCGGATTATTTTGAGGAAATGTACGAACGGGCAGTTTTGCTGATTAAAAAGGGCAAGGCCTACGTTTGTGATTCTACAGCCGAGGAAATTCGTCGGATGCGTGGATCACTCACAGAGGTAGGACAAAAAAGCCCTTACCGGGATCGGTCTGTTGAAGAAAACTTAGCGTTATTTGAACGTATGCGTCAAGGGGAATTCAAAGATGGGCAAAAGGTCTTACGTGCCAAGATAGACATGGCTTCACCAAACATTAATATGAGGGACCCTGTTCTTTACAGGATTGCACATGCCACCCATCATAATACAGGAGACAAATGGTGTATCTACCCCATGTATGATTTTGCTCATCCGTTAGAAGATGCTATTGAAGGTGTTACGCATTCCATTTGTACGTTGGAATTTGAAGATCATCGTCCCTTGTATGATTGGGTCATTCGAGAGTGTGAAATGGAGAATGTACCCCATCAATATGAATTTGCCCGTTTAAATATTACAAATATGGTTATGAGTAAGCGCAAGCTAAAGCAACTGGTCGACGAGAAAGTCGTGGATGGTTGGGATGATCCTCGAATGCCTACCATTTCGGGACTTCGACGCAGAGGTTATACTGCAGAGGCGATTCGTAATTTCGCTCGTGAAATCGGGGTGGCTAAAGCGGATAGTGTTGTCGACAGCAAGATGCTGGAGCATTTTATTAGAGAAGACTTAAAGCTTAAGGCACCAAGGACTATGGCCGTTCTTGATCCGCTTAAGGTCCTTATTACTAATTACCCAGAAGATCAAGTAGAGATGTTAGAGGCTGAAAATAACCCGGAGAATCCGGAAATGGGGAATCGGCAAATTCCCTTTTCGCGCGAGATTTATATTGAGCAAGACGATTTTATGGAGAATCCACCTCCTAAGTATCATAGGCTTTTCCCAGGGAATGAAGTTCGTTTAAAAAACGCGTATTTTATTAAATGCAATAGTATCGTCAAGGATGAGAGCGGCAAGGTCATCGAGTTGCACTGTACCTATGACCCAGAGACCAAGAGTGGATCAGGTTTTACGGGAAGAAAGGTCAAAGGGACAATTCACTGGGTAGATGCATCGCAAGCTGTACCTGCGGAATTTAGATTATACGAACCTTTGATTTTAGATCAAGATGAAGAGGATGAGACCTCATTTTTAGACCACATTAATCCTAAGTCCTTTGAGATCGTTCAAGGTTTTGTGGAACCAAATATTGAAAGTTCAAAGCCTCAGGACAAATTCCAATTCTTTAGACATGGCTACTTTAATGTAGATCCCTTAAGCACCAAACAGAAAAAACTCATTTTTAACAGAATTGTATCTTTGAAAAGTTCCTTTCAATTACCAAAATGAGTTGGTCCAATAAAAGGGAAGAATTAACTCATTAATTAGATTGTTGGATCAAACTATTATCAATACTCTTTTAAATACTAAATCAGAGTAGAGGCCGGGGCTATTCCCGTCTTCTACTCTGATTGTCGTTTCTAATGTATAAAGGTCGACATTCTTAACGTAACTCAATATTAAATCTCAAGAATCCTGCATGGTTTGCACTAAATTATTTCTTAAGTGAACGACAAAATCTTGAACATTTGTTACCAAAGTGGTTACCTCTAAGGAGCCTCTGTCTCTAAGTTTATTAACAGCAAATTCGGCTATGTCGACACAGTAAATATAAACGGGGCGAATCTCACCGTTTTTTTGAGTGTAAGCTGGCGTCATATTTCCTGAGGCAATGGTATGTAGCTGGGTAGCAAGACATATGAGGGTAGTGGCTTGACGAGTGTGCTTGCGCATTTCATCTTGGGCATGATAGACATCAGCAATAACAGGTGGCAATGGTCCATCGTCACGAATCGAGCCAGCAAGCACCAAAGGCACATTATTTGTAATGGCAGAATACACAACACCTTCGTCAATAGCTTCCTTCTCGATAAGTCCCTTTAGGGAACCCGCTTCCCTGGCTTTATTTATTAAGTCTAGATGGTGATAGTGAGCATTTGGTGGAGATTGCTGATTATAAGTATTTTGGCCCAGAGCGGTTCCAAACAGAGCAGCTTCTAGGTCATGGGTTGCCATGGCATTTCCTGCAAGGATTGCGTGAGCATAACCCTTCGAGATTAAAGTGGAGAGGGCTTGCCTAGAATCATAATCAAAGACAACCGCTGGACCCAAGACCCAGACGATATAGCCATGATCCTTTTCATACTTTAGGAGTTCATAGAGGTCATTATAGTCCATAGAATAGGCTGTTTCCCTGGAACGGCCGGAGCGAAAAGCAAATAAATCCTTATTTGTGTCATTTGATCGAAAGCCATCAGCATATACATAGATCCCCTCATGACCGTCTTCCCTTCGACCGACTATTACTTTATCTCCAACGTTCAGATTTCTAAATTCAACAACATGGACGGACCCGTCTGTTCTTAGTACGGGTACACCATCCATCCGGCTTTCAGTGGCTAGAATCCAATCTCCATTGATTTTGAAGTACTCTGGATAGATGGAGAGGGCATGATAATGCTCTGGTGCGACTCCTGGTTTTTTAACGACAATAACCTGAGCATCTGGTGAAGATAGAAAAGGTTCTTGGTCAAAGTTAGGTTGCTTATAGTCTGGAAACTGAAATGTCAAATCCGTCGTCCTCCTTATAAAGTTTCGCTTATTTTGCCCAAATAAGCGCTTAACTTACGTAGGGGCTAAAAAGAGTTGACTATTTATAATTGTTATGGTGCAAAGGGAATATCTATTGAGCCAAGCCAATTATGGAGATATCTATAGTTGGGAAAAGCATGCTAAAGTATGGTTAATTTGAATAGAAAATAGCCGGTTTCAATGTAATTTCCCCATTTCACTTATTTAAAGAGATAAAATTACCTATAACCATTAGTGGAAAAAAATAGCTTAGTTGTTACATTTTTAGAATAGACGCCTGTCCCATGCTTATTGATAATAGAGGTAGTTGATTTCTACTAAGAAAGATCTAATTGAGACGGGTTAAATTTCATTTTGGAGGAGGAAAAGAATGAAAAACAAATTGTTCCTTGTACTTTTTTTAATTTGCCTCATGCTTTCGTTGCCTACTACTGCCCAGGCATCCCTGGGTGATGTTCTACTCAAGGTAGGATCTAGAGGAGCAGATGTTGTAGAGTTACAGACAAAGCTTAATACTTTAGGCTATAGCGTTGGAAAAGCTGATGGGATTTTTGGCAATATGACTAAACAGGGAGTAATGAATTATCAAAAAGCCTATGGTCTGGCTGTGGATGGTCTTGTTGGTCCTATGACAGTTAAGTCCCTCAATGCAGTTTACTTACAAAATCAGTCCCAGAAGAGGATTTCAGACATTTTGAACACTGCAAAACAATATCTGGGTGTTAGATATCAATGGGGAGGATCTACACCACAAACAGGTTTTGATTGCTCAGGATTTGTTGCTTATGTATTTCAGCAGAATGGAATCACCTTGCCAAGGATCTCACGTGATCAATATACTGTAGGAACCCCAGTTTCCTTTGAAAATCTACAACCAGGAGATTTAGTATTTTTCTCGTTTAATGGAAATGGGGTAGTAGATCATGATGGTATCTATCTCGGCGGGGGACAATTTATTAATGCGTCGTCCTCTAAAGGAGTTACCATTTATTCCATCGGACCTTACTGGAAATCTGTTTATGTTGGAGCTCGTAGAGTAATATAAAGATTATTTTGGGGTGCCTGAAGGCGCCCCTTTTTTGTACTAAAGGCTTGGCGCCACCCCGAAGAGTTTGTGCTTGCCCCTGCGCTGTCAACCCTCTGAGCTTGTAGAAATGTTGCCTAGCTGTGCCCTGGTTACCGAAATTAAATCCTTGGGGCTTAAGAAGAGCTGAAGCCCTCGTAAACCAGCGCTTACAGCGACCTTTTCTTGATTCATTATGGCTTGGTCGAAGAAGACTGGATAACTTTTCTTCATGCCAATGGGGGAAACACCACCCCGAATATAACCTGTTAGGGGTTGAACTTCCTTAAGGGAGACAATCTCTACTTTTTTATTTCCACTAAGTGAAGCCAATCCTTTAAGATGAAGTTCATGGTCTCCTTGGATACAAGCGACAATTACCCCTGTTTTGTCGCCACGGGCAACTAATGTTTTATACACTTGTTCAATGGCTAAGCCAAATTTTTGAGCAACGGTTACAGCAGACAAATCTGATTCATCAACAGGGTAATTCTTTAATTCATAGGGTATTCTAGCCTTATCTAGAATACGCGCTGCGTTTGTTTTTTGAGACATTTTTCTGCTCCTCCGAACGTGATAGATAGTATCAATGTTGGGCTCTTCATCGAAGATCTAGGTTCAACGGATCTAAATAGTTAATTTATGGGAGTTATATGTTGTATGTAGTTATTATCTTCTTTTCTTTTAAGAAAGATATCCCTATAATAGAAGTTATAACCTTGAAAGCTTGTCTATTGTCCGGCAAAGTTTTGAGGTTGTTTTGAGAGGGAGGTAAAAACAGCTTTGAAACATTTAAAGGTTCTGGTATTCTCCGCATCGTTTGGAAACGGACATTTGCGGGCGGCAGAAGCTGTTATAGAAGAGATACGTATTCAGGAACCATCTGCAGAAATTATCCACCTTGATTTTGGAGATTTCTTAAATAAACCGATTAACTCCATAATTAGAAATGTTTATGGAGAAATTATAAATCATATCCCAAAACTCTGGGGGAGATTTTATTATAAAACATCCATGGTTCAGCCTCAATCCATCAGTCAACGTTTTTTAAATAAATTAGGAAGCACTAAATTTCTTAGTTATATTCAAGACCTTAAGCCTGATTTTATCGTCTGTACATATCCCACGGTTTCTTCAGTGTTAGCTCAATTAAGACAGGAAAAGGTTCTGCAGGTTCCTGTGATTACGATAATCACGGATTATACGGTCCATAGTCATTGGGTTCATCCGAATGTTGATCGTTATATTGTAGCTTGTACAGAGGTTAAGAATAGCTTATTGGCTTGGGGAATCGAGAGGACCCGTATTGATGTGACAGGGATACCGGTGAGCTTGAAATTTGAAAAAGTCCTAAATCGTGATTATATTCTTTCTAAACTTGGCCTGAAGGCTGATTTACCTACCTATTTAGTAATGGGGGGATCATACGGAGTTTTAAAAAGCGCAAATAGAATCTGCAAGAAACTTGCAGATTCTACAGTGCCAGTCCAGTCAATTATCGTGTGTGGAAAAAATCAAAAATTATATCATTCCTTAAAAGCTGTAATTACTCAGGCTCGTAACCCAATGATTAGGTTAAAGTATGTTCATAATGTTGAGGAATTGATGACGGTTTCCGATTTAATAATCACGAAAGCAGGAGGCTTAACAGTCTCTGAGGCCCTTACAAAGAACTTGCCTCTACTTATCTACAAGCCGATACCCGGTCAAGAAGAGGAGAATGCGCATTTTGTGCATAATTTAGGTGCCGGAATTGTCGCTCACACTGAAGCGGAATTAAGTCAGCTTATTAACCACTTTTTAAGAAATCCTGAGGAGATTGAGACAATGCGAAGTAAAGCAGCTGGTGCCTTACCCGGCCGTTCTACTGAACGTGCAGTGGCGGGTATGCTTCAATTAGTTCGTGCAAGAAGGCTTGGTTAGCATAGCCTTTAACCGCTTACCCCTGGTTTTGTTTTAAAGTGTTGCTAGAGTCCTCTCCAATAATCTGGGCGAAGCCGCTCCAGGGTTTGATTATCTATCACGCTATCTAGAGTCTGCAAAAGTGCATTTCGATCTTGAGGAAGAGTGGCCCTTAAGGGTAAGTAATTAGAGGCATGGTTGCTCCGAAAAACACAGTTTGATACCTTAAGTTCGCTGAGAAGAGTTCGAAGTTCACTTAAGGATTCGAAAGGGGTAAGAATCTGAAACGACCCATTTTTAATAGCCTTAGTCAAAGGAGCTTCAGGTTCTAACATTAAGGTTAGAGCCCCTAAGTATTCGGGGTCTATCTTACTGATAACTTGGGCAGTATCAGTAGCATGCTCGTGTGAATGGGCTTTTCCTCCGAGGCCGATAATAACAGTGCAAGATAGAGTCAAGCCGCTGGACTTGACCTTTTGTCCAGCTTCTATCATTTCCAGGGCACTGACGCCTTTACAAACGGAGCTTAAAATTCCTTCATTGCCACTTTCAACTCCCAGATAAACAATTGTCAGCCCATGGGTCTTTAGCTCAGCTAACTCTTCTGGGCTCTTGGCAAGAATATCTTTGGGTCCTCCATAAATTCCTACGCGTTTAAGACGGGGAAACTTTTTATAAAGTTGATCAAGAATCTCAATTAACAAAGAGTTATCAACTGCGATGGCATCTCCATCTGCTAAAAAGATTCGTTCAGCATCCGAGTCCTGAGCTTGTGCTATAGCAATTATTTCATGAATTTCAGTGCGGGATTTAATCCGAAAGGATTTATCTTTATACATGGTGCAGAAAGTACAAGCGTTGTGCCGGCATCCTACAGTGATTTGTAAGATAATGCTTTTAGCCTCACTCGGGGGGCGAAAAATTTTCCCTTCATAAAACACTTTACCAACTCCCAACTGTTTAGGTTCATTCAATCTTTGTTCTACAAGAAAGAAGTAAGTACCTGCCTGAAATTCTAAAAGTTTAATTATTAAATAGGGTGATAGGGGAAGGGTTTTTGACAGGAGATCCTAGACCCTGCCACCCTCTTAGTTTTTATTGGTGTGATAACTGTAAAAGTTTCGAACAAGATCTTGACAAGTGATCATAATGATCATATAATATGATTATAAATATTACATACATGGTTATATGCCTTAGAGTAAACAATAGAAACAATAAAATAACTATCCAAAAATATATTCACATTAACTTAAGCAGGTGTAATTATGAGTTTGAAGCATTTACAAATGATTCGCAATGTAATAAACGAATTTGAACCTAAGCAAAAAGTGCTTCCTTATTTAGAGTTAGATTCTATGATGCTCGCCCAGGTAATTGAAGTGGCAAAACAGGTTAGTCAGAACGATATCAATCCCACCCACGTACAGAATTGGGTTCGACGTAAGTATTTGCCTCATCCCCAGAAAAAAAAATATAGCCATGAACAAGTAGCCAATATCCTTCTCATTAATGATTTGCGCGATATCCTATCTCTAGAAGAGGTTTCGCATTTGTTAGGGTATGTCAACGAAAGTTTTTTGGACACATCAGATGACCGAATTGATCCTGCTAAGCTTTATCGTTATTATAGTCAAATCTTCGATGAGTCTCAGATGAATTGGGAGAAATCCCTTCAAGAGCTTGAAAAGGAAATTGAAGAAACGCTTATTGACGATGAGATGGTCGAAGAGGATCGGGAAAAGGTTGCCAGTACCCTCGTTATTCTTAATTTATTGGCAAAAGCCAATTTATATAAACAGGTTGCTAAGCGGTTTCTAAACCGTCTAGAGACTTAGAAGTAAACTATAAAAGTAAGTCATACAGCTTAAGGAAGGAGGAGAGGGTAGTGTCGCAGGGTATTATCATCATGTTAATTCTGACAGGAATTGCTCTGTTGGCCATTGAAGTGTTCGTCATCCCCGGCTTTGGAGTGAGTGGAATTCTAGGGATGGCTTCCTTAGTGACCGGAATCTTTTTAGTAACAGATTCATTGTTAGAGGGGCTGATTTACACTGCCGGGTCGCTTATTGTTTTGAGTATTATCATTTATTTGAGTTTTCGTTTGCCCAGGACCCGAAGGCTATGGAAGAAGTTCTCTCTAAGCACTCGGCAAACCTCTAAGGAAGGATATGTAGCACCTAAACCTCAATATGAGAAATATTTGGGGCAGGTAGGAATTTCTCTTACTCAATTACGCCCAGCCGGAACAGGTAATTTCGATGGCGTACATTTAGATGTGGTTACGGAAGGAGGGTTTATTGGAATCGGGACCCCAATCAAAATTATTGGGGTTGAGGGAACCCGGATTATCGTTAGGGAATCAAGTGATTCTTAGCTTCAGATGGAATTTGCCTAAGAGGAATTCTTACTCCAACTGAA
The DNA here is from genome assembly GCF_014237355.1 of Desulfosporosinus sp. Taxonomy (NCBI): domain Bacteria; kingdom Bacillati; phylum Bacillota; class Clostridia; order Eubacteriales; family Desulfitobacteriaceae; genus Desulfosporosinus; species Desulfosporosinus sp. The sequence goes on from NZ_JABZFS010000071.1 coordinate 152,027, forward strand.
GCTTAGAAGAACTTATCCAGGGACGTAGCAGCCGTTATCACCCACTTATAGAAGATGGGAGTCTTACGGCTGGTAGTCATCGGAGAAAAAAATATTAGGAGGTGAAGCTCGGTCTTAACCGAGTAGTTCAATGAATCCATTATTTGTAACGCTTGCTCTATTTTTCTTTGGTTTTGTATTCTTAAGTGTGCTTCTTACCTTTATTCCTGTAGGTCTATGGATATCAGCCTTGGCAGCAGGGGTTAATGTTGGGATCTTTACGTTAGTTGGTATGAGATTACGTCGAGTGGTTCCATCGAAAATTGTAAATCCGCTGATTAAAGCGCATAAAGCTGGTTTGTCAATTACAACAAATCAACTTGAAGCCCACTATTTAGCGGGGGGAAATGTTGATAGAGTTGTCAATGCCTTAATTGCTGCGGAACGTGCGGCAATTCCGCTTCAGTTTGAACGCGCTGCGGCTATCGATCTAGCAGGTCGAGATGTCCTTGAAGCAGTTCAAATGTCGGTTAATCCAAAGGTTATTGAAACCCCCACGGTTTCTGCTGTGGCACAAAACGGAATTGAGCTAAAAGTAAGCGCTAAGGTAACAGTTCGGGCTAATATCGATCGACTTGTCGGTGGTGCTGGAGAAGAAACAATTATTGCCCGGGTTGGAGAAGGAATTGTAACTAGTATCGGTTCTTCTACATCACATAAAGACGTGTTAGAGAAACCAGATTCCATTTCTCGTACAGTGTTAGACAAAGGATTAGATGCGGGGACTGCCTTTGAAATTTTATCCATCGACATAGCCGACGTAGAAGTTGGGAAAAACATCGGGGCAGAGCTACAGATGGACCAAGCTGAAGCAGATAAGCGCATTGCTCAAGCTAAGGCAGAAGAGCGACGAGCCATGGCCGTTGCTAAAGAGCAGGAAATGAGAGCCTCGGTTGAACAGATGCGGGCAAAGGTTGTTGAAGCGGAAGCAGAAGTTCCAAGAGCTATGGCTGAAGCCTTACGTGAGGGTAAACTGGGTGTTATGGATTATTACAATATGCAAAATATTATCTCGGACACCCAAATGAGGGAAAACATTGCCCAGACGGGTAAAAAAGAATCAGGCAGTGATGGCCAAACGAAGAAGTAGGTGAGATCATGTCTGTCTTCACAGTTGTAATTATCATTTGGGTTATTTACCAGTTGGGGATATCCCTTATTAAGAAGGGTAAGCAACAAGCACCGAGAAGATTCTCTGACCCACTTAATTTACCGGATCTCCGATCAATCAGAGAGACTTTGCAGGAAACTCCCCAAGGCTCATGGCGTGAACAAATTCAACAGGCATTGAATAGTTCGAGACAGGCAGAAGAGGCGGAACCCTTAAAGTCAATTCCTCAGAGGGGTTTTACGGAAGATTACCTGCAGAAGGAAGGGGCTCAAGGGACGGAAGTAAATCTAGGGGTTAACGAAGTTAATACCTACCGCAAAATGGATGAGGTAGAAGAATATCGTGACTCCGAAGGAGATTTCAGTCAGAGGATTGCTGGAGCAGCGCAAGAAGATAACAAGTTCAAATTGGCTATGACAGAAAAAGAACTTGTTCGAGGAGTTGTTTGGGCAGAGATTCTAGGAAAACCAAGAGCCATGAGTCCTTTCAGAGGTCCACGCCACTAAAGGATAGTTTTGCGGATAAGCATATTTGTTAAATATGCTTATCCGTTTTTGTCTGGGGTGACTAAGTAATCGCCATGGGGTTTGTAGAACTCTGTGGCCTTTTTATTTTTTTCTGGACTTATTAGGGAATGTTGGATAATTTCTTAAAACTTTTGCCACACTAAAGACGATTAAACAAAGTGAGGTGAGGGTATGAAAGTACACGCTAGACCTTGGGCGACTGTTATCGCCATCGGATTATTACTCAGCATAGCTCTGTCTGGATTTGCTTATGCAGCATTAGGAGACCGTTTGCTAGGCAGAGGGAGTAAGGGGCCTGAAGTAACTGAGTTACAGAAAAGACTGGTCCAGTTGGGTTATGTCTTAGGCCCTGTCGATGGAAAGTTCGGATCAAAAACTGAGGCGGCGATTCGACGCTTTCAAAAGGAACACGGGCTTAGAGTAGATGGGTTGGCCGGAACACAAACCATCAAAGAGCTAAAACGTCTTACAGGGCAGAGTACAAATGCTTCAGGAAAGGCTGTTGGTTATAAAAATATCGACAAAAACCTACTAGCTCGCGCTGTGAATGCAGAGGCAAGGGGAGAACCCTACATTGGGCAAGTTGCTGTAGCTGCAGTTATCCTAAACCGGATTGCTGATCCGGCATTCCCCAAAACTGTTGCAGATATTGTCTATCAACCGAGAGCCTTTTCAAGTGTTGATGATGGGCAAATTAATCTACCTCCTTCAGCGTCCTCAATTCGTGCTGCCCAAGAAGCAATAAATGGTTCAGACCCCTCTGGTGGAGCAGTCTTCTTTTTTAATCCCGCGAAGACATCAAACAAATATATTTGGTCACGCCCACAGATTAAGCAAATCGGAAATCATATGTTTACGAAGTAGGGGGTAAGTATGCACAGAAAATTTTGGATTGGCGCTTTGGCATTAGCCTTTTTAATCGCTCTGGGCTGGGGATGGAACGAATACCGTGTTGCAGGGGAATATCGTCTGTTAGCAGAAAACAATAATCGTAGGGCAATCAATGATTTTGCTAGCCATCTCGATCAATTGGAGACAGACATGGCCAAAGGGAATGTGGCTAATAACCCCGCCCAAAAAATTCTCTACTTAAGCCAAGTCTCAAGTAATAGCGATGCGGCTCTTAAGGATTTTGCACAAATCCCGGCACAACAAACAGGACTTAGTTATGTCGGCCAATTTTTAACACAGTCTGGTGATTTTGCACGGACTTTAGCCCAGCGAATTGCTGGCGGAGGAACGATTTCTGCGGAAGAGGAAAAGACTCTTAGAGATATGCATGAACGTCTTATGCCGGTTAACCAGAAGGTTCAGGAATTAATAGTTAGAATGGATACCGAGCAGTTAGTTTGGACAGACCCTGACCCAACCATTAGGGAACGGCTAGGCTTAGGAACCCAGGTTGCTGAAGCAGCAGCAGATGGGTCAGAAGCCCCTTCGAAATCGGTTCGTTCTGGACTAGACCAGTTGGATGCCAGTTTGCAAAAGCTTCCGCCATTTTCCTACTCTGGAGAGTACGCTACACGTGTTGTTGCAAAGCCCTTAGGTCTTCCCAAAGGGAATGTAACACGAGACCAGTCCTTAGAAAGGGCTCGAAACTTCTTAAATAAAGTGGGCTACTCTAATGCAAATCCAGAATTTGGAGGGGAGTCTCAAGGTGAACTTGGTGGCTATATATGGAAGTTCAAAGAAGCTTATTTGGAAGTGAGCCGTCAAGGCGGTGTTATCACTCTTTACCGTGATCAACGGGGAATGGAACCTAAGACACTGAGTATAGAAGAAGCCTCAGTAAAAGCTAAAGGGGTCTTAAAATCCTTAGGTTGGCAGTTGGTGATAACCTCAAGTGAAGAGTTCGGCTCATATGTTCAGTTTGATGCAGTTGTAGAAAAAGATGGGGTAAGGATTTACCCAGACAAAGTACGATTGATGATCGCTTTAGACAACGGTCAGCTGATCGGATTAGATTCAGTACCATATTACGCGTTTCATCACTCACGGACCTTCCCGGCAAAAATATCAATGGATCAAGCTGTACGCAAGCTGCGCTCAGGTTTTCAAGTTCTAGAAAGTCGATTAGCAGTCATTGTTAAGGCCGGAAATCGAGAGGTTTATTGTTATGAATTCCGTGGTCGATATCAGGGGGAAGAATATCTGGTATACTTAAATGCGGCAACAGGTGCTGAAGAAAAGATCCAACGAATTATTAAAACCCCACAGGGAGAGTACCTTAAGTAATTCAGTGGTTTAAAAGATAAGCGAGAGGGGAATTTTCCCTCTCGCTCTTGAATATGGTCTGAATTTATTCATTTAAAAAGGATTTTACTAAATTAACTAGAATAGGCACATATGCACTTATAAGTTCATTTATTATATTCATTTATAAAAGCTAGAGGAAGTTTCTTAGCTGAGAGAGCATGTGAGAGGAATCGCGTCAAGCGAATAGCGATGGATCACGATAGTCTCCGGTACGATAGTCTCCGGTGGAGAGTATCGCCGAAGCCGCGATACCCAGAGAAATACCCTACGGCGGAGGATAGAGTATCGCCGAAGCCGCGATCCCAAAAGGACACTTACCGGCGGAGGATGTGCGAACGGGCTAAGAAACTGACTCCGCAGAAAGGAGCAGTCAATTGAAGAAAAATGTGACCATTCAAATAATCGGCAAACAGAAGTATCCTGAAGGGCATGAGGATAAGCAGGAAGTACTTACTGTGGGAAAGATTTATGAACGAAACGAGGTATTTTACGTATTTTATAAAGAAAATGGACGTGAAGCTACAGACCTTGGAGAAGTGACGACGCTTCTGACGATGAAAGAAGATACAGTTGCCTTGAATCGCAAAGGCGCTGTAGAACTAGCACAGGAGTTTAAAATGGGCGTTCTTAACCGCAGTATTTACTCCACCTGCTACGGTAACATTTGGATAAGCGTTATGCCTCACCGAGTAGAGTATGACTTGACAGTCCATGGGGGACGTATTAGTCTAGAATATGACCTTTTTGTCGATGATAAATTAGTGAGTAATAATGTTTTGCTGCTAAACGTAAAGGAGGATATCCCCCAATGAGTCTCTACGAGAATATAAAGACAAAGATAACAAACCAGTTGATCGAAGCTGCGAATAAGGCAAAAGCGGTAGGGGAATTAAGCTTTGAGGAATTGCCGAGTTTTGTTTTGGAAGAACCAAGAGAAAGGCAACGTGGAGATTTGGCAACCAATCTGGCTATGGTGTTGACTAAACAAGCAAAGCGACCTCCCCGGGAGATAGCCACTGCGCTCATCAAACATATGGAAACAGATGGGACATGGATCGAATCCTCTGAGATTGCTGGAGCTGGTTTTATTAACTTTCGTCTAAATCCCCTATGGCTTACAGGGGTTATTGACGAAGTATTGAAAGCCGGTGAACGTTACGGGCATGTGGATATCGGAAAAGGCCAAAAGATTCAAGTCGAGTTCGTAAGTGCTAACCCTACGGGACTGCTGCATATGGGTAATGCCCGGGGTGCCGCATTGGGCGACAGTTTGGCTTCCTTATTATCGACGGCGGGCTATGAAGTTACCCGAGAATTTTATATTAATGATGCAGGGAACCAGATACATAATTTTGGCTTGTCCCTAGAAGCAAGGTATTTGCAACAACTAGGCCAAGATGTCCCCTTCCCGGAAGGAGGATATCATGGTGAGGACTTGATTGATACAGTAAAAGGTCTTATTACTAAAGTAGGGGACAAGTACCTTTCGGTCGAACCAGGGTTAAGAAGAGAATTTCTGGTCAGATACGCGTTGGATGAAAAGATGCGAAATATCCGAGAAACACTTCAGGATTTTGGAGTGGAATACGATGTGTGGTTTAACGAACAATCCCTACATGATTCGGGGGCCGTTCGCTCAACAATGGAGGACCTTGAGAAAAAAGGATACATTTATGAAAAGGAAGGCGCTCACTGGCTTAAGTCGACTCAATTTGGAGATGAAAAAGATGAAGTGGTAATTAGGAGCAATGGATCTCCGACTTATTTTGCTGCTGATATTGCCTACCATCGCAATAAATTTGATCGGGGATTTAATCGAGTCATTAATATTTGGGGAGCAGATCATCACGGACATGTGGCTCGCATGAAAGGTGCAATGTCAGCCTTAGGGTATGACTCAGATAACCTTCAAATTATCTTAATGCAACTCGTTCGTCTTATACAAAACGGTGAAATCGTAAAAATGTCCAAACGTTCTGGTCAGTACATCACATTACGCGAATTGATGGAAGAAGTGGGCAAAGACGCGGCAAGGTTCTTTTTTAACTTGAGGGATCCAGATTCTACGGTGGAATTTGATATGGATTTAGCAAAGTCTCAGTCATCTGAAAATCCAGTTTACTATGTACAGTATGCGCATGCGCGTTTATGCAGCATTCTAAGGCAGGCTGAGGAACTTGGCGACCTTGGAACACCACCGCAAGAAAAGGACCTAATTCGCCTAGATAGTACGGAAGAGCGAGATTTGCTCAAGAAGATGGCGGATTTGCCGAGCGAGATCATTGTGGCCGCACGACTTATGGAACCTCACCGCTTAGCACGTTATGTACTTGACTTGGCGGGTCTCTTCCATACCTTCTATAATAGCCAACGGGTGCTTGTTGATGATGAGGGATTACGCAGGGCTCGTTTGAGCTTAGTGCGAGCGGTGAAACAAATTGTCGGAAACGTTTTAGGTATTTTAGGCGTATCCGCTCCTGAAAGAATGTAAAATTTACAAGTTTAAACTTGCAACAAGCAGGAAATATTTAGGGGTGGGCCGAATATAGTGATATTCAAAATGACGAAGGGCGGTGGAGTTTTTTGACCCACTCTTTAAGTAAAAAAAACAAGCCGACAGAAGCGGACATAGCCTTTGAGATTCTAAAAGCTCAAGGTAATCCAATGCATTATCAAAATTTAATTGAAGAAGTACTTCGACGTTTAGGTATTTCTCAGGAAGCCATACGGATTGCGGCGGCACTGACTCAGATTAATCTAGACACGAGGTTTACATTTCTGGGCAAGGGTGAATGGGGTCTGAAGGTTTGGGATCCTGCGAAAACTCCTCGTCGGTCCCCGGCAGTTGCCTTGATAAACAAAGAATCCCCGGATGAAGATGACAAATCAGAGCCGGAAGAACTTGAGGACGATTCTTTAGATGAAGATGTTTCAGAAACGGATGAAATATTTGACGAGGCGGATGAAGGGCGACGGGGAGAAAAGTGGTAATTATCCAATGCTTCTAAAAGCATTCCTTGTCTTGACATCCTTTAGAAGTGTAGCTAAAATAGACTAAAGTAATATATAGTCTATTTGACTGGTAAAATAAAGCTAGTGCGATCTCGGACTAGCTTTATTTATGTGTTTTGTCGCAGAAGATATCCTAAAGGATAATTGACTTCTAAATAGTAGGGAAGTGCATCTAGGTTACATTTTACTGAAAGTATAACTTTAGGGTCCTCTTTCACTTCATCCTGAGCGCAGTGAAGGATCTTAACTTGTGTGGAATAGTGCAGAAGTCAAGATTCTTCGGCTACGCCTCAGAAAGACATGTATAGTAAAAAGACGCGTAGCGTTTTTCTTATACTGTCAGAAAGTATAAATTTGTGTTATATACTTTCTAAGCATAAGTGCAACTAAGGCTGCCGCCTCGCCAGAGGCTGCAAGAAGGCTGACACGTTCGAAGACAGTGTCTTCGGGCGCCAGCCAAGTTTTCTTTAAAAGGTCTTGAAAGGAAATGGTAAAGCGCATGACAAAATTTATCTTCGTAACGGGCGGAGTGGTATCTTCCCTGGGAAAAGGAATCGCGGCTGCATCCCTAGGTTGTCTCTTAAAAAATAGGGGTTTTAAGGTGGCAATACAAAAGTTTGATCCCTATATTAATATCGACCCCGGAACAATGAGCCCGTATCAACATGGTGAAGTGTTTGTAACGGATGACGGGGCAGAGACAGATCTGGATTTAGGCCATTATGAGCGCTTTATTGACGTACCGGTTTCTAAAAATAGCAATGTTACAACTGGTAAGGTTTACTGGTCTGTCATCCGGAAGGAACGTAAAGGAGACTACCTAGGAGGGACTGTTCAAGTCATCCCTCATATTACCAATGAGATCAAAGAACGGGTATATCGCGTTGCGCGGGAAAGTCATCCGGATTTTGTGATTACCGAGATTGGAGGGACCGTTGGAGATATAGAGTCCCTACCCTTCCTCGAAGCAATTCGTCAAATGAAAAATGACATTGGACGAGAAAATGTCATTTACATTCATGTTACACTGGTTCCTTATTTGGCAATGTCCGGAGAGTTGAAAACTAAGCCAACCCAGCACTCTGTTAAAGAATTACGGGGAATCGGTATTCAGCCATCGATTATTGTTTGTCGAACGGAGAAATCCCTTTCCAAAGAAATGAAGGAAAAGCTAGCGTTGCTTTGTGACGTAGATTTAGAAGCAGTTGTTGAGTGCATAGATGCCTCGACGATCTATGAAGTTCCTTTAACTCTCCAAGCAGAAGGGTTTGACGATATTGTTCTGCGTTGCGCAGGACTGGAAGCTCCTCCGGCTGATATGACAGAGTGGAAAACTATGGTTGAAAGAATCAAATCCCCGACCCGGGAGATTGAGATCGCAATTGTAGGAAAATACGTAGAACTCCCTGATGCATACCTTAGTGTAGCAGAAGCTTTAAGGTCAGCGGGTACGGAACACGGGGCCAAAATAAAAATTCGTTGGATTGATTCCGAAAACATCGAGAATGAATCTGTCGAAAAGTATCTAGAAGGTGTTGATGGGATCCTAGTTCCGGGTGGATTTGGTAACCGGGGCATTGAGGGTAAAATCGATGCGATCCGTTATGCTAGAGAACAGAAAATTCCTTTCTTAGGTATTTGTCTGGGAATGCAAACAGCCATTATAGAAATCGCCCGCAATCTCTGTGGTATGGAACGGGCTAATAGCACAGAATTTGATGCGGATACACCCTATCCTGTTATCGATATTCTCCCAGAGCAAAAAGACATTGAGGATAAGGGCGGTACCATGCGCTTAGGTATTTCTCCTGCGAAGTTGGTAGAAGGCAGTAAAGCTTATCAAGCTTATCAGGATCAAGTTGTTTACGAACGCCATCGTCATCGATATGAGGTTAATAACCAGTTCCGTGAAGAGTTAGAGAAGGTAGGATTAAGGTTCTCTGGAACATCACTGGATGGACGGTTAGTAGAAATCTCTGAATACTTGGATCATCCATGGTTTGTGGCCTCCCAGTTCCATCCGGAATTCAAGTCCCGCCCGAATCGGGCTCATCCATTGTTTAGAGAGTTTATACGAGCGACGCTATAGCAAGGCGAAGGCGCGATGATGCTTAAAGTTTAAATTAATGTGTGATAGAGTTAAGATTAGGGGTTACGAAGCGCGAGGTTGAGATTCGAACCTCGCGCTTTATGCTTCGAATCCCAAATGAAGAGTTCTGCTGAACCTTGGATTAAGGTCTGGCACGAACTCTTCCTGTGTACTAAGGCAATGAGTAGAGGCAATTCATGGATCGCTCTTACGGGTATAATACCGGGTTGCTGATTAGAGCTGCAGAACCGTGGTAAGAATGTTGAGAGGAAGGGGACTGAACGATGGCTTATATCGCAAGGTGGATTGATAAAAGTGAACATAGACGCTTTAACGATTTTTTGGCTAGACATTTAAAGGGGCATGTACTCCAGTCTTGGGAGTGGGGAGATATCAAAAGCCGGACCGGATGGATCCCCTGGCGGTTGGTTGTTGAAGAAAATAATGAAATTGTGGCTGCTGTCTCTATTCTTGAGCGGAAGATCCCAGTTGTGGGAATCCCCATCTTTTATGCTTCTCGTGGTCCGGTAGTTGATTGGGAAAATTTTGAGTTATTTGATTTGATCCTTGCCGAGATTCGAACCTTAGCAAAAGCACGAGGAGCAATTTTTCTGAAGGTCGACCCTGATTTGCCATCTTCAGAAAAAGAACTAGAGCAGTATTTGCTCTCTAGAGGATTTAGGTCGGCGGAAAGTGGCAAGGGTTTCGAAGGGGTTCAACCTAAGTATGTATTTCGACTTGATATTTCGCCGTCTGAAGAGATTCTCCTAAGTAATATGCAACAAAAAACTCGGTATAATATTCGTCTTGCCCAAAAGAAAGGGGTACATATACGTAAAGGGACTCGAGAAGATTTACCGGAATTCTATCGAGTCCTTAAGGAAACAACAGAACGGGACCGTTTCTTAGTGCGAGCCTATTCCTATTTTGAAGACCTGTATGACTCCTTAGTTCCCGTTGGTTTGGGAGAATTATTTATCGCCGAATATGAGGGGAATATCATATCTGGTACGTTGGCTTTTGTTATTGGAAATAAGGCTTGGTACATATATGGAGCTTCGTCTAACGCTCATCGAAATGTTATGCCCAACTACTTAATTCAATGGGAAATGATTCGTTGGGCCAAGTCACTAGGGTGCACGCTCTATGATTTTAGAGGAGTCCCGGGACACTTAAGCGAAGATAATCCGCTATATGGGCTTTATCGCTTTAAGAAGGGATTCAACGGAGATTATGTAGAATTTATTGGAGAGTGGGACCTGGTGTATCGTCCGGTAACCTATTTTCTTTGGAACAATTTAGAACCCCTTTATTCGAATGTTATTAAGGGATTAATCACAAAGCTACGGCGAGTGCGGAGGGGATAACTCCATGGCTGGAACCTGGATAGAAATAAACCTAGACTCCCTTATAAGTAATTATCATGAAGTTGTTAAGCATCTCCATCCTGAATCAAGGTGTATGGCTGTTGTCAAAGCGGATGCCTATGGCTTAGGTGCTGTTCAAGTTGCCCTTGCCTTAGAGCGAGTTGGATGTGAAGCCTTCGCGGTTACTAAGGTCGAAGAAGGGTTAGTCCTGCGAAAACACGGGATTAGAGGGTTAATTTTAGTGTTGGGGCCCTCCACAGAGGAAGAATGGCCGAAAGCCATCGAGGCTCAATTACAATTGACGATCTCTGAATTATCCTTCATTGCCAAGTTAAATGATGTTTGTTCAGATTTGCATAAAGAAGTTTCAGTACATCTTAAGCTTGAGACAGGCATGGGGAGAACTGGGTTTAGATTGTCTGAGTTAGAAGATCTCTCGAAAAGTTTAAATAGCGCCCCCCAGCTTAAAATTATGGGGGTGTATACCCATTTTGCGCGAGCAGCCCAAAGGGACAAGCAATATTCGATAGAGCAATATAAGCAATTTCGATCACTCACTGTTCGTCTTGAAGAACTAGGGATCCGGCCAGCGTGGAAACATGTGTGTAATAGCGCGGCTTTTTTGGATTATCCTGAGTGGCATCTTGATTTCGTTCGCATCGGCACATTATTAATTGGGCATTATCCGGGGCCTGGTTTCACCGGAAAATTGGCATTAAGTGATCCCTGGATTGCTAAGAGTAAGATTGTTCATTTGCGCAAAGTAGCCAAAGGTACGAAGGTAGGGTATCAAAGCATTTACCGCACGAAATCAGTTACTCAGCTAGCCGTAATTCCTGTGGGGTATGCTGATGGATTAGGCATAGCCCCACATTTTGTTCCCCAAGGGTGGTTTGACTTTCTGAAAATCATAATTAAAAATTTCTTAGCTTTATTTGGTGTTTTTCTGAGCCAAGAGCGAGTAGAATTAAAGGGGCGGACTGTTCGAGTGGCTGGTAAGATTGGTATGCAGCTTACAGTACTTGACGTGGGAATGCAGGACTGCGCTTTAGGGGATGAAGTGAGAATTCCTTTACGTAGGACAGTGGCAAATCCCCGAATACATAGGAAATATAAACAAGATGGGGGAATTTTAGCAGAACGAATTCTTGAAGAAGGAGTTTCGCCGGTTTGTAAAGAATATTCACAATTAGATTAGATAAGGAAAGGGATGTGGGGAGTGGCTAAAATACTTGTAGTAGATGACCAACTTGGTGTGCGTCGCCTACTCTTTGAAACCTTCCGGGAGGACCAATATGAGGTTGAAATGGCAGCGAACGGTGAGGAGGCCGTCGTATTACTTGAATCCTTTAAGCCTGATCTTATAATGATGGATATGAAAATGCCGGGCATGAACGGCATTGAAACCCTAAGGCAAATTCGTGCTTTAGACAGTCAAGTTGGAGTAATTATGATGACTGCCTATGGTGATGCTCAAAATATGGAACAAGCCAAGGAACTTGGTATTCTCCATTACATGGGTAAGCCCTTTGATTTATTTGAGTTAAGAGAACGAGTCAGAAAACTATTACAAGCATAGTCTTAAGAATGGTTCTCGCCGTCCTGCAAGAATGCTAATTCGTGCGAAGACAGTGTCTTCAAGAAGAGTAATCCGTGCGAAAACAGTGTTTTCGCGTGGGCTCCGGTGATACTCGGCCATCCATGCCATCTGATGGCCTGACAGGCCGAGTTTTCTTTAGTGAAAGGCAGGAAAATCTTCTTGCATGACGAAGTATAGCTGTAGGAAGAGGTGGGAATTATGATTCTAACGACAAATACGACTATTGCCATACAGTGTTCCCAGTGTGGGGAGCTAGAATTTCATGCCCTCTCTCTCTTTGCATTTTCTCGACAAGGACGCAAAAATCTGCATTGTGGTTGTGGCCGTCAACTTCTATCGGTCACAAGCAGGAACCGTCGGCAGTTTAACATCACATACGATTGTGCTTACTGTGGGGAAACCCATTATTTAAGATTAAACCACCATGCAATTTGGGGAAAAGAAGCGTTACCCCTTGCTTGCCCTGATGTGGGAGCTTCGGTTGGATATATTGGACCAAAGCAAAAAGTTACCCAGGCCTGTCGTAATCGTGAAAAATCCATAGGAGAATTAGCTGTAGAGTTGGGATATGAGGAAGAGTTCGAAAATCCTGAAGTAATGCTCTGGGTTTTAGATCATCTGCACCGTCTAGCTAGGCAAGGGGATTTAGGTTGTGCTTGTGGGAATCACGAGTTGACCTTTGAGTTATTACCGGATCGCATCGAGCTTTATTGTGAATGCTGTGAAGCAGTGGGGGTTATATACGCAGATAGTTCAGATAATGTTCGTCAAATTGAAGGAATAAGTTCTATTTATTTGGAAGAGAATAAGACTTGGCTTATCAATAATCCGTTGCGGGGTCAACATATCTCAAGAACAATTGAGGAGGAGAAAAAATGGCGTTAGTATCGATGATCGAGTTACTAGATAACGCACAAAAAGGACACTATGCTGTTGGTGCCTTTAACTGCAATAATATGGAAATTGTTCAGGCAATCGTCGCTGCAGCAGAAGCTGAAAATGCGCCAGTGATCATTCAGGCCAGCCAAGGTGCCATAAAATATGCAGGAATTGAGTACATCACCACTTTGACAAAGTTAGCTGCTGAAAAGGCAAGTGTACCCATCGCCCTGCATCTGGATCATGGAACAAGTTTTGCACAGGTCATGCAGTGTGCACGCCACGGCTTTTCGTCTGTGATGATCGATGGATCCAAACACTCTCTTGAAGATAATATTGCGTTGACCAACAAAGTCATCGAAGCTGTACGCCCTTTAGGAATTTCTGTAGAGGCTGAACTGGGTAAAATCGGTGGGACAGAAGATGACATAACCGTCAGCGAGCAGGAAGCCCTGTTTACTGATCCTGAAGAAGCAGAGCGCTTTATTCAAGCAACCCAAGTCGACGCTTTAGCGATTGCTATAGGAACTGCTCATGGCCAATACAAAGGGATTCCTAAACTTGACTTTGAACGACTAACTCAAATTCGAGAACGAGTTTCAACTCCCCTTGTGTTGCACGGTTCTTCAGGCGTGCCGGATGAAGCGCTTCGCGAAGCAATTTCACGGGGTATCTGTAAAATCAATATTGATACCAATATCCGTGAAGCATTTACTCTAGCTGCTCGTCTTGTGCTTGAAGGGAACTCTAAAGAAATTGACCCTCGCAAAATGTTGGGCCCTGCTCGTGAAGCCACTACGAAAATTATCCGAGAGAAAATTCGAATTTTTGGAAGCAATGGGAAGGCGTAAACTTTTGGAAGAAGGTGGATAAATGCAGTTTTTCTTAGACTCTGCAAATATCGAAGAAATCAGGCAGGCCTGGGATATGGGAGTCATTGGAGGTCTGACAACAAACCCTAGTTTGGTCGCTAAAGAAGGAAAGGACTTTCATGAACTTCTTAAAGTGGTGAGTGGGATCGTTGATGGACCTATCAGTGCAGAAGTGATAGCGCTGGATCATACAGGAATGTTGCAGGAAGCCCGTATCCTAGCAGCAATTCATCCAAACATTGTAATTAAACTTCCGATGACTGAAGATGGCCTCAAAACCGCAAAAGTGTTAAGCGGTGAAGGAATTAAAACAAATGTTACCCTCGTGTTTACCGCTAACCAAGCTTTACTTGCAGCACGGGCTGGTGCTACTTATGTTAGCCCTTTTCTTGGTCGATTAGATGACATCAGCGAAAATGGACTAAATCTATTGGCTGATATTTGCGAGATTTTTCAAGTACATGACATTTCAACCATGACGATTGCGGCTAGTATTCGAAATCCAGTTCATGTTACAGAATCAGCAAAGATTGGAGCGGATTTCGCGACAGTTCCCTTTGGAGTCTTAAGGCAACTTTTTCGCCACCCCCTGACAGATGCTGGGATCGAAAAGTTTTTAGCTGATTGGGAAAAGCGTTAATCAAGTGATTCAAAATAATTGGCATTAACCTATCCGAATAGGATAAGTTAATGTCAATTTTAATGCTTAATAAAGTTCAGATTAATTGTGGTTGAAAAACCTACAAAAGCATGTCACAATAAGGTGATAGGTGTTTAATGTGCTATATGATTTGAAGTGCCGCGTTCAACGTTAGCGGGACGATCAATAATAAGCTTGATGGATTGGTTAACAATTTAAGGAGGAATAGAAATTGGAGAGAGAGCTTACAATGGAATTCGCTAGAGTGACAGAGGCGGCGGCCTTAGCTTCGGCACGTTGGGTAGGTATGGGAAATAAAGAAGCAGCAGATAACGCGGCAGTTGAAGCGATGCGTGCCGTTTTTGATACCATTCATATGGATGGGACAGTGGTCATTGGGGAAGGGGAAATGGATGAAGCTCCGATGCTTTACATTGGAGAACGAGTTGGTAACGGAGAAAGTCCTCAATTGGACGTTGCAGTAGATCCTCTCGAAGGAACAAACATTGTTGCCAAAGGAATGGCAGGGGCCATAGCAGTTGTAGCAATTGCCAAGAAGGGATGCTTGCTTCACGCTCCAGATATGTATATGGATAAGATTGCCGTAGGTCCGGCGGCTGTCGGGCAAATTAATCTAGATGCGACCGTATTCGAGAATGTTTCAAATGTGGCAAAAGCGTTAGGAAAAAGCATGGAGGATATAACAGTTGTGATTATGGATCGTCCACGCCATCAAAAGCTGATCCAAGATGTGCGCGCTTGTGGAGCGAAGATTCGTCTCATTACTGACGGAGATGTTTCTCCGGCTGTGGCTTGCGCTTTTGAAGATTCAGGTGTAGATATGATGATGGGAATTGGTGGAGCACCTGAAGGGGTTCTTGCTGCAGCAGCACTGCGATGTATGGGCGGCGAAATGCAAGGGCGTCTTTGGCCAGAAAACGAGCAGGATATAGCTCGAGCAAAGGCCTTAGGAATTGATGATGTTCATAAACTGTTAACGATGGACGACTTAGTAAGCGGGGATGATGTCTTTTTTGCCGCCACAGGGATTACCGAAGGTCCCTTGGTACGAGGGGTTACTTTCACAGCCAAAGGGGCCTTGACACATACTGTGGTGGCTCGGGGGAAGACAGGGACCGTTCGGTTTATTGAAGCACGCCACTGTTTTGATAAAAAACCCAGGTATGCCATGAAAGGTTGTTAGCAATCCTTGACCGTTTAATGGTCTTTATGCTAGAATAGTAAGAGTTGACTGGAATTGTATTTCAAGGTGCGACAAATGAGCGCCTCGATTCAAATGGGAAAGAAGGTGAAGACATGAAAGAAAAAATTCACCCAAAATATGAACAAACCACTGTGACATGTGCTTGCGGAGAAGTTATCCCGACAGGAAGCACTAGAATGAACATCAAAGTGGAAATTTGTTCAAAATGCCATCCCTTCTATACCGGGGTACAGCGGTTTGTCGATGCTGGCGGACGGGTTGATCGGTTCAAAAAGAAATATGGGATGTAAACAACGGCCTGCGGTCGTTGCTGGTGGAAAAGCAGAGCGCAAGCTCTGCTTTTTGCGTAAATGCTTAAGCGAAGCTCGAGGCTCGATGTACGATGCGCGAAGTTTGTGTATAATTTTTTTCGAACCTCGAACCTCGCGCCTCGTGCCTCGATATAATGGATTCAGGTCAAACTTACGTAATTTTGAGGTGTGAAAAAATGTTAGAGAAACTTTATGAGATAGAACGAAAATATGATGAATTAACAGAACTCCTCAGTGATCCTGAAATCCTTGCCAATCAGAGTGAATGGCAAAAGTACGCCAAAGCTCAGGCGGGCATGACGAATCTGGTCACAACGTTTAGAGAATATCAGGAAGTTATTCGTGAATTAGAGGAGACAGAGACTCTTCTCAAGGAAAAACTAGACTCTGATATGCAGGAGATGGCTGAGCAGGAACGTGAGAAATTAGTGAAACAATCTGAGGAATTAGAAGAACAAATTCGCATTCTTCTCTTGCCCAAAGATCCTTTGGATGAGAAGAACGTCATCATGGAAATTCGGGCCGGAGCTGGCGGGGATGAAGCTGCTTTATTTGCAGGAGATCTTTATAAGATGTACACCCGTTATGCTGAAGGCCAGGGTTGGAAAGTCGAGCTTCTAAGTGCCAGTTACTCTGATATGGGGGGGTACAAGGAAATAATTTTCCTTTTGGAAGGGCATGGAGCCTATAGCAAATTGAAATTTGAAAGTGGTGTTCATCGCGTTCAGCGGATCCCAGCCACAGAGTCTGGAGGCAGAATTCATACTTCAACTGCTACGGTTGCCGTTCTTCCTGAAGCAGAAGAAGTAGAAGTAACGATCAATCCAAATGATCTGCGCATCGATATCTACTGTTCCAGCGGACCGGGTGGACAGTGTGTGAATACCACCCAATCGGCAGTACGTATTACTCATCTGCCTACTGGGATTATTGCATCTTGCCAGGATGAAAAGTCTCAGCTCAAGAATAAAGAGAAGGCTCTGCGCGTCTTGCGTGCTCGTATTTTGGAGAAAGCTCAAGAGGAAGCGAGCGGTGAACAAGCCTCTGAACGCCGAAGCCAGGTTGGAACAGGGGACCGGAGTGAGCGGATCCGAACCTTCAACTTTCCTCAAGGCAGAGTGACAGATCATCGTATCAACTTGACGCTGCATCGCTTAGAGACAATTTTGACGGGAGACTTAGAGGAGATCATCCAAGCCTTAAATGCCTCTGACCAAGCGGAACGACTAAAAGCAGAGATTCAGTAAAATGAGATTCGAACCACGAACCACGAATTTCGAACATCGAGTAAGGGGTTTTGTAGGTTGAAGATACTTGATGGAATGCGTTGGGGCGAGACTGAACTTTTGAAAAAAGGGATTGAAAATCCTCGCTTTGACGCAGACTTGTTATTAGCAGAGACGCTTAAGATGGCGAGAGACCGCCTCTATATTGACTGGGATCGTGATTTATCTGAGCAAGAAGAAGCCGATTTTCGAAAAGCGATTCTTCGTCGTTCGATGAACGAGCCGCTTCAGTATATCTTAAAGCGGCAGGAATTCATGGGGCTTTCATTCTATGTAGATGAGAGGGTTCTTATCCCCCGGGCAGATAGCGAAATTTTAGTCGAGAAATGTCTAGAACTTATAAAGCGGGAAAATAGACAAGGACAGGGTCGATTAGTCAAGATTGCAGATTTATGTACTGGGAGCGGAGCTCTTGCAATTTCTATCGCGCATTATTATCCTGCTTCCGAGGTAGTTGGCACTGACCTTTCCTCAGGTGCTTTAGAAGTAGCCCATCAAAATGCCGAAGGATTAGGAGTCAAAGTAGAGTGGCGTAAAGGGGATTTTGTAGATTCTATTCGAGGAGAACATTGGGACTTGATTGTTTCGAATCCTCCCTATGTCTCTATAGAAGACTATAGTCAGTGTGCCCCTGAGATTTTCCATGAGCCATCTATGGCTTTTATAGGAGGATCGGACGGCTTGGATTTTTATCGCCGTTTAGCGGAAGAAGCACGATCGCTATTAAACCCGCAAGGAAAACTATTAATGGAGATTGGCTGGGATCAAGGTAAAGACGTTAGTAATATTTTTCAATTGAAGGGTTTTGAAACACACGTTTACCCGGACTTAGCGGGTCGGGATCGGGTGATTTTAGCGAGGTGAGCATGATGCTGACAAAACGAAGTTCTATTGACAGAGTCCGACCGGAAGCTGAAATCTTAAAAGAGGGTGCTGAGTGGCTGAAAGCGGGGGAACTGGTAGCCTTTCCAACGGAAACCGTCTATGGGTTAGGAGCAAATGCTCTAGATGCTTTCGCATGTGCCAAGATTTTTGAAGCAAAGGGAAGGCCTCAAGATAACCCTCTAATTGTCCATGTTTGTAACCGCTCTATGGCAAATCGTTTGGTTAAAGATTGGACATCGGCAGCGGATCTTTGTGTTCAACATTTTTGGCCAGGTCCATTAACCTTAATCCTGCCCAAAACAGCCCTGGTTCCGGATATTGTCACCGCTGGACTGGAAAACGTAGCAATACGCATGCCTAGTCACCCAGTGGCCCTTGGTTTGATCAAAGAAACCGGATTTCCAATTGCCGCACCAAGCGCTAACCTTTCAGGGAAACCAAGTCCAACAAGAGGCAGTCATGTCTGGAGGGATATGAAAGGTAAGATCCCCCTGATTCTTGATGCAGGAGCCTGTGAAGTTGGCGTAGAATCGACTGTGCTGGATGTGAGCGGAGGAGTTCCCACCATCCTTCGTCCGGGAGGAATTACAAAGGAACAGCTAGAGGAAGTCTTGGGTGAAGTTCGTGTGGACGCTCCCTCGGAAAACCAGATACCCAGAGCACCCGGAATGAAATACAGGCACTATGCTCCCCAAGGAGAATTAATTCTGGTGAGCGGCCTTCGAGAAAGAGTCGTACAGCGCATGGGCCAAGAAATTCAGAAAGGACATGCTCGGCTTAAACGAGTCGGTGTTCTTTGTACCTTTGAGAGCGCATCGTTTTTACACAACTGGACTCCCGATCTCTTGTTTGTTCTGGGTTCAAAAGATCGACCACAAGAGGTGGCAAGTAACTTATTTGAAGGGTTACGCCTGTGTGATGATAGGAGAATGGATTTGATCTTGGTTGAAGGAATCGAAGAAGGGGGCTTGGGAAGCGCTGTTATGAACCGCTTAGAGAAGGCAGCTGGCAAGCGAAGTCAACACATCTAACACTAATTCGTCTAATCGACCGTTTCCTGTGCATATAATAGGGGGAACGGAGGGAAAGGTTATGAATTTAGCATGGGTTGTGGTTGTGGCAATTGCTTTGGGTGCAGATGCATTCTCCTTGGCTTTAGCAATTGGTTTAGCAGGAATCAAGAAAAGTATGATGGTGCGTTTGTCTTTGGTGGTGGCTGTTTTCCATGTGTTTATGCCCCTTGGTGGGATGTTACTGGGTCAGGCCTTCGGAACGATTCTGGGTCAATTTGCAAGTCTCATAGGAGCCTTTATTCTTATTGGTCTAGGTGGTCGAATGCTCTATAAGGCCTTGCGACCCACTGCTGAAATTTTCCGATTCTCGGAAGCCAGGGAGGCTCTTTTTAAAAAGAAATTATCCAGTAACAGTTCGCTAAATGGTTATGGTATGTATATCTTAGCTGCTAGTGTAAGCTTAGATGCACTAAGTGTCGGGTTTTCCTTAGGAACCATCAGAGCCGACATTTTTATGACAGTAATGGTCATGGGGTTAATTGCCGGGTTAATGACAGGAATGGGCTTGATCTTAGGGCGTATAATGGGAACGCGTTTAGGTGATAAGGCTGAATTACTAGGAGGATTAGCACTGGTTCTAATTGGAATTAAGCTGCTTTTCTAATCAGATATCACCAACGTATTGCCCGTCCTAGCCTAAGTCTAAAAAGAGGTGAGTTTTTTGGGGCTGAAGCTTTTGTTTGTTTGTACAGGAAATACGTGTCGGAGCCCATTAGCCGAGGGGATGGCACGGGCAATGTTTGGAGACTTGGCTCAAGTGAGTTCTGCTGGAATAGCGGCCTGGGAGGGCGAAAATCCTAGTCCCCATGTAGTAGAGATTCTAAAAGAACAAAGAGTGGATCTTTCCTCACATCGTGCCCGGAGAATTACGGATGTGCTGCTGGCGGATGCCGATTGGATTATCCCCATGACTCAACTCCAAGAAGAAGGCCTAAAGCGTCAATTTCCTCAATATGTACATAAAATTCGATGCTTAGGAAATTGGGGAGAAGAAAAACGAGATATTATTGATCCTTACATGGGTTCCCTCGAAGTTTATCGTCATACTGCGCTGGAAATAAGGGAATTACTGAATTGCTTAAAAGAACAGCTTATTTCGAGTTGTGAATAGTCCGAGGTAAAAGCATAAGATATGCGAAAAATGTTTACACTAGCGGCGTAATATGTCGCTTTATTCTGGTTTTTGCAGGGATTTTGCAATATCTGTAGAAATAAGCAAGATGCTAAAGAGGGAGGTTAAAGATTGAAAGTTGCACTAGGAGCCGATCACGGTGGTTTTGAACTAAAAGAAACTATTCGCAGGCACTTGGAAACACAGGGGATAGAGGTTCAAGATTTCGGAACCCATTCCAGGGACTCTGTAGATTATCCAAAGTATGGGTTCGCTGTGGGAAGTGCGATCATAAAAGAAAAAGCAGACTTAGGGATTGTTGTTTGTGGAACTGGATTAGGGATTTCAATGGCCGCAAATAAAATTCCTGGAATTAGAGCTGCAGTTTGCTCGGAGACCTTTTCCGCCCGAATGGCGAGAGAACATAATAACGCTAATATCTTAGCACTGGGTGCTCGGGTAATTGGTGTAGGACTTGCTCTAGACATTGTTGATATTTTTTTAAAAACCGAATTTACAGGTGGTAGACATGCTCTTCGTATAAGTTTGATTAGTGACATTGAACGAGGCGAGGAAATTTAGCTTAAAATTGTTTAGTCATGTCAAGGAGGGGAGGAATACCTTTCACATGGACAAACATGTTGCAGACAAATTTCAAGAAATGGCTAAAGTGTGGAACGATATACTGGATGCCTTTTTTATTAAGGCTGAACTACGCTCAAAACAAATCCTTGTTTTAGGGTGCAGCACAAGTGAAGTTATTGGTCACCGAATCGGACAAGGTAGCAGCATTGAAGTTGCTGAGTTATTGCTTCCGCCTTTATTAGAGCGTGTTCATGGGCTAGGACTATTCTTAGCAGTACAAGGGTGTGAACATATCAACCGCGCCTTGGTGGTAGAAGAGGCCTGTTTAGATCATTACGGATTAGAGGAAGTAACAGTTCTTCCTGCACTGCATGCTGGAGGAGCAATGACGGTAAAAGCGTGGGAAACCTTCACTTCTCCCGTTATGGTAGAACAAATCCAAGGACATGCCGGGATTGATATTGGAGACACATTTATCGGTATGCACTTAAGACCAGTGGCAATACCCATTCGCATACATGTTAAGGACTTAGGTGAAGCGCATTTGACCTTAGCACGTACCCGACCACGCCTTATCGGCGGTCCAAGAGCAGCGTACGCAGAGTAGAGGCAATTCATGAATTACCTCTACACCAAAATAATATTAAATTGGAGTGAGCCAGTAATGGATTATATTAACCAATGGGTAAAAAGTCAGGACCCGGAAGTCGCTAAAGCCATCGAGCAAGAAGAAAATCGTCAAACAAATACCATCGAACTCATAGCCTCTGAAAATTTCGTCAGCCGTGCAGTGATGGCTGCTCAAGGATCAGTGCTGACGAACAAGTATGCAGAAGGTTATCCAGGCAAACGATACTATGGCGGATGTGAGTTTGTGGATGAGGTTGAAAACCTTGCTCGTGAACGAGTCAAGAAGATTTTCGGTGCTGAACACGCCAATGTCCAGCCCCATTCTGGATCCCAGGCTAATATGGCCGTCTATTTCTCGTTTTTAAAACCCGGAGATACCATCCTTGGCATGAATTTGTCCCATGGTGGGCACTTGACCCACGGGAGTCCGGTAAATATTTCTGGAGTATACTTTAATGTTATTCCATACGGAGTAGACTCGAAGACCGAGAGGATTGATTATGATCAGGTTCGGGAGTTAGCCAAGGAACATCATCCGAAGATGATTGTTGCTGGTGCAAGTGCTTATCCAAGAATCATAGATTTTGTCAAAATGCGTGAAATTGCAGATGAAGTGGGAGCTCTGCTGATGGTTGACATGGCACACTTTGCTGGGCTCGTAGCGGCAGGATTACATCCATCACCAGTCCCTTATGCTGATTTCGTCACCTCTACTACCCATAAAACTCTGAGAGGACCTCGCGGCGGATTGATTCTCTGTAGGGCTGAGTATGCCCAAGCTATTGATAAGGCGATTTTCCCTGGAATTCAGGGTGGGCCATTGATGCATGTCATCGCAGCTAAGGCTGTTGCCTTTGGGGAAGCGCTTCAGCCAGAGTTCAAAACCTACCAGACCCATATTGTAGAAAATGCAAAAGCTTTGGCCCAAGCGCTAACAGATCGTGGATTTCGCCTTGTTTCAGGAGGAACGGATAATCATGTTATGCTTGTTGACGTACGAACCAAACAGTTAACCGGTAAGGAAGCAGAAAACATTCTTCATGAAGTAGGTATTACGGTCAATAAAAACACGATTCCTTTTGATACAGCAAGTCCTTTTGTGACTAGTGGAATTCGTCTAGGTACTCCAGCGGTTACTTCAAGAGGTATGACTCCTGACGCTATGAAGAGAATAGCTGAGGCTATGGACCTTGCCTTGACCTCACATCATGAACCTGATAAACTGTCACAAGCACGGGAAATTGTTAGTTCCTTATGCGCTGAGTTTCCCTTATATACAAATTTAGATTAGGAGAGCCAAAAGATGCCAAAGCTTCAAATACTTGATCATCCTCTAATCCAACACAAGTTGTCTTTGATACGGGATGAGCAAACAGGTTCCAAGGAATTTAGGGAGTTAGTCGAGGAAGTCTCGATGTTAATGGCCTATGAGGTAACCCGTGATTTTCCCCTTCAGGAAATTGAAGTTAAGACACCCGTAGCATTAGCAAAAACCAAGGTGTTGGTAGGTCGTAAAGTTGGATTAGTTCCAATCCTCCGCGCTGGATTAGGAATGGTTGATGGAATGCTCCGCTTAATTCCAGCTGCAAAAGTTGGACATGTCGGACTATATCGAGATCCGGAAACCCTTCTGCCTGTGGAATACTACTGCAAGTTACCCCCCGATATTGCAGAACGAGACCTGATTGTAATTGATCCTATGTTAGCGACAGGCGGCTCAGCCGCTGCAGCAATTACATTTTTGAAAGATCGCGGTGCGAAAAATATTAAGTTAATGTGCTTAATTGCAGCTCCAGAGGGTGTTAAGGCTGTACAAGATGTACATAATGATGTGGATATTTTTGTCGCAGCAGTCGATGAATACTTGAATGATCATGGCTATATTGTACCGGGTCTTGGAGATGCAGGAGACCGGCTGTTTGGCACAAAATGACGAGTCAAGTAAAGCGCCCAAGTTGGGATAGTTATTTTATGCAGATGGCACATGTAGTAGCGGGGCGATCAACTTGCCTGCGCCGCCAAGTTGGAGCGGTAATGGTAAAGGATAAACAAATTCTAAGTACAGGTTATAACGGAAGTCCCTCAGGACTACAACATTGTGATGAACTTGGTTGTTTACGGCAGAGCTTAGGCGTTCCTTCAGGGGAACGCCATGAGATCTGCCGTGCTGTGCATGCAGAGCAAAATGCTCTGGTACAGGCAGCAAAGCATGGGGTGGCTATTACTGGAGCAGATCTCTATACCACTCATCAGCCTTGTGTGTTGTGCACAAAATTATTAATTAATGCCGGTATTAAACGCGTAATTTTCGCTTATGCTTATCCTGATCAACTGGCAATTAATATGGCAAATGAAGCAGGACTCAAATTGGAAAAATTTGGGGAAGATAATCTGTGACCACACGTCTTAAGATGCTGTTTCTTCTAATCGAAGGGGAGTAATAAAGTGATTAAGCGAAAAAAAGTGATGGTTGTATTTGGAACCCGTCCAGAAGCTATAAAAATGGCGCCAGTAATCCGAGCGCTGCGTCAGAGAGGGTCCATTCTATGTCAAGTAATTGTAACGGCTCAGCATCGTGAGATGCTGGATCAGGTATTAACCCTGTTTAAGATTGTTCCGGATTTTGATCTTAACCTTATGCGGCAGGGACAAACATTAACAGATATAACGACACGAGCATTACATGGGCTAAATGATGTTTTCCAACGTGAACGCCCGGACTTAGTTCTTGTCCACGGGGACACGACGACGACCTTTGTGGCTGCACTCGCTGCTTTTTATGCACAAATTCCGGTAGGGCATGTGGAGGCAGGCCTGCGCACAGGTAATAAGTATTCTCCCTTCCCCGAGGAAATGAATCGAAAGCTTGCCAGCGTTTTGACAGATTTGCATTTTGCCCCGACGGAAACAGCTAAAAATAATCTTGAGCAAGAAGGAATTCCGCCGGAAAGCATTTTCGTCACGGGCAATACAGTAATCGACGCCTTGCTCGCAACAGTGAATCCTAAGTATGAGTTTGTTGACAAGGAAATCCAGGACATTCTTAGACAACGAGGTAAATCAAGGATGATTCTTGTTACGACACATCGCAGGGAAAACTTAGGGGAACCAATGCGCCAAATCTACCAGGCTTTGAAAAGTACACTTGATAAATTTCCAGATACCTATATTATCTTTCCGGTTCATAAAAATCCCGTCGTTCGAAACGTGGTTACAGAGGTCTTAGGGACTCACCCAAGGGTTAATCTCATCGAACCTTTGGAATATGAACCCTTTGTTAATTTAATGGCGCGGTCCCATCTAATTCTGACCGACTCGGGGGGGATTCAAGAGGAAGCTCCATCCTTAGGTAAACCAGTACTGGTAGTACGAGACACCACGGAACGGCCGGAGGCTGTGGCGGCAGGTACAGTCTCACTTGTAGGAACCGAGTATGAAGGAGTTTTATCCGAGCTGCAAAACTTACTTGCAGATCAAAAGGCCTATCAAAAAATGACAATGGCCAGTAATCCTTATGGCGACGGATGCGCAGCCCAGAGAATAGCCGAGATAATTGAAGAAAATCAAGGGTGGACATAAAATTCTTCAATGCTGTAAAAAAAAGCACAAAGTCCTTCCAAAGTATGCTAATATAATAAATAAAGTTGGAATTGTTAAAATGTAGCATACTAGCCGCTTGAGTAGCAGGCTTATAAGCTTGCTGTGTTTACAAATTAATTCATAAGGAAAGAATACTATGGCTAGTGAACAAAGATCATGGCAAAAGGCACTTGTTGTCGGGTCAACCATATCGACATCCTTGGCTATATTGGTAGGGGGCGGATTCTACTTAGGTAGAAACCTTGATGCCCGATGGCAAACAGAGCCAATTTTCACAATAGGTCTGATGTTGATTGGGCTGGTACTCGGAGGGAGCTACTTAATAATGACTTTAATGAGGTTTGGAGCATCCAATGATAAGAAGTAGCTTTATCGCATTATTTAGTGGAACCGCTTGTATATTGCTAGGGATAGCTTTTACAGGGGAGCAGGCTTTTTTTGGTAGTTTGCTGGGGTATTGGGTAGGGTTTGGGTATACTTTGTGGTTTTATCGTGAAGTGTTGAATAGTACTGAACTTGATATTCAATCAGCAATCAAACGAATGCGCAAGAACCTAATGAATCGTTTGGGAATGGTTACTCTCATTGTTGTGGCAGTTGCCCGGTTCCAGCCAAGTTGGCTGTTTAGTTTAGCGTTAGGGATTGTTACAGGGGTGATAATATCCTTTATCATTGTGGCAATACAAAAAAACTATGGAGAAAGGGGTGATAAAAGAAGTGCATGAAACAGTATTGTGGCATTTGGGAGATATGACATTTCATGGTAAGACTCTAATCATGACCTGGATTTCGATGGCTGCTATTATGGTCTTCTGTTTTCTAGGGGTACGCAATCTAACAAGCGGGAAACCTGGTAAAATGCAAAACGTTTTAGAGTGGATCATAGATTTTGTCCGTGGTATCATCAATGATAACATGGATTATGAAAAGGGACGTCCCTTGCTGAGCTATTTGGTAACGTTATTCATGTTTGTTTTCTTTTCCAATATGCTTGGCCTTATCCCAAACTTCACGTTCAATCTATTACACGACGTTCATTTTGCCGAATTAGGACATATTTTTGCTACTCCAGGTATGATGTCGCCAACTGCAGATATCAACGTGACATTTTCCTTAGCTATGTTAACCATTATTTTGGTAGTCTTTTTAGGTATCAAACATAAAGGAGCTCATTATTTCCATCATTTTATTGAGCCAAATCCAGTGTTTGTGATCATCCACGCCATTGATTTAATCGCTAAACCAATGACACTAGCCTTTCGTCTATTCGGAAACATCTTTGCGGGTGAAATTTTACTAGGAGTAATCTTAATGCTTCCCGGTATTTGGGTACTGCCAGGGATTTTGCCGACGACTATTTGGCTTGCATTCAGTATTTTCATTGGAGCCATTCAGTCTTACGTTTTTGTGGTTTTGACGACAGCGTATGTATCCCAAGCTGTCACCACAGACGCTCATTAAGCACTTCACTCTGTGCTGGTTTTCAGTGATGCTCGACACCACTGAGGGAATAATATTTTAGAAATTATTGGAAACAAGAAAGGAGGAAATCCCATGGACGTGTCTGCTGCTGCTGCACTTGGTGCAGGAATTGCTGCTGGCTTGGCAGCTCTTGGGGCATCAATCGGTAATGGTAATGTTATTAGTAAAACGGTGGAGGGCATTGGTCGTCAACCGGAAGCTAAAGCAACATTACAAGCTACCATGTTTATTGGTGTCGGTTTGATCGAGGCTTTGCCACTCCTTAGCTGGGTACTTGCCCTGCTGCTCATGTTTACAAAGTAATTCGTATGATGGGCAGAGGGTTAAGCCCATCTTAATTCAAGGGGGAACGAGAGTTCTCCCTTGAAAAAAATCATCCCGACGTCAATTAGACTCGAGAGGGGGGTAGACCATTGGGTGGGAATCCTATTCAATTTGACTATACGGTAGTCGCTACGGTCTTATCTTTCTTGCTGCTCGTCTATTTGCTTGGTAAATATGCGTGGGGTCCGCTGATGAAAGTGATGGAAGAACGGCGGGTTAATATTGAATCCATGCTTACACAAGCAGAAAACGAACGACAACAGGCAGATAAAATTAAACGCGAATACCAAGAAGAAATGCGTAAAGCTCGCCAGGAAGCCCAAGAAGTGATCGCAAAGGCTACTAAGGTAAGCGAAGTTCGCTCAGCTGAAATTCTAGCCGCTGCACATGAAGAATCAGAGAAGATCAAAAAATCTGCCCTTGTAGATATTGAA
Organism: Desulfosporosinus sp.; assembly: GCF_014237355.1. Taxonomy (NCBI): domain Bacteria; kingdom Bacillati; phylum Bacillota; class Clostridia; order Eubacteriales; family Desulfitobacteriaceae; genus Desulfosporosinus; species Desulfosporosinus sp. The sequence continues at coordinate 179,365 of NZ_JABZFS010000071.1, forward strand.
CGTGAACGCGATCGAGCAATAGCTGATGTAAAAGCACAAGTGGCAGATCTCTCAGTCTCTGTAGCAGAAAAAATTATTCGTCAAAAACTTGATATGAAGGGTCAAGGGAAACTCATTGAGCAGTTTATTCAAGAGGTAGGGGAAATGCAATGATAAATGGATCACTTGCTCGAAGATACTCCCAAGCCTTGTTTGAGATTGCCTCTGATACGGGCCTGGATCAAATTGATGTCGATCTACGTGAACTGACTAAGATGGTGGAGGAAAATCGAGAGGTTAAAGACACCCTGTTACATCCCCACATCTCCGTAAGTGATAAAAAGTCTATTATGGACAAGTTAATGGGGAAAGACTTTGGGGATATAACAAGACGTTTTCTTTATCTTTTAATTGACCGTAGAAGAGCTTATCTCTTACCAGCCATACAGCGTGAGTTTACAAGGTTGGCCGATGAGGCACGTCAAGTGGTGGAAGCAAAAATAACAAGTGCAATTGCCTTGAGTTCAGCCCAACTTGATGAACTCAAAAAAGCTATTGTACGAATGACTGGGAAAGATGTTCGTGTTATTACGGATGTTCGTGCTGAACTCATTGGTGGAGTCATAATTCAGATCGGAGATCGTGTAATCGATGGAACAATCTCCCATTCTTTAGAGAAAATGCGTGAGAATTTACGTAAAAACTCGGATAAACCTCAGGAAGTAGGGGTGAAATAACAGAATGAACTTGCGTCCAGAAGAAATAAGTTCCATTATTAAACAGCAAATCGAACGATATGATACTGCTGTTGATATCGTAGATGTTGGGACAGTTATCCAGGTTGGAGACGGAATTGCTCGTGTTTATGGTCTGGAAAAGGCTATGGCTGGAGAGCTTCTGGAGTTCCCTGGAAATGTCTACGGTATGGCAATGAACCTTGAAGAAGATAATATCGGTTGCGTTATTCTTGGTCCCTTTACAGGGATTAAAGAGGGGGATCAGGTCAAGAGAACTGGGCGGATCGTGGAGGTCCCAGTCGGTGAGGCTTTGATTGGCCGCGTTGTTAATGCTCTTGGTCAGCCCATTGATGGCAAAGGGGAGATTGTGACAGATAAGTTTCGTCCGATTGAATCCCCAGCATCAGGTGTTATTTCTCGGAAATCCGTCCATGAGCCGGTTCAAACGGGTCTAAAATCGATTGATGCTATGGTCCCTATTGGTCGTGGTCAGCGTGAGTTAATTATTGGTGACCGTGAAACAGGTAAAACCGCTGTAGCAATCGACACGATCATTAATCAAAAAGGTCAAGACATGATTTGTATTTACGTAGCTGTTGGTCAAAAAGCATCTACAGTTGCCAGCGTGGTTCAGAAATTAGAAGAGCACGATGCAATGAAATACACGATTGTAGTAGCTTCTACAGCTTCCGAATCAGCGCCAATGGTCTATATTGCGCCTTATTCCGGTGCTGCCATGGGTGAAGAATTCATGTATAACGGCAAGCATGTCCTAATTATTTATGATGACCTTTCCAAACAAGCCGTTGCTTACCGTGAGCTTTCACTGTTGCTCAAGCGCCCACCAGGACGTGAAGCATACCCTGGAGACGTTTTCTACCTCCACTCCCGTCTCTTAGAGCGGGCTGCCAAGCTTTCGGATGAACTTGGCGGAGGGTCAATGACAGCACTCCCGATTATTGAGACTCAAGCTGGTGACGTGTCGGCCTATATTCCTACGAACGTTATTTCCATTACTGATGGTCAGATCTTTTTAGAATCAGACCTCTTTTATTCCGGTTTCCGGCCAGCAATCAACGTTGGTCTTTCCGTATCCCGGGTAGGTGGAAGCGCGCAAGTTAAAGCTATGAAACAGGTTGCTGGTCAGCTCCGTTTGGACCTCGCCAGTTATCGTGAATTAGCTGCATTTGCACAATTTGGCTCTGACTTGGATAAAGTTACCCAGATGCGTCTTAACCGTGGAAAACGGACCATGGAAATTCTCAAACAAAATCAGTATGCTACATTACCCGTTGAGGAAGAAGTTGTTGTTATTTACGCAGCGGTTAAAGGTTTTACTGATGATATTGATGTTGAGAAAATCGGGAAATTTGAACAAGAATACCTGCGCTTCATGCGCTCCGTGAAGGCTGACCTGTTAGCTAAAATTCGCACAGAGAAGGCGCTTTCCAACGAAATGATCGCTGATCTTGAGAAAGCTATTAATGAGTTTAAGCAGGGGTTTGTAGCCTAGATTAAAAAGGAGTAGGTGAACGAGGTGGCAGGAGTACGCGATATTCGTCGCCGGATCCGCAGTGTACGGAATATGCAGCAGATCACCAAGGCGATGAAAATGGTTTCCGCAGCCAAACTCAGAAAAGCCCAACAAAAACTTGGTGCTGCCCGTCCATATGCCAACCAATTACAAGGGGTTCTGGAACGTCTAGCACAAGCTCCTGGAGATACAGTTCATCCGCTTTTAGTAAAGCGGCCTGTACAAAAGGTGGTTTATGTGTTAATTACGTCAGACCGTGGTCTTTGCGGAGGATATAATGCAAACCTGATTCGCATGACCGCTGGTTTGATCGCCGAAACACCGCAAGAAGTTAAGTTGGTGACGGTTGGCCGCAGAGGTCGAGATTTCTTCCGACGCGGTAAAACAGAGTTTTTGGCTGAGTTTGTAGCGCTTGGAGATGAACCAAGTTATAATCAAGCGAAAGAAATAGCCCAGGAAGTAGTACGACTCTATGAGCAAGGTGAAGCGGATGAGGTTTATCTCATGTATACCGAGTTCGTAAGCGCCATTACTCAGAGACCTACACAAGTCAAATTACTTCCCATCGAAAAGCCTGAAGGCAAACAAAGTAAACAGTATATTTTTGAACCGTCTCCAGACGAGATCCTGGCAAGCTTGTTACCGAAGTATGTGGAAACGCAGATCTTCCGGTCAATCCTTGAAGGAAAAGCAAGCGAACAAGGGGCTAGGATGACGGCCATGAGTTCGGCAACAGATAATGCCAAGGACATGATTGACCGGTTGTCGCTGGCCATGAACAGAGCACGACAGGCGGCGATTACTAAGGAAATATCTGAAATTGTCGGCGGAGCAGCTGCTTTAGAATAAGCTGCCGGAAATACCCAATAAGGAGGTTTCGCGCCTGTGAAGAACGGCAAGGTTTTGCAAGTCTTGGGACCGGTAGTTGACGTTATGTTTGAGCCTGATGAACTGCCGGAAATATATACTGCCATCAAGGTTATAGTTCCCGAGAAGAAGATTAATATCACCTTAGAAGTAGCCCAACATCTCGGGAATGACACAGTACGCTGTGTTGCAATGTCCTCGACTGACGGTCTGCAAAGGGGCATTGAGGCGATAAATACTGGTGCACCTATTACAGTTCCTGTCGGCCCCGCCACATTGGGCCGAATGGTTAGTGTTTTAGGAGAACAAATTGATGGCGTTGGGGACATTAAGTCGGATATCAATTATCCGATTCACCGCCCAGCTCCGGCTTTTGAAGATCAAGAGCCATCTACCCGGATTTTGGAGACTGGTATTAAAGTTATCGACTTATTAGCACCCTATTCTAAGGGTGGAAAAATCGGACTCTTCGGCGGTGCTGGTGTTGGTAAGACTGTATTGATTATGGAACTTATTAACAATATTGCTAAGCAACACGGTGGTATCTCAGTATTCGCCGGTGTTGGAGAGCGGACTCGTGAAGGAAATGACCTTTATCACGAAATGAAAGAGTCAGGCGTTATTGATAAGACCGCTATGGTGTTCGGACAAATGAACGAACCACCAGGAGCTCGTCTCCGTGTCGGTCTGACAGGATTGACTATGGCTGAGTATTTCCGTGATGAACAAGGTCAAGACGTGTTGCTCTTTATTGACAACATCTTCCGCTTCACGCAAGCTGGATCTGAGGTTTCGGCTCTGCTCGGTCGGATGCCTTCCGCCGTTGGTTATCAACCGACGCTGGCTACAGAGATGGGTCAATTGCAAGAGCGGATTACCTCCACTCGTAATGGATCTATTACATCCGTACAAGCAATTTACGTGCCCGCTGACGACCTGACTGACCCTGCTCCGGCAACAGCGTTTGCTCACTTGGATGCTAAAACAGTTCTGTCCCGGGCTATTGCTGAAATCGGGATTTATCCCGCTGTTGACCCGTTGGACTCAACCTCACGGATTCTTTCACCTTTAGTACTCGGTGAAGAACATTATGCCGTTGCTCGACAAGTTCAACAAATTCTGCAAAAATACAAAGAGCTGCAGGATATCATTGCAATTCTGGGTATGGATGAGCTCTCCGAAGAAGAAAAACTCATTGTGGCCAGAGCTCGTAAGATCCAGCGTTTCTTGTCACAACCATTCTTTGTTGCAGAAAACTTTACGGGTTCACCTGGAAAGTATGTGCCTTTGAAAGACACAATTCGTGGCTTTAAGGAAATTGCGGATGGGAAATATGATGACATTTCAGAGGCAGCCTTCCTTATGGTGGGCCCCATTGAAGAGGTCATTGAAAAAGCCAAGAAAATGGGGGCGTAAGCCATGGCAGGAACATTCTCTCTACGCATAGTCTCTCCAGAAGGGAACTTATTGAAGGAAGATGTTGAGTTTGTTGTTCTCCCAGGTGGAATGGGTGAGTTAGGGATTTTACCAAACCACGCACCCTTAATTGCAGGTCTGGATGTAGGGGTTATACGTTACACCCGCTCAGGTTCAACTAAGCATGCTGCGATTGCTGGCGGATTTGTTGAAGTCGTTGACAATCAGGCTATCGTACTCGCAGATACTGCAGAACTTGGTGAAGCAATTGATCTTAAACGTGCAATGGAAGCTAAAGAGCGTGCTACGAAACGATTAGCTGCTCGCACCAACGAAATTGATGTGCGACGCGCCGAGTATGCTTTGCGAAGAGCTATAGCACGGATCAGTGCTTCAGGAGATAAAAAATAAGCTAATATAGCTTAACTTCATAGTTAGATGATGAAGGCCCTCATAACTGGGGGCTTTTTTCTGTTTTTATTTAGCAAAAATAATAAAAAATAAGTAAAAATCGAGATGAAGAATGTTAGCTTTCTCACTATTTGGTAAAACTAAGATTGATACCAGAAAGAGAGAGAGGAAACAATATGCTCGCGAGTTACGGAGCCTTAAATGCTTTTCGTACAAGGCATATTAGGGCAATAGTAATATCAATCATCTGGGGGCTAATGATTGGCCTTGGAATCTATACTAATGCGATAAGTTCAATCAAAGAAAATAAAACGATTTATCTAAGTAAGCCAGAGGTCCCCCTATTACTGAACTCAGGATTAGCAGAGTCTGAGAAGGCAGATGTTAGCATAATTCTATGGTTTGAAAATAGTGAAATACCATTTAATATTTTAACAAGTAAGCCCACATTGGATTGGGTATGGTCTTATAAAGAACTTCAGATACCAAACGAAAAAGGTTCATTTACACTGACGGGGCAACATCTAATAGATAAAAATGAAGAACAAATTCTATTTGCATGGTATACTACTATGGCGCCACAAATTGAAAGTGCAGGCGGCAGAATTTATCTGGATGAGCGTGTCCCACAGACCATAGATATATCAGCTTATCTGAGCCAGATAAATGCCATCCCTACTCAATATATTCTCTCGGATAATATAATGTCTACTGCGGCTTATCAAGATACAATAGAAACAAGTGTTATGGCCGGTCAAGACAAGATTAACATCCAACTATTAAGTCGTGGTAGAAATATGGAGGGGCAATCTGTTCTAGCAATTCCCGTTTTGCTCAAACAATTCTAGAGTTTACTATAAGAAAAAAGTCGAAATTATGCAGGAAAAGTAATAGGCTAAATAGAATATTATCAAGTCGTAAAATAAATAGGCTAGGATAGGGGGTGTCTTCAGAATTTGAGTAAGCTTACAGTTACAGGCGGTAAACCACTTGAGGGGACAATCACCGTAAGCGGTGCAAAAAATGCAGTTCTTCCAATTATCGCAGCAAGTTTGTTATGTAAAGAACCAATAAGGTTAGATGACGCTCCGGACTTGTTAGATGTTAATGTAATGAATCGGGTAATTTCAGCGTTGGGAGCAACGGTGGAGCGCAACGGCTCAACACTGAACATCCATGCCCGTGAGATAGAAAGTATTGAGGCCCCCTACGACCTTGTTTCTCAGATGAGAGCGTCCATCGTCACTATGGGCCCGTTATTAGCTAGAAAAGGCCACGTACGAATTTCTCATCCTGGGGGATGTGCTATTGGGTCTCGTCCAATTAATTGGCATCTTAAGGGCTTGGAAGCTTTAGGTGCTGAGGTTAAAATGGATCATGGGTTTTTAGATGTGTCAACAAAGGGTTTAAAAGGAGCTCGAATTTACCTAGATTATCCAAGCGTAGGAGCTACAGAAAATATAATGATGGCTGCATCCATGGCCCAAGGAACAACATTGATAGAGAATGCTGCTCAAGAGCCAGAGATTGTTGATTTGGCCACCTTTCTGAACGAGATGGGCGGTAAGGTACGGGGCGCAGGCACCAGTATAATCTATATTGAAGGGGTTCCAGAATTTCATAGTACGACTCACACAGTGATTCCAGATCGTATTGAGGCAGGGAGTTATTTGCTTTTGGCTGCAGCAACAGGGGGAGATGTCTTAGTTCAAAATGTAATAGCCGACCATTTAAAGCCATTGATAGCTAAGATGGAAGAAGCAGGAATTCGCATGATGGAAGAAGATGACGGGATTCGAATAAGTGGTAACGGAATTTACAGCGCCGTCGATATCAAAACTCAGGTTCATCCGGGATTTCCTACAGATTTACAGGCACCCTTTATGGCCTTTTTAACACGGGCAAGGGGAACGGGTTTAATCACTGAGACGGTCTTTGAAAATCGCTTTATGCATGTCGATGAGCTCAAACGAATGGGAGCAGATATCAAGATTGAAGGCCGGAGCGCTATTGTTCAAGGAATAGAACGCTTAAACGCCGCACCAGTGACTGCGACGGATTTGCGCGCTGGAGCAGCCCTTATACTGGCAGCCTTGACCGCGGAAGGAAAAACAAGTATTCGAGGGATTCATCACATTGATCGAGGCTATGAAATGGTTGAGAAAAAACTGTCTCGACTAGGTGCCAATATTATTCGAGAGGAAGAGTCGGTTTAATAGCAGTATTCCTCATCATAGGGGCAATTCATGAATTACCCCTACTAAAGAACAAGAAGTAGATTATTCTGCTCTTGTTCTTTTTGCATCTATTCTATGCCATATTCTATTACCCTGTTGCATAGATTTAAGCAAAATGCTTGTACTGCAGGAGGTTTCAATGAAAAAAGACTGGATATGGCTAATTGCATTGTCAATCTGCATAGTTTTCGTGATCCCATGGAGCGTCGTGCGCTGGCATAAGG
>NZ_JABZFS010000005.1:0-6171 GCF_014237355.1 Desulfosporosinus sp.
CTGGGACTGATGAAATTTAGTAAGCTAATTGCTTTTAATAATTCACTACTTAATTGAAAGTCGTTAAAATTACCCTTGTTCATTTAGAGGTCTCTCTTTCATTATTACAATTCCTGATTCAGGTTTTCAGAGTATAAGATTACCAAATATTTTGGGAAAACCTAAACTAAATTATAATGCAAATCCATATTTAAGCAAATTTATGCTTAGCTTTTCATAATTTAAGAAAGATGATCAAATGATATGTGTTCAGCAGAAACGATAAATTCTATTAAGCCATTATTCTTATTTCGAAGCATTACATGCAATTCATATTTTCCGTTTGTTTTATATATTTCATCACTAACCCACACTAAGTTTTGCAGTAAAGAATCTTGTCTAATAATCTCATAATTATCCAAATGCAATTTAGTTACGTCAGTGAAACTACCTGAATTATCAAATATTATGGTTAAGGTTTTTTCTGCTTCTTCTAGCTTCTGATAATGTCACTTGCAGTACTCCATTGTTCTGGTTCCTTGATGAAAGACCATTTGCCACCTGCCATCGATGAACTTCCAAATTGAACTTCTTAATGAATTCCTCATTTCTTCTCTAGATTCATTGGTCTTAACTGCCCGATAGGTTGCTAATACTGCACCCGGAGCTAAGACTTTCACTTGAAAATCCTCAATAATCATTGGAACTGCAGGAGAATGAGGTAATTCTTCGACAACTTGCATTTTATCGAATATGCGCCCGGAAACTCCAAATTCAACAAAATCGTCAGCTAGAAGCACAGAAATTTCCTCTCTAGATCCACGAATCTCAGGTTGTAACAGCCTATCTTCTATATTATATATTTGTTGGTAGAGTGATACTTCCATTTTCTATGCCCACCTTTCATCATAAAAACCAATATAGTTTACTCCGCGTAGGATTTGGCTTAAAAGATATGAAAAGGAAGTAAAGCCACTTAACAAAAACGACTTTCACTCCCTTTAACCTCTACCAGACCAGCTTACTTAACGTCGAGATGGCACAGAATGGCCTCCTTATCGCTTCAGAGAAATCATTTCGGCAAAGCTTTGGATTCGGGTTCTTACTTGCTCTAAAGAAGGTGTTACCAGATCTAATTCCAGATAAAGCAAAGGGATTTCAGCTTCCTCCAAGGTTTTCTTGTAAATGGGATAATCGAACTCTTCCATTTCACAGAACTTCATAATGCAGGCCACAACGCCATCTGCCTTGCTCTCTTCAGCCATTGATTTCAGCATAAAGCGACGGTTCTTTTGGGGGTCATAAAGTAATGAGCAGCCTTCCATACAGCTCCAATGACGTGCTAATCGTTCCAGTGGATCCTTTCCCTCAGGTACATCCGTTCTGAATTGCCGGCTTTCTTGAGCCAGATCATCGGCTGCGACAGCCAAGCCATATTCTTCGAACATGTCCAGGATCTCCTTAGGTTCGGCCATAATCCCTGTTAAAACAACCTTCTGCCCTTTCCACTCTTCGGGAGGAGCTTTTTTTAACTCTTCAATCAGAGAATTGACAAGTTGGGTATGTTCCAGCTTATCCATGAAGTAACCACTCTTGATAACATTGTGACGGACGCTAGGGGTAATTGTAGTGCAATAATCCCGAGCAATCAAGGTAAATTCCCTTAAGGTTTTCCGATGAAGGTTATAGACCTCGATTGCCTCAGTTAAATCCTGATGAGAAATTGGCTTGCCGCCAATTTCTTCAAGGACACTCTTGATTCGGGAATACTCACTTTTCAAGTATTCAACAGCTGCCTCCAATTTGCGGTTAATTGGATGAGCAAGGGGTATAAACCTGACTTGGGGTACAGCAACCTTCCAATCCTGTCCGAAACACTTTAGATGATCGCAGTGGGCGGGGATAATCACTCCTGCAAGTTGGTCGTATACTCCGCGCATCCCAAGCTCTAAGGTGGTCTGCACTAAAGAACAAGCAAAGGCGGGAAAATATTGATTGGCGTTTCTAATACTCGTTGACCCACCCCATAGACCCAACGGCAGCATTCCGGCAGCGTAGACAATTTCCTCCGGACAATATTCCGGGGCACAGCCGATCATCAGCCGCTTATCTTCAAGACATTTATTAATAACTTGAGCCGGATGGTTAGCCACATGTTCCAGGGTTGACAATAGCTCCTTAAGCAGGGTCATTATTCATCACCTCTTTGCTTTTCTTAGCTGACTTATTTTGAGATACAATTTCCATTAAAGCTTCAAGACGGGTTTCAAACTGAGCCGCAGCGAAATTACGAGGATCGGCTTGGTCTCCGTCAAAATTCATGATGGAAACACCGGTTCGAGCTGCAACCAAGCGCTGCTGCTCATATTGCATAAAGGCCATTACTTTGCAGCTTCGATTCACATGGAACAATATGCCGTCAAGCTTAAAGTTCCTTACCTCTCCCTCTCTTCGATCGGCTTGGTATTCCATGCAAGTGTTGTTGCCGATCATGGAATAGACCCGGGCTAATTCATCCATGTTTCCCGGCTCATAGAGCAAAACCCAGGCCTCCGGATAGCTGCTGCAAACAATATTGATCCCGCTCTTTGCCAAAGCCTTATAGTTATGCTTAATATGAGGCCAACAAGCGATGCCGTCCCACATCACCCGGCATTTTTCTCCATCCTCATAGCAAGACTTGCGCAAGCTAATTTTTTCCTCTAATTCCTCAATTAAAAGCTTGAACAATTCTCCGGTTTCTTTGCGCCCCCTGGCACAGACCATTTGGGACATATAGTTAAATAGTTCAAAGCCATTCAAGGGGGCCGGAACTGCTTGATTCAAATCCAGGGCCCGTTTCCAGGCCCGTGAGTTCTCGTTGGATAATTTCATAACCTCCTGAAAACGCTCGAAACTAAATTGGCGGCCGGTGATTGTTTCAAGCTGCCGGATACACTCCTCAAACTCAGACTTAATGTAATCGATGGCTGCCGGGGTTGGTTCATATCCATGGTTGAATGGAACATCAATAAGAATCATAGGAATATTAAGTTCTGTGGCGATGTTTTCATACCACTTTATAAGGGTGTTACAAATATTATTGCAGCATAAAATGAAGTCAGGCAGTGGGATAGGGACTTCTGCTGCTTGAGATTTCATATAGGCCAGATTAATCCGGGCGTAGGAACACAAATCCACGCTGTACCCTTCGCTTTCAGCCTGCTCTAAAAGGGGTAAGGCTCCTCTCTTAGCAGCAACGGCAGCGGCATGATTCTCGGGATAAACTACCGTTAAATCCATAGTCTCACAGAATTCCTGAGGAAAAATTGACGTTGCCCAGCCAACTAATTGTCCCTTCATTTTGGCTGTGTAGGCGTTTGTATAATGACGAGTTTGCAAGTGATTAAGTAATTTTCTTGACGTAAGTTTTTCACGCACTTAAAGTCACCCCTTTTTCATCTGAATCATTCAATTCCCAGGCAAGTATTAGTTCCACCCTGTTGGTCATCTGGATCAACTGTTTAAGCCCCCTCCACTATCGGTGCGCTTTTGTTATAATATATTGAATATTGGAAATATTTTAGAGCTGGAAAGCCCTATCCTATCCCTGAGGGGTTATCTGGCACTTTCGAAAGCGAACAGAGCAGCCCCAAGTGCACCTGTCAATTGTGCCATGGGAGAAGCCATGACGGGTATAGCAAGCTCTTTCTCCATCATCCTAATAATCATCCAGTTCAGGCACACTCCGCCGGTCATAACAACCTCACTTTGCACGCCTAAACGTTTTACAAGTCCGGCAACACGGCCTACCACAGAATTAACAATACCCGCTGCAACATCCTCACGAGAGGTTCCGCCGGAAAGCTGAGAAATAACCTCAGACTCTGCAAACACTGTACAAGTGTTGCTGATTGAGGCTGGGTTTTCTGCTAAGGCAGCCAAATCTGCTAAATCCTCAATATTAATTTCTAAAATCCGTGACATAACCTCCAAAAACCTTCCGGTACCCGCTGCGCATTTATCATTCATAATAAAGTTAGAGACAATTCCCCCTTGTCCAACCCTAATTGCTTTAGCATCCTGACCACCGATGTCAATAATCGTCCTTACACCCGGAAGAAGTTCATAAACTCCACGGGCGTGACAGGTTATTTCCGTAATCTTTTGGTCCGCACCCGGGAAATGAGTTCTGCCATATCCCGTTGCAATCACCCTTTTTATATCCTCCCGACTCAAATTCACCTCCCGAATAGACTGTTCAAAGGCTCTCGCCGGCCCGCTGCTTCCTGCACCGACAGGTATTATAACTTTACTTAAAATCTTTTTGCCATCTTCCAAAACTACAACTTTAGATGAGGTAGATCCAATGTCCACACCTGCAGTTATCAATTACAGCCCCCCTTCCTTCTTAGTAATGTATAATAGCAATTACTATGGCCTATGCAAATGTTCTAATCCATCTCAGTCAAGGGCCAGACTTAATCACCTAAGCTTTCATAAAGGTCTAAATTGAATTTCAATATAACCGTCTTCTCCATAAAGCCGGTTAAATCCTTCTTTTACCAAATAGCATGGAACTTCAACGAAACCAGCGCCTTCTTGCCCTATGACCGAGCTCACTCCCGCCGAGGGTCTGGAACGGGAAGGGAGGAATTCAAAAAAAACGTCCACCTTTCACTATTTAATGTGAAAAGGTGGACGCTTGAACTTGTCTCAGAAAGATTCTCCAATTACACCGAATCTATAATCAATCCGTAATCGGATAAACCTCTAGCTTTCAGGTGTTCCACAATATCATTGACGGTAACCAAATTTGCAAACAATCTCCCCTTATGCTTCTGCACTCGGTATCCCGATGATTCTAGTTCAAAAAAGCAACATCCCCGCTGAGCCTCTGGCCTATCTCAAAGATCTTGAACCAACAGATATTACGATTGTTGGAGGAGTGGGTGCAGTTAGTGGTACGATTGAGAAACAGCTCAAAGATCTTTTCCCAGATGCCAACTTCCGACGTTTTGGAGGCTTTGATCAGTATGAAACCTCTGCTATAATCGCCGATGCTCTTTTTGGGGATTATAGTCCGAATCTTTTTTTGGCAACAGGAACAAATTTTCCAGATGCTCTAGCTGGTTCTATTTTTGCCGGATGTACCTTATCACCTATCGTTTTAGTTAAATCAACCGAGATCCCTGAAAAATTAACCTCGATCTATCTCAGCAACCTATCGATCAAGAAAATCATCGCTTTAGGTGGTACAAGTGTTGTTTCTGAAAATGTATTTAAAACGTTAACATCCCCCCCTTTCTAAAAGGGGGGGGCTAACCGTCCCACGACAACCTGTTGCAAGTATTATAGCATAATCTTCCAACAAAAAGATGTATCTTATCCCTGCTTTCACAGGGCTCAGGCCGCCTCATAACACGAGACGGCCTGATTTGTTTGAAGGAAAGCTTCACTTACTTGCAAGAATAGCAATCTTAAGTAACCAAGCATATTTTATCCTAATTTTGAACATCGGCATTAGGGTGCGGTGCCAGACACCAACTTATGAACTTATTGTTTAGCTTGTACGTAAGCGTCAATTATGACCCATGTTCAAACTCCTCAAGAATAATGAGAGAAGGCAATCAGTGACGGTGAATGCACCGTCAGGCAGATCCGGCGCGAGCGTATAGCTCATCACAGTATAGTGCGTCGGGAACTCCTGATTTTGGCTGCCAAAATGCTCACGGGACATTTCTTTCCGCTCATACTCCTGCACGGTCAGCGTATGCTTTGCGCCTGTGGTCGGGTGTGTAAAATCGATACGCTTACCGAGCGCCAGCACTTGGAAATGCGGTCCTGAAATAGCGACAGGCTCCTGCATCAGGGTTACGCTGAGCGTCGTGATATCTTCGGCTTACGTTTCTTCGTCCAAGGAAAAGCAGAGCGCCAGATTACCCAGCCATAGGCAGGATCAAGGGCATAATGCTGGGTCACGCTCTTGACCTCAAGGCCGTTGCCCTCTGGGAAGCAGGGATTCCATGACACGCCGCAGCCATGAGAGCCTGAAAGGACAGTTCCGTTCAACAAAACGTTCGGATTTATATTAATGGCCAGCGGATTTTCTGCGTGGATCTGCATCCGCTGTTCACCAGTAATGTCGGTTCCATCCTTCTCGATAGAGAAATTCCACTTGTCTACAAAGGAACGGATGCTCTCAGCTGGAAC
>NZ_JABZFS010000079.1:0-35731 GCF_014237355.1 Desulfosporosinus sp.
GGCTAAGCCTCTGACAAAGGCTCTTCATGTATGGTGAATACCGGGCCAGGTAGGTATCAGGTGTGAAGTAGATTCAAATTAAGGGAGTATGGTAAAGATGCTGATTGACCATAATTATATTGCCGGCAGAACACTTAAAGAATGGAAGTTAAAACATCCTTTAATCGATGATCTGATTTCTGCCCAGGAAGCCTTCTGGATAAATCCAGAGTATAAAACGTCAAATAACCCTATTCCCATTGAGGAGAAAGAGATCCACGAAGCAGAGACAAGACTCATCCGCTTTGCCCCATATATCGCCCAAGCCTTCCCGGAAACTCAGCACACCGGAGGACTTATAGAATCCCCCCTAATGCCTATTCAGAACATGCAAGGATACATAAGTAAACGCTACAACATCGAAATCCCTGGTCATCTATGGCTCAAGTGCGATAGTCATCTCCCGATTTCTGGTTCAATCAAAGCACGTGGCGGGATCTATAAAGTCCTCAAGCATGCAGAAACGTTAGCCCTGACTCATGGTTTGCTCAAACTCGAAGATGATTACGCCATCTTAAATTCCCCAAAGTATAGAGAATTCTTCTCCCACTACTCCCTCGCAGTTGGATCGACTGGGAACCTTGGCCTTAGTATCGGCGTGATTGGAGCGAAACTCGGCTTTCAGGTCACTGTTCACATGTCTGCCGATGCAAAGGCCTGGAAAAAAGAACTTCTTCGCTCCAAAGGTGTCCAAGTTTTTGAATACACCTCAGATTATAGTAAAGCAGTCGAAGAGGGGAGAAGGCAAGCTGAGAACGACCCGCGCTGCCATTTTGTCGATGACGAGAACTCCCGTGATTTATTCCTTGGTTATGCCGTGGCAGCATATCGATTAAAAGAGCAGTTGGACAAGTTAAAGATTGCTGTAGATTCTGATCACCCGCTCTTTGTCTATCTGCCCTGCGGAGTGGGAGGTGGACCTGGGGGAGTAACCTATGGCTTAAAGCAAGTCTTCAAAGAAAATGTCCATTGCTTCTTTGCAGAGCCAACTCACTCCCCCTGTATGCTCTTGGGTCTTGCGACGGGTCTTCATGATCAAATATCCGTTCAAGATATCGGTCTGGATAACAGGACAGAAGCAGACGGTTTAGCCGTTGGCAGAGCCTCTCGTTTTGTAGGAAAAACAATCGAAACCTTTCTGAGTGGAGTGTACACCATTAAAGACGAGGAACTATTCATCTTGCTTCAGGCTTTGAAAAAAACAGAGAACCTTCAACTCGAGCCTTCAGCACTTGCCGGAATGCCTGGGTCGGCAAGAGTCTCAAAAACTCAATCGGGAAGGGAGTACCTAAAGCAGTTTGATCTAGTGAAAAAAATGTCTCAAGCCAACCATATCGTGTGGGCGACCGGGGGCAGTTTAGTTCCGAAAGAAATTATGGATCAATATCTAAATCAAAGAGATTAGGTAAACCCTGTAATCCATCCCCCCTTTTGATCCTAGTTTAACGTCATATAGCAAACAACTTTGGTTTAAATCGAGAGAAAATGGATACACATATGTAGAATAGAGGGAAATCTTAAGTACGAATGGTTATAGAACGCTTAGAATAGGGAGTGTTTCCAATGTCATTAGGTCACGCTAAAAGAACGGCAAATAAAGAAAACCGACGAGAACTTAGAGACAAACTAGACCCTGAAGACGAAGTTTTAAAAGACCGAAAACTAATACGAGAAGAAGTTACGCGTCGACTTGTCTCTGGATTAAAAGCGAAAAACCTACAGTATGACGATCTATTTAATGAAGAGAAGGCGAGGCAAAGTAAGGACTTTGATATTTTAGGTCTTCTTTATCATAGAATGTTTTTCTATAGGTTAAATGAAAAACTCGCGGGATTAGTATGTGATCATACCTTCCGTTTGAGCCAACAGATCCTTACACAAATGCAGTTCAACCGAGGAAAGATTAACGAAATTCTAGAAGTTTTCAAAAGGAATGGTGGGCATTGTGATTGTGAGGTTATTTATTATGTAGAGAGTCAGTTGATTGGTAAATAAGTAAATAATAATAACTTGAGATACTTTACGAAAAATTTGGGATCATAGAAGGCTCATGCAGAGAAAGTAGGAGTAGTCATAAATGAAGCAACTGACTATTGGAGACTGTACGATTCCGTGTGAGGTACGACGGAGCGCACGTTATAGAAGGATTACGCTGACTGTTCTTGAAGATCGCCTTCGTATATCCGCGCCTAAAAATCTATTAGCCAAGCAGCTAAAAGAATTATTACTCGCAAAACAAGAGTGGATCATAAAAGCATGGCAAAAGAATCAAAATATGCTAAAACCCCTAATGGAATTTCACGAGGGGCAGCAATTTCTGTATCTGGGGAATAGTTTAGAGTTGAAAATTCGAAGACATTCGCGCAAGATGCTGAGGGTTTCTTTAGAAGGCCAGGTGCTGGAGGTTTACGTACCTGAGGATTTACCAGAGCAAGCATGCCCGTCAAATATTCAGGCGGTGCTCTTATCCTGGTATAAAGTCCAAGCACGCAAGATACTTCAGGAAAAGCTAGACAAGCTGGCTAAACGAATGCAAGTTAACTTTCAGACCTTCAGATTGAAGGAACAAAAGACCCGCTGGGGAAGCTGTTCAAGTAAGGGAAACATTAATTTAAACTGGCGAATTGTTATGGCTCCTGATCAAGCAATCGATTACATCATTATTCATGAATTATCTCACTTGACTCATCTTAATCATTCGGAGCAGTTCTGGCAGAGGGTGGTTGAGTTTATGCCCGAGTACGGATACTGGAGAAAGTGGTTTAAGGAGCATGGGCATGAATTAACACTGGTTCTCTAAGAGAAGATTCAAAACTACCTAAAATACCTTGTTTATGAGAAGGTACTGTCAACCTGTGTTGAAACGACAATAAACTAAGTAACGTAATCGGAAAGCTACTTAACGATATGTGGAAGCTAAAAAAGATGTAAACCCCATTAATATAAGGGCTCACACCTTCTACTTTAAAGAAATGCGAATTTAATATCTTCCTCGTCTGCAATCTCTAATTATATTAAAACCTAGAGTCTTTTCTTGAATATATTTAGGATTATTTATAGGCTTCGCGTTCGTCGAATCTACCTTATTACTATCTAAGGACCTTGAGGACACTTCTTGATCTATGATTATGGAATTAGACAAGTGCTCATTCGGTAAATCCTTTGAATTGCTTGTTGGGGAAGCTGTGGGCTTATCGTCGTTAACTAGATTAAGATATCCTCCATTTTTCAAAACAGTATATGCAAATTTGAATTCCGGAGGCAAAAAGTATAAATTCTCAATCGTTACAGGCTTTCCTGCTCCAGGAAGGTTTTTAAGTTCTCCTCTTTCAATGGCTTCTCTAATTTTTCGTTCAGAAACAATATCAACAAACTTATCCAACCGTTTACACCTCCCAAACACCTTTTAAATATTAGTAACATTATAAAATTAATTAATCATTAATTCTAGTAGCATACTCTTTAAGTCCAAGCGTTTTTCACGCGTCTTTTAATATGGACTGACCTTCGCTAAAGACTGCTAAGTGAATATATAAAAGAAACGGTTGTGGAAAATCTACAACCGTTTCTTAAGGTACTACACCCTTTAACGCTATTATTTTAGAAGCTGTCTGATTATGCCTCCTGTCAGTAATAATGGTAATTGTACCTATTAATCGACTTGTCGATGTTCAGATATTTTTACCGACCAATAAACATTTGCACAAAGACCTTCCCATAAACTGTACTAGGAACAATGCCAATCCCTATATAGTTAAAGCTTGGATTCAAGATATTTTTTCGGTGTCCTTCCGATTCCATTAGAGTTTTGTGTGCTGCTTCAACGGATGAGTTTCCTGCAAGGTTTTCTCCAGCCGAATTGTAAGGGACTCCAAACTTCTTTAACATATCAAAGGGGGAACCGTAAGTAGGGGAAGTATGAGAAAAATAATTGTTTTTTACCATATCGTCCGCTTTAATCTTTGCGACTTCCATTAACTTAGCATCTGCTTTTAAGGGCTCAACCCCTACCTTTGAGCGCTCGGCATTAATCAAATCAAGCATTTTTTGTTCTTCTACACCGATAGACGGTTGTTCAGGACTAGGCGCAGGGGCTGGGGTAGGCGTAGGAGCAGGCTGAGGTTTAGGCGCTGGGCTCGGTGGATAGTAAGGGTTCGCATAATTACCCGAAATTAATCCCACAGTGTCATTTTCTAAATGCACCACCCACCAATTACCTATTTTTCCAAGACAATCAACTATCTGACCTTTGTATAGTATCCCAACTTTAAAATTAGCGGTAGATGGTCCAGATCTGACATTTAGAGAGCTAGCAGTAATCTTTACTTGGGCGGGTATATTTGTTCTATTAAATGGAGTTTGGGCACTTAGAGATGATACAAATACTGTGGATGTAAGCACGATACTTATAACAACTGAACTCATAAGCCTGAAGTGCTTAGATTTCATAAGTTTTACCTCCTCTTAGATTGCATTCAAATATCCATTAGTTTAATCAAACTAGGGATTTTTATCATAGTAAAATATTGGCTTTTAGACATTGGATATAAAGGGATTTGTTTCAATAGGAAAAAGTAGATTCTGGCAACTGCTCTGGAATCTACTTTTTTTATAAGAAGGTATGAGGGTGTCTCCTAGGTTTAAATAGAATTCAATTAGACGGGAATATTTACTCAGTCGTTCGTGCAGGATAAAGCAGAATCAACATTGTTTAACCTTACAAACGAATAAGGGTGATTACTGTATGCGGTTATGGCATGAAAAACTTCTCTCACTTTTGCCAAGACAACAACTTTTAGGACAGCACCGCGAATGTTGTGCATTGCGAGGGAATAGTTGGGGAAAACCCCATTCAGTTGTAAACTATGTCTTTCGCTACTCCCGAGAACGGCTTTGGGCTTATCACGTCTTGGTTATGAACGAAATGTTGCGGCGTGGTTATTATCCAGATAGCTGTTGGCTTGACCCTGGTTATCGGGGAAAATTAGCGCCCAGATTCGAGCCAGACTACGAAGAAATCCAAAGATTGAAAGAGGAGAAAAACGAAGTATCTCTCGTTTACCCTGAACACAATGAGAAGTACTTTACAGATTGCATAGCAAACCTGCTGGGTAAAGGGATAATCATTTTCTCTAATGCAGATGAATGATGTCCAAACTTTTTTGCATATATGATTTAAGGGACTTGTCAAGTTCCGCATCAATTAGTGTCTCAGGTGTACTTGCTAAAATTTTCTTAAATTGTTTGTTTGCTCTTAATAGAATATCTTCCGAGCCGGTATCTTGCCAATCAGTATAAGAATCCCAATCAGCAATGGAAGGTGTCCACCTGTCTCGGAAATGATCAAAGGTGTTGGAATGTGACAGGTAACTGCCGTTATGCCCAACCTCCTTAATAATATCTAATGAGAGATTAAGGTCAAACCCGTAGATACCCTTCGCAACTCGCATTACTCGATTCAGAATTTCTTCGTCAATAATAAATTTCTCATAAGAGGTTGTCATAATTGAATCAAGTACCCCTAAGCATTGGACAATAATATGTCCTCCGCCTAACATTCCCATCATTAGATTTTGCATGGTTTCATAGCCTGCTTGGCAGTCGACAGATTTTGAATCTGTCATTCCGCACATTGTACGAGTTGGTAAATGGTAATAATCCAGCGCCAATTGCAGATTAGCAATATTGATCAGCATACCTTCTGGGGTACCTGTGCTGTAACTGCCTTTCTTCAAAAATCCGGCTGTGGAAGAGGGCGAATAGACGACAGGAGCGCTAGGATTAATCAACTTTGTTAAAACCAGTCCAGAAAGAATTTCTGTATTTTGTAACACTGCTGTTCCCAATAAACTTACGGGTCCAGAAATGCCAGCCATGATACAAGGAAGTAAAAAGATTGCTTGATTGCGCTTGGCATATTCGATAATGGTCTCTGTAGTATCCGTAGCCCACCTGAGGGGACTGAGTGGATTTACGCTTACTCCTGCAAAATGCCCACTAGAAAGTGAACCACCCGTGGCAATTTCCAACATGTCTAACATCTGCCCGGCTTGTTTCCCGTCAACTACAAAGCCAAGTACGGGTTTGTCTGTGTTTTTCAAGATCTCATACATCATGGATAAGTGTTTGTGTTCTTTCTTTACATCACTTGGGTCAACCGGATGAGCACCAACAAGGTTAATGATATCACTCGTTTGGCAGAGTTTCATAATATTGCGGTAGTCTTCAAGTTTAGCTAATCTGCGTCCATGATCTAGATCTTGAATATAGACGGGACCTGCATTAGGCTGGACTAAAAATCCGTCTCCGACCGTTACCGAACGTGCAGCGTTACGGGCCCTCCATTGGTAAGTACTGCTGCATTTTTCTAAGCAACTCTCAACCATTTGGCTGGAAATATAAACTATTTGACCATCTACCCTTGCTCCGTGTTTTTTGAAGGTATCTAGGGCTTCCGTAGATTGAAAGACTATACCAGTTTCTTCGAGAAGTTTTAGTGTTCCTTCGTGAATTCGATATAAATCCTCTTTAGAGATTACCTCAAGTTTGGTTTTTATTGGCATAGATAAGCCTCCCCTAGTTAGCTAAGATCGTCATACAATGGTTGAGTACTTAAAGTTCATCCAGATATCATCAAATTTTGACTTTTGTCGTATCTGCTTTGTTGAATCACGTTAAACAACACCGCTCCAAGAATCATGACAATTCCAACAAATCCATGACTTGTTGGAACTTCCCCTATAAACATAAATACCCAGATGGGATTCATAACTGCCTCTAACATTGCTAGAACCATAGCATGCAGTGAGCTAGTAAGAAGAACTCCTTTGGCGTTAAGAACATAAGCAAGAGCTACTTGAATGACACCCAAATAGATGACCGACATCCATCCTTGCGTGCTTATCTCTAGGAGCTTTTCATGAGACGGTATAAGTGGAAAAACGATGATAAAAATCGTTAAATTACTTAAACATACCAGAGCAAGAGGGGATGTATCCTTAATTTTAGGTAGAATTCCGTACATAGAGGCTAAGGTGATCCCACTGATGACTGCTAGAATGTTACCCGTCATACTCTGTCCTATACTTGGTTCTAATAAAAATGCCCCAATACCCAATATAATGAATAACATGGGGATTGTATTTCCCCAGCGTACTTTGATCTGCTTCCTGAAGACGCCGTACAAAAACAAATATAAGGGACCTGCATATTGAAGGGCTACGGTATTTGCGGATGTCGTATATTTTGTGGCCGTTACAAAGGTAATCATCATTAATGTGTAGGATAAAATATAAAGGATCGTTGGAGGTCTCAGCTTGATTTGCTGGATTCTTAAGAGTGGTAGTAACGTGATACCTGCTACACCAGATCTTAAGGCGACTATTGAGAGAGGATCCGCCTCAACAATTTTAATAAATAACCCGCCAGTACTTAGAAAGACCGAGGATAAAAAGATATATAGCATACCCTTATATGAATCGTTCAATTATCTCTCTCCCCAAATTTCATAGGAACCTGTTTCAAACTGAAGTCTGTACAATTTTCCCTCATTCCTAAGGGCCATTCAATTAATCTGGATCTTCAGAAGGGGTGTCTAATTCGTAGAATTGAACGGCGTGGGCTTCATGGACTGTCCATCCCCAGTGTTCCTCTTTAATCACCCTAGCAGCACCTTCACGATCGCCATCTTCGATACATTTAATAAATTTGTTATGTTCCTCAAGGTTTACCAATTCCCACTCCTTTAAATACTGGCGCCTGGTAAAATCGTAAAGCCGTTGTTTGGCGGGCGTAATGTACCTGCGCAGAGTCAGGTTAGGAGATAAGTTTAGAAAACACTCATGAAAGTCAAGATTCAATTGATAATACTTGTCAAATTCGTTCCCTTCTAAGGCTATTAGTAATTCTTCGTTTAAATCCTTCATTTTACTAATATGTACCCCAGTAATTTGGTCAAATATGGAGAGGACAACCGTTGATTCTAGAGAACCAACAATTTCATATAAATCCTTAATTTCTTGATTCGTCATTTTCTTCACAACTATCCCACGTCGTGGTAGGATTTCGACAAAGCCTTCACACTCGAGTTTGAGGATGGCTTCTTTCAAGGGGGTCTTACTTATTCCTAACTTCTTGCTCAAAACATCCAGTCTAATAGATGCACCAGGTCGTAACTCTCCTGCTTGAATTTCATGGGACAAGTATTGATATACTTGCTCGCGGAGGGAAAGGGTATTAAACATTATTTCGGTGTCTCCTTACTTAACAATTTTTAAGAAGTCTCCAGTGAAATTTCAGATTTCAGATTTGTATTCATATAATAGAACTATTTTGTTGATAAGTAAACCCATTATCATAGGGGTCTGTTATGAATTTTTTCGACATTTGAATTATATCTATCATTGGCATCTAAACATGGCATAAAAAAACAAGGGTTGAATCTTATAATTCAATCCTTGTTTTTAAGCCGACGTAACCATTGTTGAATTTGAACCAGCTATTTAAAAAATACCTGCCCATCCCTAATTGATTCAATAATAGCCAAAGACTCTAATTGAAGGCCTTTTTCTTCTACAAGTTTTCTACCCTCTTGAAAGGTTTTTTCAATGACTATACCCACTCCAGAAATCTCAGCACCACTCTGAGACAATAAACTATACAATCCCATCAGAGCACTTCCGCTCGCAAGAAAATCATCGATAATCAACACTTTGTCAGCAGGGCATAAAAAGTCTTTGGATATTTTTATTATATATTCTTGATCTTTCGTATAAGAATAAACCTTTGCTTCGTAAACATCTTGATTCATATTAAGTCCAGCGTGTTTTTTTGCGAAAACGACGGGTACATTGTTAAAGTACTGAGAAGCAATGCTGGCAATTGCAATACCAGAGGTTTCGAGGGTTACTATTTTAGTTACTTCTTTATTAGAAAATCTTCGTTTAAATTCCTTACCAATCTCATTGAACAACGTAATATCTAACTGATGATTCAAGAAATTATCGACTTTAATGATTCGGTTTTCAACTATTTTTGCGTCTCTACGGATTTTATCTTTCAAGAGTTGCATGTGGTATATACTTCCTTTCTTAATTATAAAAACACTCCTAAATCATTTTTCAAGAGTGTGGCAGCATGAAATGTGTATAATGAATAGAATATCGCGATCGTCCTAAAAAATCAATATAATCTTTAATTCCATTGACAACCATATCAATGTAAGCTATATTATTGGAAAACATAATAAACCGTTGAGCAAGAGAAGTACGAAAAATTGGGTATATCCAGAGAGCTGTAAATGGTGTGATGCAGCAGTACAAATTTTTCCGAATGGACTTGCGAGGGCAGCTTGAAACTGGGTTACAGGAGTAGACGCTGACGGGAACCCTGTCCGTTATCAGTGGGGTGCATATGTTAGTATGCAAAACGAGTGGGCGATTTTCGTCAATTTGGGTGGTAACGCAGAAGTTATAAGCTTTTGTCCCTTTAGGGGGATAAAGGCTTTTTTATTTTAGCAAAAAAGGAGAGCTGTTTATGTTAAAAGGACGGTTTGGAATTCATGGGGGACAATACATTCCTGAGACACTCATGAACGCAGTCATCGAGGTGGAAGATTACTACAATCGCTATAAAGAGGATCCTGAGTTTATAAAAGAATTAGAGGAACTCCTCAATAGTTATGCGGGGCGACCTTCGCTGCTCTATTATGCTGAAAAGATGACCAGAGATCTGGGGGGGGCAAAAATTTATCTAAAACGAGAAGATCTTAATCACACTGGTTCTCATAAGATTAACAATGTTCTTGGCCAAGTACTTCTCGCTAAACGGATGGGTAAAACTCGTGTCATCGCGGAGACTGGTGCGGGTCAACATGGGGTTGCCACTGCCACCGCTGCCGCCCTCATGGGGATGAAATGTGAGATTTACATGGGAAAGGAGGACACGGATCGTCAGGCACTCAATGTCTATCGAATGGAGCTGTTGGGTGCCCGGGTGCATTCCGTGACAAGCGGTACTCAAACACTTAAAGATGCGGTAAACGAAACCATGCGCGAATGGACAGCGCGGGTGGAAGATACTCATTATGTCCTCGGCTCGGTTATGGGGCCCCATCCATTTCCGATGATTGTTCGTGACTTTCAAAGTGTGATCGGTCGAGAGGTTAAGCAGCAGATGCTGCAAAAGGAAGGCCGACTGCCGGATGCGCTGATCGCTTGCGTTGGCGGCGGCAGTAACGCTATGGGACTGTTTTATGAGTTTATAGGAGATCCCGATGTGCGTCTGATTGGTTGTGAGGCAGCAGGGCATGGGGTGGACACTGATAAGACTGCCGCAACTATGGCAACGGGATCTGTAGGCATCTTCCATGGAATGAAGTCATATTTCTGCCAGGATCAGTACGGTCAGATTGCACCAGTCTATTCCATCTCAGCAGGACTTGACTATCCGGGGGTGGGTCCTGAACACGCTCATCTGCATGATATTGGCAGGGCGGAATATGTACCCGTTACTGACGATGAGGCTGTGGAGGGATTTGAATACCTCTCGCGCACCGAGGGAATTATTCCAGCTATTGAAAGCGCACATGCGGTTGCTTACGCTAGAAAACTTGCTCCTACTATGACTAAAGATCAACTATTGGTGATCAATCTTTCAGGTAGAGGGGATAAAGACGTAGCAGCGATAGCACGTTACAGAGGAGGAGAGATCTATGAATAAGGTACAGAAAGCCTTTGCCAATGGGAAGGCCTTTATTCCGTTTATTACAGCGGGAGACCCATCTCTTGAAATTACCGAGGAATTAGTGATAAGGATGGCAGAGGAAGGGGCTGATTTGATTGAGCTTGGCATTCCGTTTTCCGATCCCATCGCAGAGGGGCTTGTCATTCAGCGAGCGGACGAGCGTGCATTGGCAGGGGGGGCGACTACTGACAAAATTTTTGACATGGTGAAGCGGATTCGTCAGGTATGTAGTGTACCCTTAGCGTTTATGACCTATATGAACCCGATCTTTACCTATGGCACTGAGCGCTTTATGAAAAACTGCCAGGAGTCAGGTATTGACGCAATAATAGTTCCGGATGTTCCTTTTGAGGAAAAGGATGAACTTTTGCCCTATTGTTCAAACTATAGTGTGGAGTTGATCTCGCTGATCGCGCCGACCTCTCAGCACCGAATTCGTCAAATTGCTAGTGAGGCCCAGGGATTTGTTTATTGCGTATCCTCAATGGGCGTAACAGGTGTACGCCAGGAAATAAGCTCGGATGTGGAGGAAATGGTTAAACTTGTTAAGCAAGTCAAGGATATCCCTTGCGCCATAGGCTTCGGAATCTCTACGCCTGAACAAGCTGCGAAGATGGTTCAGTTTTCCGATGGCGCGATTGTGGGAAGTGCGATTGTGAAAATTGTTGAGCAATACGGCGTGGATTGTGTGCCCTATGTAGCTGACTATGTACGAAGGATGAAGAAAGCTGTTAAACAGGGCGTTTAAAAATACGTTCAAACTTGTGATGGTTTGAATACCCTAAGAAGAAGAATAATTAAGTAGCTACAGGTTAAGCTAATTAATATCAAATCTAGTCTTAGGAAGAGGAGAATATCTATATTTGTCGAAGTATAAAAGAATTGGATAATAGAACTCCTACTTCTACAAGTGGGAGTGTACCCGTACTCCTCATAGGTGGGGGTAGAGTCCCGCATCTAAGTCTCGATGTTCAGCTTTGCTGAATGAGTTCACTCGAGGAGGCATCACTAAGGAGGAAATA
This sequence comes from Desulfosporosinus sp., assembly GCF_014237355.1. Lineage (NCBI taxonomy): Bacteria > Bacillati > Bacillota > Clostridia > Eubacteriales > Desulfitobacteriaceae > Desulfosporosinus > Desulfosporosinus sp. The sequence continues at coordinate 11,805 of NZ_JABZFS010000079.1, forward strand.
GAATCGTGCAGAAACTACAAATGAATGTTCCTTTGGTAGAAATGGATGGAGATGAGATGACAAGAATCATCTGGAAATCCATTAAGGAGATCTTGCTCTTACCTTACATTGACTTAAAAACGGAGTATTATGATCTTGGGCTCCAGAAAAGGGATGAAACAGACGATCAAATCACTATTGATGCGGCTATGGCTAATAAAAAATACGGAGTCGCGGTCAAATGTGCAACAATTACGCCAAATGCTCAGAGGGTAGAGGAGTATAAGCTTAAGCAGATGTGGAAAAGTCCTAATGGTACGATCAGAGCAATCCTTGATGGAACTGTTTTTCGTGCTCCGATCATTGCTAAAGGGATCCAACCTTTGGTACCCACTTGGAAAAAGCCAATCACTATAGCACGTCACGCTTATGGCGATATCTATAGAAATGTTGAGTATAGAGTTGGCGGGGCAGGTAAGGCAGAGCTTGTCTTTACCAATGAAAAAGGAGAAGAATCTCGTCAAACGATTTTCGAATTCAAAGACAAGGGTATTCTCATGGGAATGCACAATCTAGACCGCTCTATTGAAAGCTTTGCACGGTCCTGTTTTAACTACGCGTTGGAAGTGAAGCAGGATTTATGGTTTTCGACCAAAGACACGATCTCCAAACAATATGATCATACCTTTAAAGATATTTTTCAGGAGATCTATGATCTGGAGTATAAGGGAAAATTTGAAGAGGCTAAGATTGAATACTTCTACACCTTAATTGACGATGCTGTTGCTCGAGTCATTCGCTCTGAAGGCGGGTACATATGGGCTTGCAAAAACTACGATGGGGATGTCATGTCTGATATGATAGCGACTGCCTTTGGAAGTTTGGCAATGATGACCTCGGTATTGGTATCACCAGAAGGCAATTTCGAGTATGAGGCGGCCCATGGTACAGTTACACGGCACTATTACAAACATCTTAAGGGAGAAGAAACCTCAACGAATTCGATGGCCACCATTTTTGCTTGGACTGGGGCCTTAAAAAAACGTGGAGAACTTGACGGATTGAATAAGTTGGTTGAGTTTGCGGATCAATTAGAGGCTGCTTCTTTGAAAACAATAGAAGCTGGTATAATGACTAAAGACCTAGCCCTCATCTCAGAGCTTCCGAACAAGAAAACCGTTAGTACAGAGCAATTCCTTGTAGAGATTAAGCAGACACTTGATAAGATGCGCAACTAGTACTGAGCCAGCTGAGGCGCTAAAATGCTTTGGCTGGCTTTTTAGTTTGTATAACATTAATTAGTAGCCTTTCGTTAGCATTTAGGTAGCAGCCTATTGTAGGAATTGAAAACCCCGGCATGAAGATGTTAGAATACTCTTGTGACTGTTATCGATGAGAGCGGTTCTAAAAAGAACAGTCAGGAGGGTATTAATGGTCGAATATATAATGAGTTGGTTTATAGGATATGGCCTTAATGAAGGTACAGCTAGGTACTTATCGACTGGGATATTAATATTATTCATAGCGTTCCTAAGTATTTTGGCCAATTTTATTACTAAAAAGGTCGTACTTAGGTTTCTGGCGCTGGTTATCAGCAATAATAAATTTGCCTGGGACGATGTCATGTATGAAAGAAATGTCTTTCATAAACTATCACAGATAGTTCCAGCAATTATAGTGTATTCTTTCGCGCCTGCATTTACTGAGCAGATCGCCCTTGTTATTCAAAGATTTTCATCAGCTTATATAATTCTAGTTGGAATTTTTGTTTTAGATGCTGTATTCAATTCAGTCGATGTTATTTATAGAACCTATGAGGTCTCAAAGAATAAACCCATAAAGGGATATCTTCAAGTAGCGAAAATATTTGTTTACATCATCGGTGGAATTCTGATAATCGCTACGATCATTGGAAAAAGTCCGCTATTGTTACTAAGTGGTATCGGAGCTTTAACGGCTGTTATTTTATTAGTTTTTAAAGATTCGTTGTTGGGTTTGGTTGCAGGTATTCAATTGTCTTCAAACGATATGGTCCGCTTGGGTGACTGGATCGAAATGCCCAAATATGGTGCAAATGGAGATGTCATAGATATATCACTGAATACGGTTAAAGTAGAAAACTTTGATAAAACCATTACTACCATTCCTACCTATGCCCTCGTCTCAGATTCCTTTAAGAATTGGCGTGGTATGACACAGTCAGGTGGCAGAAGAATTAGTCGTTCTCTTTACATTGATGCTACTAGTATTACGTTTTGCACAGATGAAATGTTAGAGGAGTTTGAAAAGATTCATTATCTATCCGATTATATAAGGACTAAAAAACAGGAAATAGCCTTATACAACTTAGAGAATAAGATCGATACAACACATACTGTAAATGGAAGGCGCCTAACGAATCTTGGTACCTTCAGAGCCTATATCCAGAATTATCTAAAAAATCATCCTAAAATACATAAAGAAATGGTACAGATGGTGAGACAATTGCCACCTGGGGAACATGGGGTACCACTTGAGATTTATGTATTTACCAATGATACAGTATGGGTTAATTACGAAGGCATACAATCAGATATTTTCGATCACATATTGGCCGTAGTTCCTCAATTTGGGCTAAGAATCTTCCAGAACCCTACCGGCTACGATTTTAGATGCTCTTTAAGCGGACAGAGTAAATAAGTGAACTGGTTCAACTAAAGATAGAGAAGCCCTTCGACCTGTGATTAATCCGTGCTGATTAGTCACAGGTCAAAGGGCTTCTTTTTTATACTTATTTGTCTTTCTGAACGAAATGAAGAACCTTAAGCCCGAGATCCTTCGATAACGCAAGGATGACATTACCTAAACTTATTTTTAGGGCAGACCCACAAGCTGCTAACTTCACAGGGTTTGATCGAATAGTTCAATAGGTTGAGCCTATTTTATAAATTCCAAACTCTTTGTATCCTAAACTCTCTGCCTTTGTTCTTCGACCATTAGCTACGGCAATAATTTCTGCAAAAATTCGATGCCCGACTTCCTCGATGGTTTCTTCTCCCGAGATAATAGAGGATGCATCGAGATCAATATTGTCCTCCATCATGGTGTACGTGCGTTTATTGGCGGTGATTTTAATCACTGGTGCAATCGGGGAACCAGTAGGGGTTCCGCGACCTGTCGTAAATAGTACGACCGTAGCACCACCGGCGAGCATTCCGGTGATGGATTCAATATCTTGACCGGGTGTGTCCATGATATAAAGTCCCTTGCCTATAGGTATTTCCCCATACTCTAGAACGTCTTGAATGGGGGCATGGCCTGCTTTGTAGATACAGCCTAGAGATTTTTCTTCAATAGAGCTTATGCCGCCGGCGATGTTCCCAGGTGTGGGTTGTCCATCACGAATATCGATGTTTAAATACTTAGCTCGTGCTTCGCAGTCATTCACAATTTTAAAAAGTTTTTCAGCGACTTCCTGAGATTTTGCTCGGCCTGCCAGGACATGTTCGGCTCCAATGAATTCCGTGGTTTCAGACAGAATGACATTACCCCCCGCAGCAACTAACAAATCGGCAGCTTTACCTACGGCTGGGTTTGAGGCGAGCCCAGAGGTAAAGTCAGACCCCCCGCATTCTATGGCGAGGCTGAGCTCGCTAAGATCAACTTTTTCCGGTTGCAGATGCGCGACCTTGCGGACCAATTCACTAACTTTGCGCAGCCCTTCAGCTTCGGCTTTTAGAGTGCCGCCGCTTTCCTGAATAACGACAACTTCAACATGTTTACCGGATCCTTCAATCTCCGCGGCGGTTTCACGAATGGGAATCCCTTCACATCCAAGTCCTATAACGAGAACAGCAGCGACATTAGGGTTTTTGCCGAAGCCGACCAAGGTTCTGACTGTTTGCACGTGGTCAGCCCCGATCTGACAGCAACCGTGTTGATTGGGAAGTGCCACGGCTTCCGGCACTTGATTTGCGATATTTGAAGCGACAGTACTCGAACAGACGGAGGTTGGGATAATTAAAATATGATTTCGTATACCTACCTTACCATCAGGTCGCCGGTAACCTAATATTTCCAAGAATAAGCCCTCCTTGTTAAGTGGATAAATGATGATTTGAGGAAGTTATTTGTCTTTGCGTCCCCGTTGGCTTTCTAAGTTGTGAACATGAACGTGTTGCCCAGGTCGAATTAATTCAGTGGCCACGCCAATTGGTTCAGCGTATTTAAGAATAGCCTCCCCGCTCTTAATCTCTTGAATTGCGACTTTATGTCCTAGAGGAATGTCTTGTAGTAATTGAAGGGAGTGTTCCGATTGACCAATATAAAAATGAATAATAGTGTTCACTGGGAAGTCATCTACAACCGTGGCGACGTTGTCATTGGGGTTTATAACGACGGCTTGCTTCTTCAAGGCAGGTTACCTCCAATAGCATAAATTAATACTTTATCCTAGAATAGCTGAAATAATGGGGATTTGTAAATACTATTAAACAAAAGCAGGCGCGAACTCTTTAAATAGTTTATAATGTATTTCTATACGAAAATTAAGCGACGGAGGGATAGGCCCCTGTTTGGAAGGATGATTATAATTGCTTACAGTCAATCAGTTAGTTGATAGATTTAATTTTGAGGTCCTTGCAGGGCATGTAGGATTGGACAAGGCAATAAGGGAATATAGCCTAAAACGTCCGAGTGCTGAACTAGCGGGGTATTTGGAACATCTGACTCCTCAGCGGATTCAGGTTTATGGCCGGACTGAGTTAGGGTTGCTTCAACAATTCGATGACTCTGAGCGTCGCTCCAAGCTCGCTCAAGTCATGCTTTCGGAAGTACCTTGTGTAATTGTTACCCGGGGTTTAACCATTCCCTTGGAGTTCATTGAATTGGCTAGTGAGCGGAAGATTCCTCTCTTGACAACCCCTCGCTCTACCACTCAACTTTTTTATCTTTTAATTCGTTACCTCATAAACCGGTTAGCTCCTAGTACGGCAATTCAAGGTGTGTTAGTTGATGTTTATGGAGTAGGGGTAATGATTACGGGTGGGAGAGGAATTGGTAAAAGTGAGGCGGCGTTAGAACTTATCAAGAGCGGACACTTGTTAGTGGCGGCTGATGTCGTAAAAGTCCGCAGAGTCGATGAAGAACGACTATTAGGTTCCGCCCCAGAAAAGCTGCTGCATCGGCTTGAGGTACAGGGCCTAGGTATACTTGATGTCACGACACTTTTTGGAGCTGGATCTGTGCGAGATGAAAAGGTTATTAACTTTATAGTTCACCTGGAAGAATGGCAGCAGGATAAGGCTTATGATCACCTGGGGATTGATCCTCCTAAAACAAGAGAAATCTTAGGGATCGCAGTTCCCGAGATTTCTATTCCCGTTCGCCCAGGGCGTAATCTTGCGACACTTATTGAAGTTGCAGTGATTAAAAACTGGAATAATTATAAAAGACGAGCTATGCCTTCTCTAAGAGAGAATTGAAGAAAGAATGCTCATGTCTAATGCTAATAAAGGGGGGTAACAAATCAAAAATGTTTGTTACCCCCCTATTTGTTACGAAAGAAACTCGAGAGCTGTGTCATCCTGAAGGAGGGACGACTGAAGGATCTAGATCCTTCGCTAACGCAAGGATGACAGAATTATCAGGATGACATTAACCTAAACTTATTTTAAGGGGAAAAAGGATAAATATTCTTACTGGAACGCTCTATGAAAAGCTATAGTACTCGTTTAGCTCCAACATATACGGACTTCCAATAAGATCCAAGAGTATAGATAGTTACGCCCTTAGAACTTGATGCATTAATGAATTGGCCATTACCTACATAGATTCCCACGTGGTCAACCACTCCATTTTTCGCTAAAGAGAAAAAAACTAGGTCTCCGGACTTCAGGTTGCTAAAGGAGACAGACGTACCTGTTTTAAATTGATCCCGGGAAACTCTTGGAAGATTAATGCCATTTTTAGCAAAGACGTATTGTGTGAAACCAGAACAATCGAATCCCGATGGCGTAGTTCCGCCGTATACATACTTAACCCCAATATATTGTTTACCAGTAGCAATAATTGCACTTGCCTTTGATGGCTGAGCTGTCGTTGTTTTCGTTGGTGTACTCGGTTGAGCAACTGCTGTTTTCGTTGGCGTACTGCTCCGTGATGGTTGCGGCTGAACCTTTTTTACGCTAGACGTGGCCTTTGCCTTAGCAGGTGCTGGTGTGGAGCTAGGCGCTGTAGTCGTTGTAGGAGGGCTAGATTTGGCTGCGCTTGCGACAGTTACAGGGCTTGCCTGAGGTTCGACTTCGTTTGCCTTATTTGCTGTTTCTGCAGCGACTACAGCTATAGTTTGGATTTCAAACGGATTCATTTTTTCTGTTATTGTCATAGGTGCAGCTGTGATTGTTATCACAAACAAAAACATAGAAATTACTGGAACTAAAAGAAGAGACCATTTTATCGATTTAATTGTTTTCAATTTCTTCATTCCTTTCAAATATAGTATCTAATCTAAGGGGATTGGAGTCTTTAATAGGAGTCCGACTCACAACGAATTGCTTATCTGAAGTTGTGACTAGTATAACGTATAAACAAGGGCTTGTCTTTGGTAGATGTTGGATTGCATGGAAAAGGAGAAAAAACAAGTATTCGATTAATAAGTTTAACTATTTTTGTAAACAATCATTAGTGTAACTAAGACACACGAGTTATAATGATAGGTATAGTCCATTAATTGCGGTGAAAATAGATAAGGAGGAGATGCGGTTGTGAAAGACCTTATTAAAAAAGGATTGTCCCTTGGCTTAGGTTTAGCCGTAGTAAGTAAGGAACAGATTGAAAAGCTAGTTGATGAGTTAGTTAAAAAAGGGGAAGTTTCCTCTGCAGAATCTAAGGACCTTATCAATGAACTCCTTGAGAAAGGGCAAGCCGAACAAAAACAGATAAACGCCAGAATTCACGAACAATTAGAAAAAGTGCTTAGGGAGTTAAATGTGCCAAGCAAAGCGGATTTTGAAGCTTTAGAAAAACGTATTCAAGAACTTGAAAATAGTAAGGACAAAGTCGACTTATAAGGATTCTAACCTAGCTAAAAACTTAATGTGATCGCCAAAATTATTTTGGGGCCTGAATAATATTCAGGCCCTCTATCAGCAAATTAATGAACCTGCATAAACATCGAACCTCGAGTGATAAAAGGGGACGAATTCTTATGATTGGGAAACGAATACGACATCTCAAACGTTATAGAGATGTCGCTAAGGTCTTAGCTCGCCACGGATTTGGCTTTTTTGTAGAGGAGATGGGGCTTTTACATATGCTTTCTCTACCTAAACGACTTTTTGCGGATACTGAAGAGATGGACCCAATGTCGGTAGGAGAGCGCATACGCCTAGTGATTGAGGAACTAGGCCCTACATATATTAAGATTGGGCAGATTGCTAGTACACGAGCAGACATTATCCCGCAGGATATTTTGCGCGAACTGGAAAAACTGCAAGAAAACGTACCCTCCTTCTCCTTCGAGGAGGTCTCGGAGATTATCGAAGAGGAACTAGGCTCTCCCCTTGAGGAAGTTTTTTCCTCCTTTGATAAGAAAGTGATTGCCGCGGCCTCAATTGGGCAGGTACATCGTGCGCGGCTCCGGGCTACGGGGGAGCAGGTTGCCGTTAAGGTACAGCGCCCTCGGATTAAAGCCATGATAGAAACGGATTTGGAAATCCTTTTGGATTTAGCGACGTTGGCCGAAAATCGCATGAAACGGATGGAACGTCTTCAATTGAGGGATGTTGTGGAAGAGTTCTCCAAGTCCCTTCGCAACGAGTTGGATTATACCATCGAAGGCAGAAATGCAGAGAAGATTGCCAAGCAATTTAAGACGGATAAGACCATTCATGTCCCTTCGATTTATTGGGATTACTCCACTCGCCGAGTACTTACAATGGAGTTTGTCCAAGGCTTAAGGCTCAATCAGTTTGAGGCCCTTGAGAGAAATGGGTATGACCATAAAGCCTTGGCCGAACAACTGGTGCGGTCTCTTTTTCATCAGATGCTCATTGAGGGCTTTTTTCATGCCGACCCACATCCCGGCAACATCTTTCTATTACAGGGTGGGGTAATTTCGTTTATTGATTTTGGTATGGTTGGCAGATTAACCCTTGATATGAAAGACAATTTTGCTTCGTTAATTATCGCTATGATGCGTCAAAATACGGAAAGTATGATAAAAGCCGTCTTACGAATAGGGATTGTTCCGGAAGATGTCAATCTAACTCTTTTAAGCAATGATGTAGATGAATTGCGGGAAAAGTATATGGATGTCCCAATGAGTCGAATCAGTCTTGGCGAGGCCATAAGCGAACTTTTTGAAGTTGCTTTTCGACATCAGATTCGAATCCCCTCAGATTTTACCATGGTGGCCAAATGTTTGTTAATTTTAGAAGGAATCGTGGAAAAATTGGATCCCCACCTAAGCATTATGGATATGGCGAGACCCTTTGGGATTCAGCTCTTAAAGGAACGCTATCGACCAAGTACGATTGCCGGTAGAGTATGGCACAATGTCACTGATTATAGTGATCTGCTGGTCGATCTCCCTAAACAGATGAAGGACTTGATGCGGAATCTTGTGCGAGGACGTATTCGGATTGAAGTAAGTGTTCCGGAACTTGATATTTTTCTCAGAAAATTAGATCGCATCACTAATCAGATATCCTTTAGTATTGTTTTACTCTCGTTTAGTATCGTTATGGCGGGGATTATTATCGCTTCGGCTTTAGGGCAGCAGCCCATTACATTTTTGCAGATTTCAGTTATCGAGATCGGAGCTGCTATGGCAGGTCTAATGTTGTTATGGTTGTTTATTTCAATATTCAAGTCGGGTAAGTTTTAGTTCGTCACTCTTAGGGCAACCTACTCCTGAGGTGAACAAAAATGCTGCTAGATTTTATACCGAGTCGAGTATTCTACGAACCTGATGCCCTTGATTATCCCCTAGGGAAAACCTTAGTTGAGGATTTTAGACGCTTGGGAATACCGGTCAGTCCCACATCTTCCCATAACCGAGTTACTGGAATTCCAGGCAAAACCGCAGCTGCTCAGTATCGGGAAGCTAAGAGAACCTTGGTGATCGGGGTACGTCGCAGTAAAACATTTCAAACCTGCAAACCCTCTGCTCATTACCAATTACCTCTGGTCACGAGTTGCCCAGGCATGTGTGAGTATTGCTATTTAGCTACCACCTTAGGGAAAAAACCTTATTTGCGAGTATATGTGAATCTAGAAGAAATCTTAGGTATAGCTTCCAGGCTGATTGAAGAACGTTTGCCCGAGATCACCCAGTTCGAAGGGGCTGCAACCTCAGATCCAATTCCAGTAGAGCGATATACCGGGGCTTTGAAGCAAGCCATTGAGTTTTTTGGCCGCGAGCCCAAGGGGCGCTTTCGCTTTGTCACCAAGTATACGGATATCGATAGTCTGCTGGAGGCTAAGCATGAAGGGCATACACGTTTTCGCTTTAGTTTGAATTGTTCCGAGGTTGTAGAGAAGTATGAACATGGGACTCCGTCTGCTGAAGAACGGATCATTGCCTCTGGGAAAGTGTTAAAGGCTGAATATCCCTTAGGTTTTATTATTGCGCCTATTTTTCGGTTTGAAGGCTGGCAAGAAGCCTATCGCAGGTTAATGGAGCGCTCGGCTGAAGAATTAATAAAAAGGGCTCCCTCCGGTTGGTCTTCAGAGCAATTAACCCTAGAGTTTATCTCCCATCGTTTTACTTCAAGAGCTAAATCGAATATTTTAGGAGTTTTCCCGAACTCTGCCTTACCCATGGAAGAGGAGGACCGTAAGTTTAAATACGGGCAGTTTGGTTACGGAAAATATATCTACCAACCGGAAGAGATGAAGGAAATGAAAGAATTTTTCATGGAGCTTGCTAAGGATTATTATCCCTCAGCTCAGGTGGAGTACTTTGTCTAATCCTGAATTACGACAGCATAAACCTCAATCGGCCCGTGTACCCCAATGGATAGATCCATCTCTATATCAGAGGTTCGACTGGGACCGGAGATCATTTCAATCGCCGCGGGAGGAGTTCCTAAGGCTGAAACCTCGTGTAGGACTTCAAAGAGATTGTTTCGAATTTTGGCAGCTTCAATGAAGGCAAGATGGCGAGGGGGAAGCAGACTTATTGCCCGCCCCCTAAGGGGGTTGCTGTTCGTCACTATGGTGCCGGAAAGCGCAATTCCCCAATCAGAGCCTGTAACTCCTAGTTCTGCCTGGGCGGCGATTGAGTAGCGGTCCCGAATGTTCAAGGATGATTGAGTATATCTAGTCAGAGGCCAGTTTAGGCTGGAAAAGGCGGACTCAGCAATTGGCGGAAGCATATCCCAAGCTAAGAGAGCAAGCTTATTTTCTTTTATCCAATTGATGGGTTGATCTCCAAACCATTCTTGGAGGGATTGGAGCAGATCGTTTTCCGATCTTACAATAGCTCCTTTGCCCCCGAGGGCGTGCCAGTTCTGTAAGAAGATAGAGACTCGTTCTTCTGTGTTAGACAAGCGATATTGTGGAACCGAAATTTCAACAGGGGTGGGAGCTTTAGTCGGGGTGGGACGCCCTAATTTTGATGCTAGGCCATTAATAAAATGTTTAGTAGTGGTCATTTCTCTCACCTCTTATTTTTTAAATCTGCCCAAACTTGCATAAAGGGCTTCGCAGCCACCATAGGAAGAGTACGACTTTTCGTCCAATTGGAAAGAGGTGGAGGGCCGCCGCTAATCCGATGATTTCGAACAAAGGGTCGTTGGAGATGAGCCCCTATGCGAAGTACTCGACGTAACGTTTTCTCACGAGAGAAGAAGTAGCGATAGGCTTTAAAAATTTGTTGCTCGACTTGAGGAGTGTGACCACTCTGAGTTTTTCTCATTCTAAGTTTAACTAAGAGGTCATGGAGAGGAATCCGAACGGGGCAGGCCTCGGAGCAGGCACCACAAAGGGAGGAGAAGTAAGGGAGGTGTCCCCACTTTTTCCAGTCTTTTTCCAGCAACGGGGTTATCACGGATCCGATTGGCCCTGAGTAGACGGAGCCATAAGCATGTCCACCGAGTTGGCGGTAGACCGGACATACATTAAAGCATGCTCCGCAACGTATACAGTTTAAGGCGGTGCGAAACAGCTCGTCCCCTAGAATCTCGGAGCGGTTATGGTCAAGAATCACAAGGTGGTATTCTTCAGGACCATCTGAATCGGCGCTATGTTTAGGGGGAGTGAGGATGGTCGTATAGCTGGAGAGGCGTTGCCCGGTGGCACTTCGAGCGAGTAAATTCAGCAGGACATCGAGTTCCCGAAATGAGGGAACGATGCGCTCCATTCCCATAAGTGTAATTTGAACACGAGGTAGTGTGCTGACCATTCGACCGTTTCCTTCATTGGTCACCATGACAATACTTCCCGTCTCAGCTACGGCAAAATTACAGCCTGTGATTCCGATATCCCCACGGAGAAACTGCTCGCGCATTTGCAGGCGGACAAAACGGGTTAGGGTTGGAGTATCCGAACTTAGAGCATGACCGGCAATGGGTTCAAATAAGTCTGCAACTTGTTGGCGAGTCTTGTGCATAGCTGGAACAATGATATGAGATGGCGGCTCTCCGGCAATTTGAATGATGTATTCCCCTAAGTCTGTTTCGACGACTGCGACGCCATCTTTTTCTAAGGCGTGATTGAGGTGGATTTCCTCTGAGATCATGGACTTAGATTTAAGGACATTTTTAGCCTCCTGCTCATGAACAATCTTACGTACGATCCCTACAGCATCTGCAGGGGTTTTGGCCAGATGAACATGCACTCCGCGTTTCTCCATCTGTTCGATGAGTTGATTTAAATAATAATCCAGGTTGGCGATCACATGTTTACGAATCGTTTCACCAGCGCCACGCCATTCTTCCCAATTTCCCAATTCATCGGCAGCTTTGTATTTATTATTCCTTAAACGATCCGTAGCCCTGCGAGTGGCTTGGCGCAAAAAGTTATTGGCGAGGGCCTCATCCACCCGTTGGTCGGTGGTTAAGTTATACATGGTCATGGCTTTATTCCCTCCCCCAGTAACTGAATGATATGCATGGTTTTCACGGGCTTGTTAATCTTTTCCAGATATCCGGAAATATTCATCAGACAACCCATATCAAGTCCTAGAAGTATATCTGCTCCTGATTCGAGAACATGCTGGGCTTTTTCGGCGACCATTGCTTCGGAAATCTTAGGCATTTTCACAGAAAACGTTCCACCAAACCCGCAGCATAGTTGGGACTCAGGCAGGGGGAGCAGTTCCAGTCCCTTTACATTTTGAAGCAATTTGAGTGGAGCCTCTCCAATGCCTAAAAGTCGGGTCGCATGGCAGGAGGGATGGTAAGTAGCTTTTGCTTTGTAATGTGCCCCTAGATCGGGTTGCTTCAAAACATCAACAACAAATTGGGAGAATTCATAACTCTTTTGAATCAGATTTTCAGCTTTCTTGAGGTAAACCGGTTCCTTCTCAAAAAGAGTTGGGTAATAGTGATGAATCATAGCAATACACGAGCCACTGGGACCTACTACGACTTCGCTTCGTTCAAAGGAATTAATCAGTGTTCGGGCAACTTCTCTAGCATCGTCCACATAGCCTGAATTAAACGCTATTTGACCACAACAGACTTGTCCTTCCGGAACGTCGACAGTATGCCCTAAGTGTTTAAGTATTTTTGCCATCGTGAGATCCACTTCCGGATAGAAGGCATTAGTAAGGCAGGTCGCAAAGAGGGAAACCTTCATAAACACCATCCTTTTTATAAGTCACATTAATTTCTGGGGCACTATACCTAGTATTTCCTAATAAAACAAATTTTGATGCGAGTAGGAGTTTTAATAGCAAAAAAAGCATCCTTGGAGGCCACTTTAGGCTTACCAAGGATGCTTTTTATTCCCTTTCAATTAACCAAGAATAGGAACGTTGGGTTCCTCGTACCAAATAGAGAGGACGGTGGCTGTTCCTGAGCTCTGAGTAATATTGATCACCTTAACCCAACTATTATCCTCTAACCATTGATTAACTTCTTTTTCTAAGATTCGAGAATCCGGGGAACTGAAAATCCTCACTTTCATCTTGATCGTCCTTTCATACTAGCTAGTGTTCATTGTTTGATGTCTATTCTAGGGGGGTATTCAATAACACAACATAATCATAAGATAGCCGTGCTATTTGTCAAGTTCAAAACTATTTTGAGAACCGACCATTAATTTCTGAAAAATCTATTTATTTTTTTAAGAGGCTATGGTATTATGAGTTATAGGTGAATGGTTATTCATTCATAGGCAATATCTTCTAGAAGAGGTGAGGTGTAATTACATGGACGTGCAGCGCGAGATTAAATTCCAACGGATTCTCGATGCTGCCATTGAAGCTTTTGCCGAATCCGGTTTTCACCAATGTCAAGTCAACAAGATTGCTCGGTTAGCCGGAGTCGCAGATGGTACGATTTACTTATACTTCAAAAGCAAAGAGGATGTTTTAATTAGGGTTTTTCAGGATCGAATGGGAAAATTTATCACGGGTATGAGTCGCGAGCTCTCACAGTGTAAAACGACAGAAGCACGCTTACGGACGATTGTTAGGACACATTTTTCCTATATGGAAGAAAACCGCTCTGTAGCCATTGTAACTCAATTAGAGCTAAGGCAGTCCGACCCGCGTGTGCGATTACCCATTAATAGTACGGTTAGTGATTATTTTAACCTTATTGAGGGGGTGATTCAGCAAGGTATAGATTGTGGAGAAGTTCCCAAAATTGATAAGCGGATAGCTCGTCAATTGATCTTTGGCGCTTTAGATGAGGCCACATCTGATTGGGTGATGGCCCGTAGTCCACGAACCTTGATAAGTGGAATAGAGCCTATGACAGCTTTATTTAAGAGTGCACTTCGGTTAAAAGAAGAACCGAAAAAAATAAAACGAGGTGCCGTTGAACCGAAACGAGAGGAGGATGGAAATGCAGATTCATAAAGTAGCAGTTATAGGGTCAGGCGTGATGGGGAGCACCATCGCTGCCCACTTGGCCAATGCCGGAATCCCAAGCCTATTGTTTGATATTATTCCTTCCAAACTATCGGCTAAAGAAGAAGCAGCCGGATTAACCTTGGAGGATCGTAAGGTACGAAATAGTATTGCAGAAGGCAATAAAGTTAAGTTATTGAAGATGAATCCTGCTCCATTATTTGTACCGGAATTTGCAGAACGTATTGAGGTGGGAAATTTAAGTGACGATTTAGCTCGCTTAAGCGAAGTTGATTGGGTCATTGAGGTTGTCGTAGAGCGCCTTGATATTAAGGTGGACCTTTTCAAGAAAATCGCTGCTAATATCCGCCCGGGAACCATTGTCAGTTCTAATACCTCAGGGATTTCTCTAAAAGCGATGGTAGATGAATTACCTGAGAGCTTTACTCGCAATTTCTTAGGTACACACTTCTTTAATCCCCCGCGCTACATGAAACTCTTAGAAATTATTCCTGGTCCAAATACTGATCCAGCGGTGCTAGCCTATATTTCAGAGTTTGGCGAGAGGGTCTTAGGCAAAGGAGTTGTCCTGGCCAAGGATACACCGAATTTCATTGCCAATCGTATTGGCGTGTTTGGTTTGGCAGTGACTCTTCAAGAAATGCTCCGTTCTGGTCTCACAGTGGATGAGGTAGATGCTCTTACTGGACCAGTGATGGGACGTCCTAAGAGCGCCTCCTTTAGAACGGTTGACATGGTCGGGCTGGATACCTTTATCCATACTGCTAATACTGTTGCCGTTGGAGTACCTGGGGAAAAGGATAATTTTACCTTGCCTGAATTTGTGCAGACAATGCTGACCAATGGTTGGCTAGGAGATAAAACCAAGCAGGGCTTCTATAAAAAATCTAAAGGTCCACAAGGAAGAGTTATTGAAGTGCTCGATCCTCAGACCATGACCTATGTTCCTAAGAAAAATGTGAAATTTGCGTCCCTCGATAAAGCCAAAGCGGCTGGCGGCCTGACAGAAAAGATTCGCACCTTAATAAATGGCAAGGATGCCGGGTCAGAGTTTGCCTGGAATGTCCTAAAACCAGTCTTACTCTATGCTGCGACGATTGCTGAGGATATTGCCGATAATATTTCTGGAATTGATGAGGGCATGTGCTGGGGCTTTAACTGGCAAATGGGACCCTTTGAAATTTGGGATGCCCTTGGGGTCAAAGCAATCGCAGATCGTGTGGTTGCCGAAGGCGGAACTCTGCCTCCTCTAGTTGAAAAAGTACTTGCAAACGGAGACGGACGCTTCTATCAAAAGTCTGAATCTGGTCAAGTCTCTTACTTTGCGGATGGTGAATATCATCCAAAAGCAGTCAGTCCTTATGCCTTTTCCCTTAAGCAAGCCCATAAAGATGGAAAGAAAATCTTGGGTAATTCTGGAGCAAGCCTGATTGACTTGGGAGATGGGGTAGCCTGCCTAGAATTCCACTCTCCGAGTAATTCCATTGGCGAAGATATTTTAACCATGATTCATAAATCTCTGGCAGAAGTCGAGAAGAACTATCTGGGGATGGTCATTGGTAACCAGGGTAAGAATTTCTGCGTGGGTGCTAATCTGATGCAGATTCTCCTGGAAGCTGAGGAAGAAAACTGGGATGATTTAAACTATATGGTTAGTCAATTCCAGAACGGAACAATGGCCTTGAAATTTGCCAAAAAACCTGTTGTAGCGGCTCCTTTTGGAATGACACTTGGCGGTGGTGCAGAAGTTTGCTTGCACTCCCATGCTATTCAGGCTTCATCGGAAACCTACATGGGCTTAGTCGAAGTTGGAGTTGGCTTAATTCCTGGCGGTGGAGGAACCAAGGAAATGGCTATACGGGCTATGGAAGGAATTCTTCCAGGCGTGCAGGTATCTCCTGATTATTTCTTTGCTAAGCGTTTTGAGATCGTGGCTATGGCTCAAGTTTCAACAAGTGCTGAAAAAGCCCGGCAGCTGGGCTTCTTACGTGCCCATGATCGCTATAGTATGAATCCAGATCACGTAATATTGGATGCTAAGGCACGTGTTATTGACTTGGCACGCAACTTCCGACCTAATTTACCAACGAAATATAAAGTCGGTGGAGCTGGAGTTCGTGCGACCTTAGAATTGGCGCTGCATGGCATGCGCGAAGGCAATTATATTTCAGAGTATGACCAGCATATAGGCAAAAAAATCGCTTATGCAATTACTGGCGGAGATCGCCCGGCAGGAATGCTTGTGGATGAGCAATATCTCTTAGATCTCGAGCGTGAAGCCTTTATGAGCCTAGTCGGAGAGCCGAAGACCCAAGATCGTATCCGCCACATGCTCGCTAAAGGCAAGCCATTACGGAATTAGGGGGGAAAAGCATGCAAGAAGCCTTCATTATTGACTCCAAACGGACAGCTATTGGTAAAGCGGTCAAAGGTGCCTTGGCTCTGGTTCGACCGGACGATTTAGGTGCTTATGTTATACAAGATATCCTTAAACGAGTTCCTTCTCTCAATCCAGCGGAGATTGAGGACTGTGTTATTGGTTGCTCCTTTCCAGAAGGAGAGCAGGGGATGAATATGGCCAAGATCATGGCTCTGCGCGCTGGTTTGCCCATTGATGTCTCCGGGGTAACCATCAATCGTTTTTGCTCTTCAGGTCTACAGGCGATATCTATGGCCGCAGACAGAATACGTTTAGGCGAAGCAGAAGTGATGATCGCTGGAGGAGCAGAGAGTATGTCAGCGGTGCCGCTTGGTGGTATGAAACCTGCACCAAATCCATACTTGGTAGAACATGCGCCACAAGCCTATGTTTCGATGGGTATTACTGCTGAGAATGTAGCCAAGAAATATGAAATAACCCGTGAACAACAAGATGTTTTTGCGGCTTCAAGTCATCAAAAGGCTTGGGCTGCTCAAAGCAGCGGACGTTTTGACGATGAGATTGTCCCAGTTCCTTTGCCTATGTACGGAAAACCCGGGGAAAAGTGGTTCACAAAAGATGAAGGGATTCGTCCCGAGACCACTCCGGAGTCTCTTGCGAAATTAAGGACAGCCTTTAAAGCTGGGGGTACTGTTACGGCAGGGAACTCGTCCCAGACCAGTGACGGTGCAGCCATGAGTCTACTTATGTCTGAACAAAAACTGAAGGCTCTTGATCTTAAACCTTTAGCCGTTTGGCGTGGCTTTGCAGTTGCCGGTGTAGAACCAGAGCTAATGGGTATTGGCCCGATTAGAGCTATTCCAAAAGTATTAAAGCAAGTAGGGTTAACTCTTGACCAAATCGATTTATTCGAATTAAATGAGGCTTTTGCTTCCCAATCGCTGGCGATCATTAAGACGCTAGACATAGATCCGGCTAAGGTGAATGTTAATGGAGGGGCTATTGCCTTTGGGCATCCCCTTGGTTGTACGGGTGCTAAGCTTACAGCGACGCTTTTGAGTGAAATGAGCAAGCGGAAATTAAAGTATGGTATGGTGACGATGTGTATCGGTGGCGGCATGGGCGCTGCTGGTGTATACGAATTATTGTAAAATGCAAGACGCGAGTTCGGGGTTCGAAGAATGAATCCTTCGAGCCCCGAACACCCTTGACTTGCGCAAGCAGGGCGAAGCGTAGGGACGGTTCTCGGCATTGGATAAACATAGAGAACCGTTCCCGACTTGCAAAACTTAATCTGTAAATGTAGAAGAAGCACCTGGTGCAGAGTAGAGTAATTCGGTTCAATGTTAAGGCGTTCGAAAGCGAACGTCTCCATTCGAACTTCGAACCTCGAACTTCGTACCTCGATAAAGAGGAGGATGTAACCATGGAATTAGAATTACGCGGAGGCGGTTTTTTACTCGCTGAAGTTTCTCCTGATCAAGTATACGTACGAGAGGAATTAAATGAAGACCATAAGCAACTTAAGCGTATGGCTCATAATTTTATGTCCAAAGAAGTTGCTCCAAAGATAGAGGAAATGGAAGAGCAACAAGAAGGCGTTGTTCGTGAATTTATGCGCCAAGCTGGAGAATTGGGGTTACTAGGGTTAGAAGTCCCTGAAGAATTTGAAGGTCTAGCTATGGATAAGGCTTCCACAGTAGTGGTAGGTGAAGAAGTTCCTCGGGGAGGGTCATTTGCAGTTGCCTATGCAGCGCATACTGGGATTGGAACCTTACCCATTGTCTACTTTGGCACACCTGAGCAAAAGGCAAAATATCTGCCGGGACTTGCTAACGGTACTAAAGTTGCAGCCTATTGCTTAACTGAACCCGGTTCGGGATCGGATGCTTTAGGCGCAAAATCCACCGCTGTTTTAAATGCAGAGGGAACCCATTATATCCTCAATGGTACTAAACAATTTATCACCAATGCGGGATTTGCTGATGTTTTCCTCGTCTATGCTAAGGTAGACGGAAAAATGACCAATTTCATCGTCGAACGGGAAACACCGGGACTATCTTTTGGACCAGAAGAACAGAAAATGGGAATTAAAGGTTCTTCAACCCGTCAAGTAATCTTGGAAGATGTAATGGTTCCTGTAGAAAACGTGGTCGGTGAACTGGGGCGTGGACACGTTGTGGCCTTCAATATCTTGAATGTCGGCCGCTTTAAATTGGCAGCTGGGGCTATCGGTAGTGTGCAGGTGGTCCTGGAGACTGCTTTGAAGTATGCTTCCGAACGTAAACAATTCGGAGAAGCACTCAATACCTTTGGGGCAATTCAACATAAGATTGCAGAAATAGCCACCAAGACCTATATGGCTGAGAGTGTGGTTTATCGTACTGCCGGTCTTATGGAGACTGGATTCCATGGTCTCGATCTAACGGGAGACTGCCGTAAAGAGGCTGGAAAGGCTTTAGAGGAGTATGCGATTGAGTGTTCCCTCAACAAAGTCTATGCTTCCGAAGTTTTGGATTTCGCCGTGGATGAAGGGGTTCAGATTCATGGCGGTTATGGCTTTATCAAGGAATATCCGATTGAGCGTATGTATCGTGACTCTCGTATTAATCGACTTTTTGAAGGAACAAATGAAATTAACCGTCTGCTTGTTCCAGGAACACTCTTGAAGCGAGCTATGACAGGTGAACTTCCTTTACTTCAGGCAGCCCAAGCCGTTAGTAAAGATCTGGTTTCAGCTGGAATGGGTAATAGTGCAGAAGGATTAGAAGCACTTAACCAAATGACCCAGAAGGCTAAGAAACTATGCTTAATGGCTGCAGGGCTGGCAGCGCAAAACCTGGGTATGGCTTTGAAGGACAACCAATTTATTCTAACGGGAATGGCTGAGATGGTCCTCCAAGTCTACGCTATGGAAAGTGGAGTTTTACGTGCTCAGAAAGTTCAAAACTTGGATGTTTCTGAAGAGCATAAAGCCTTTGTCGAAAAGGCTGCAACTCTTGGTGCTTATGCAGCATTTAATATTCTTGAGCAACAGGCAAAGGAAGTTCTTTGTGCTGTCGAGAAAGGGGATTCCCTCAACACTGTACTGGCTGGAATGCGTAAGCTTGTTCGACGTCCCAACGTGGATATGATCGGAATGCGACAAGAAATTGCTAAATATATTATTGAAAAAGAAGGATATCCCAGCAATTACTAAAAAGATAATACAATAACAATTATGATATAACAAAAGGCCATCGTCTTACTAGGACATGGCCTTTTGTTGAAAACCTATTTTCAGTTTTTTGTGTCAATTAATTATCGTTCAATTACTGCTTCCGTGCATTTATCGCAAAGCACGGATATAGTTTCCCCATTTTCTTGACCCGAATAGAATAGCGTCTTGTGGCAACGCTCGCAAATGACTCGGTATTGATAAGGGTTATCTTTTACGGATGTTTGGGTGTTATTCATTGATATCCTCCTGACTGACACTAAACTGTTAGTACTAGAACTTGTGCATTTAGATTTATTGAATCATTTTCTGCCTTACTATTCAATTGTACTTTATTATACAGATAAAAGTAATAAATAATCATTGATTATGGAGGTAATCTTTAAAATGACAGACATAAAAGAAGTATCAGATAATGTTTTTATGTTAAAAATTCCTTTATCTTTCAATGTGGATGCTGTAAATCTATACCTGTTCGCAGGGGAAGTACCCACGTTGTTAGATGCAGGAACTAATACACCAGAAGTAATTGAGGCTGTTCATGAAGGTATGAAAAAGGTAGGGATTAAAAAACTAGAGCAGATCCTGGTTACTCATTGGCATGTTGACCATGCGGGAGCAGCAAAAACTTTTGCCCAAGAAGGAGCACGAATAGTTGTCGGTTCTCGGGATTACCAAGAATGGACGAGTTTTGTACAGGGACAAGCCTTCAATCGTCTTAATGAATGGGCAACTCAGGAATGGGGAGTTCCAGAAATGGAAATACCGGGGATGCTGAAGATTTCAAAAAGACTACAATACTTAACAGCCTTACCCGATCAAGTAACATTCATCCAACCCGACGAAACTATCATGGCGGGCAATAAATTGTTGCGTTCGATTGCTACACCGGGCCATACAGCTGGACATATGTCGTTTTATAATGAGAAAGATTCGATACTATTTTCAGGAGACATGCTTCTTCCTGATGAGATTCCCTATCCTGGGATCTGGCAGGAAAAGGGCAATGTGGTTAGCGGTTTGCCTAGCTATCTGGAAAGTCTAAAAAGGATCGAAGCCCTTCGCACTCATACTTATTTACCGGGGCATGGATCAGATAGTGATAACTTAGTTGCACGTTGTCAAGAAATTAGAGAGCAATTGTACCACCAAATTAACGAATACCATCCAGCTGAGACAGTATATTTAACTGCCTCAAACTTTGGCAAACAGAAGATTCATCCAGGACTTCTTTTCGTACAATTACATTATGTTTATGGGTGGGAGCAACTAAAAAAACAGGCAGTATAATAAGCAATTGCATTTCAGACTAATTATTAATAATTAGTCTGAAATAAATATGAGGAGCGGACAAAAATGAGAGGTAGCAAAGGAAAACCTAATAAGGGAGAGCAGAAGGTAAGTTTGGGCAAGTATCTTAGCAAAAACTTAGGAATAGGCGTTCCAGTGGTTTCCTCGGTTGGATTGGCTCTTGCTTTATTAATTGATCTAAGTTGGCCTCAAACCTTATCTTTGTTTTTGTATTTTCTTTTTTTTGGAGCAGCCATAGGAGCTCTTGTTTCCCTAAAGAACTACTATTCTCTATTGAAGCCAATCTATGAGATGGAGAAGGGGATTATCTTGGTTGCTCAAGGAGATTTAACCCAAGAAATTAATATTAACAAAAAAAGCGATTTAGCGGATATAGGTCGAGTATTTAACCAGATGGTGAAGAACTTCAATATAATTATTCATAAGATTGGAGAGATGGCAAACCTATGGGTTACTTCGTCTGAAGAATTATCCGCTAGCTCTCAAGAAGTGACTGCAACGAATAGCGATGTTGCCAGTAATACAAGTAAAATGGCTGAGGAAGTTCATAATCAAGTACGAACGCTAGAACAAATGAGAACTATGGTAACCGAACTTGAAAATGCGTCTCGTATGATAGCACAAAGAGCAAAGTCAGTTTCTAAAGAAGCTGTGACATCTGAAAGACATTCGGAGGCAGGATTAGCGAAGCTTTCCGAAATAGTGACTACTATGGAGGAGACAAACCAGTCCGTAAACAATTCTGTTAGGACTATCGAAGATCTAGCGGATCAATCAAATCGTATCGGATTAATCGCTGAGACAATTGCCCAAGTGGCAAACCAAACGAATCTATTGGCACTGAACGCTGCAATAGAAGCTGCTCGGGCCGGGAACCATGGGAGGGGGTTTGCGGTAGTTGCAGATGAAATCCGCAAACTCGCAGAGGATGTAGCTTCTTCAACACGTGAAGTAACGAGAATTACTACTCTTATTCAACATAGGGTAGATTATGCGGTTAAAGGCATGATGCAAACAGATTCGAGTGTAAAAATTAGTGTTGCCTCGATACAGGAGGCTCAGAAGGCTTTAGAGATCATCACACATTCAACAAAAGAAGTTTCGGCAAATATTTCAGATATTGCTTCATCTAGTGAGCAAACACTAGAAAGTATGGAGGAAATGAAGAAGCATGTAAATAGGTTTGTCCTTGTTTCACAAGCTACAGAAGCAACAGTAGAGGCAATTGAAGACTCGACCACTGAAGTTGCCTCAACCATGCAAAATGTTGCGTCAGAAGCCCAATCGCTAGCCCAAAATGCGAGTCAAATTCAACAAGAATTAAAACGGTTTAAAGTTCTCAAAGCGATTCTCTAAAGGAAGGAGGATGAGGCTTAATGTATGGTAGTGAGGAATACCCTAAAAAGGGAAAGCAGGATATCGGTTTAGGAAAGTATCTGGGCAAAAATTTGGGTATTGCTGTTCCTATGCTTAGCGTTATGGGTCTAGTTATAGCTTATTTTATGAAACTTAACTGGTCAAAATCTGTTGTAGTTTTTCTAGGCTTTGTACTATCAGCGACATTCATCGGATTTATTATAATGATAAAAAATTATTACTTAATTTTTAAGCCCATTTATGCGATGCAACAAGGAATTCGTTTGGTATCAGAAGGAGATTTAACTCAACGAATTGACACAGCAAAAAAACGTGATATTGCCGAGTTAGGGCGGGCGTTTAACCATATGATTATTAACTTTAACGAAATCATACATAACATTGGTGATATGGCAAACTCTTGGGTTGTTTCGTCAGAAGAATTATCAGCAAGCTCCGAAGAAGTAACCACAACGAATAACCGCATTGCCAAGTCTACGAGCCAAATGGCCTTAGATACGAGAGAGCAAGTACAAACCTTAAAACAGATGGAAACAATGGTCGCTGAATTGGAAAGTGCTGCTCAAATGATTGCCCAAAATGCCATGGCCGTTTCCGAAGAGGCTGTTAAATCTGAAAGAAATTCGGAAGATGGACTTGTCAAACTCTCAGTTATTGTTTCAACAATGGAAGAGACGAATAAAGCTGTAAATAAATCTGCGCGAACCATTGAGGAACTAGCCGAACAATCTAATCATATTGGTTCTATCACCGAAACAATTGCTCAAGTAGCACAACAAACGAACCTTTTAGCACTGAATGCAGCGATTGAAGCAGCTCGTGCTGGGGAACATGGGAAAGGTTTTGCCGTGGTTGCTGACGAGATTCGCAAACTCGCAGAGAATGTAGCTACTTCTACAAGGGAAGTTACAGAAATTACGACTCTTATCCAACAGAGTGTTAATTATGCAGTTAAAGGAATGATGCAAACAGATTTAAAGGTTAAGGATAGTGTTGCTTCAATCCGTGAAGCACAAGAAACTCTTTCAGTTATTACTTCTTCAACAAAAGAGGTGTCAGTTAACATTTCAGATATTGCCTCTTTTATTGAACAAACTCTTGGAAGTATGAAAGAAATGACGAACTATGTAAATACAGTTATTCAAGTTTCTGAGGAAGCAGCTATCACGGCAGAATCTATTGAGCAAGCAACTTTTGAAGTGACTGCAACTATGCAAGTAGTAGCGTTAGAGGCCCAGTCTCTAGCGAAAAATGCCAATCAACTTCTGAAAGAAATTGAATGTTTTAAGGTATAAACGATACCCTTCGTGTTCACAAAGAGGTTTAATATAATAGCAGAAGAGTATTTTAATATTTGAGGATAGTGAACATTAATTGATTAAATTATCATAATATTCAAAACCGTGTTATTATTTTCGTATAGCCACTTTTGGGGTAAAATGGGAGGGGATTCAGTGGAAGGCACATATGAAAAAAAGGAAAACAAGAAGCATACAATCAGTTTGGTCAAGTACATTGGTCAAACATTAATTACGGTGGTTCCTATGGTATCTATAATGGGACTAGTGATAGCTTATATTATGAAACTTGATCGGTCAAATTCAATAAAAATACTATTTATGTTTGTATTATCTGGCATT
>NZ_JABZFS010000069.1:0-6020 GCF_014237355.1 Desulfosporosinus sp.
TGTCCAGCTAATCGGGTACAGGTCAGTATCAATATTAAAGTGTAAAAAAATTAAAAGAACTAATTTTTTTAACCGTTAGCGGTGATTTAATAAGCTAAATATATATTCTCAATATATGACAAGCAAAACGTCCTCTTGACATACTTGACACTTCAAATTACTTTCCTCGAAAAAATAGCGCTTAATTATGACACTGCCTTATATGCATAACATGAGTATTTAGTATATCGGTAAAGTAAAAAGCAGTATGATTATTAAAATTTAATAATAAATAACCAGAAAACAATAAATATATATTGATTATCAATAAAAAAAGCTTGACTTTCAACAAATAGTAGATTATAATTAACTAAAATTAAATTGGAGATTTCAAATGAAATATTTAGGTAAAAAATCGCTGTCGTCCTTACTGAGTGGAATTTTACATGTATCATGGTATGTAGTGCTTGCACTATCAATTATTGCAGTCGTAGTGGGAGCAATAATCTTATTTTCTACGCCAGTCGAAGATCCTGCTGCGTTAGGAATGGCCAAGGTCAATTTTCATATTTTCAGTGAGCTAAAAAATGATGAGGATTGGCAAATGATTAAAAACATACCGCTTGCCGTGAGAATTCTTTTCCTGCCCTATTTTGGAGTGATTGTAGCATTACTGCTTCGAATATTAAAAAAATCACAGTATTTATTTAATAATTTTAAAAATGATATAGTATTCAACAAAAGCAATGTGCTTATTATCTCGAAGATCAGTAAGCTGCTTATTGGATTTTCAATTTTAACTTTTGATTTTAGCTCACTGTTGGCCGGTATATTACTGCTTATGCTATGTGAAATTTTTAAAAGTGGAACTGTTCTTCAGGAAGATCATGATTTAACCGTATAATTAGGAGGATAAATGAGTATCATATTCAGACTCGACAGAGTGATGGCAGATAGAAAAATATCACTCAATGAATTAGCAAAACGAATACAACTTACTAATTCAAATTTATCTATTTTAAAAACCGGAAAAGCCAGGGCAATACGCATGTTAACCCTGGAGGCTATTTGCAGAGAACTCAATTGTCAACCGGGAGACTTATTGGAATACCATACGGATGAAAAAAAGATACCTGAATAAAAAGGAGATAAAAAGTGAATTCAAACAGAAAGACCGCAAGAATTTTAGAAGATGTGAAAATAAATGTGAAGATAAAGCTTGCAGCATTATGGGTAGCTTTGATGTTTTTGTATATATATGCGGATATTAAGACATTTTTCCAGCCGGGGATCATAGAGGAAATAATAACTGGAAAAGTAGCAGGTATTCTAATTACTCCCACACTTTTATGGGCAACTGCAATATTGATGTCGATTCCGGGTGTTATGGTTTTGCTGTCCCTGACATTGAAGCCTCAGGCGAATCGCTGGACAAATATCATAGTAAGTATATTCCATATTGGTCTTGCTATCACATTGATGCTTATGCCAGGGTCATGGGCTTATTCCTATATCTATTCCATTGGACAAGTTGTGTGGCTTTTATTGATTGTCTGGTCTGCCTGGAGGTGGCCTAGCCATGAAGTTAGCCCCAATAACAAATAAGGAGAAATTGAAATAATAAACTATATGAAAGATATATCACTACGCAAAGCTGCAATAGTCGCAGGGTTCGGACTTCTAATCATGAGTATATTCGCTATCTTCGCTGAATTCTTTGTTCGTCAAAACCTTATTGTGCCGGGAGATGCAGCAACAACAGCAAATAATATTGTGGCTAATGAGTTACTATTCCGTAGCGGTATTTGTAGCTTTATAATCGTAATTATTCTTGATGTGGTGGTGGCTTGGGCACTTTATGTTTTGCTCAAGCCAGCAAACAAGAGTCTCTCGTTGCTTACGGCGTGGTTTAGGCTGGTGTATGCCACTATTTTTGGAATCGCTCTGCTTAATCTTGTTATTGTTTTGCACCTTTTAAGTGGTGCTGACTACTTGAGAGTTTTTGAAACAGATCAGTTGCCTACTCAGGTGATGTTATTTCTCAATGCGTTTAGCTATGGATGGCAAATTGGATACGTATTTTTTGGCCTTCATTTGTTTACCCTTGGTTATTTAGTTTTCAAGTCGGGCTACATTCCCAGAATTCTGGGCGTCTTGTTGATAATTGCAGGTTTAGGCTATCTAATAGATAGTTTTGTAATTTTTCTTTTACCCAATTACCATATAACAATTGCCATGTTTACTTTTATTGGGGAATTGTTATTTATGTTTTGGCTTTTATTTAAAGGTGCAAAAATACCCGAAATGAAATCCTGAAATTGATTCATTACAGCATTTGACAAATTCGGACAATTTTAAAAAATTATTATCAATCAAAAGAGGAAGGATAATAAAATGAAAGCTATCGTTTATTACAACTATGGTTCACCCGATGTTCTTGAATTAAAAGAGGTAGAAAAACCTACTCCCAAGGACAATGAAGTACTGGTAAAAGTATATGCGGCATCCGTAAATTATGCTGACTGGGGTTTCATGAGAGGTAAGCCGTTCTTGGTACGCTTAATGGGCTCGGGGCTGTTCAAACCAAAAAACAAGATACTCGGAGCTGACATAGCGGGGCGGGTTGAAGCGGTTGGCAGAAACATCAAGCAATTTCAGCCAGGTGATGAGGTATTCGGGGACCTTTCTGCGTGTGGTTGGGGCGGTTTTGCCGAGTATGTATCTGCTCCTGAAAATGCATTAGTGCTGAAACCAACCAATATATCGTTCGAGGAAGCTTCGGCCGTACCTTTAGCGGCGGTCACCGCTCTTCAGGGTATTCGCGATAAAGGACAGATTCAGCCAGGGCAAAAGGTTTTGATTAATGGTGCATCTGGTGGTGTGGGTACGTTTGCAGTGCAGATTGCCAAATCGTTCGGGGCTGAAGTAACTGCCGTATGCAGCACCAGGAATTTGGACATGGCGCACTCGATTGGTGCAGATCAGGTCATTGATTACACTCAAGAAGATTTCACTCAAAGTGGGCAGCGTTATGACCTGATTATTGCTGTTAACGGATATCATCCGATTTCAGATTACAAGCGTGCATTAAGTACCGAGGGGATTTATGTCTGTACCGGAGGTTCCATGGCTCAAATTTTCCAATCCATGCTCCTGGGACCATGGATGTCAATGACCGGGACTAAGAAAATGGGTAACTTAGCGGCGAAATCAAACAAAAAGGATTTGGCTTTTATGAAAGAGCTTCTTGAAGTCGGCAAAGTAGTTCCTGTTATAGATAGACGTTACCCGTTAAGTAAGGTTGCTGAAGCTCTCGGGTATCTTGGAGAAGGACACGCCCGAGGGAAGGTAGTAATAACTGTGGAGCATAACGACAAAACCTAACAAAGCAACTTTGGAGGAAACTCATGAAAGCGATTGTATGCACAAAATATGGTTCACCCGATGTTCTTGAATTAAAAGAGGTAGAAAAACCTGCTCCCAAGGACAATGAAGTGTTGGTAAAAGTTCATGCAGCATCCTTAAATGCAGCTGACGTGGAAACCCTGAGAGGTGTGTTCTGGGTCCGCATCGGGGGGCCTCTAAAACCAATGTACAAGATACTCGGATCTGACATAGCCGGGCGGGTTGCAGCGGTTGGCAGAAACGTAAAGCAGTTTCAGCCAAGTGATGAGGTATTCGGGGATCTATCCGTGTGTGGTTTTGGCGCTTTTGCCGAGTATGTATCTGTTCCTGAAAATGCATTGAGGCTGAAACCGGACAGTATGACATTCGAGGAAGCAGCGACCTATCCTCAAGCGGCAATCCTCGCCCTTCAGGGTCTTCGCGATAAAGGACAGATTGAGCCAGGACAAAAAGTTTTAATCAATGGTGCGGGTGGTGGTGTGGGTACCTTTGCAGTGCAGATTGTCAAGTACTTTGGGGCTGAAGTGACTGGCGTGGACAGCACGAGAAAATTGGACATGCTGTGCTCGATTGGTACAGACCAGGTCATTGATTACACTCAAGAAGATTTCACCAAAAGTGGGCAGCGTTATGACCTGATTCTTGATGTTGTGGCATATCGTTCAATTTTCGATTACAAGCGTGCTTTGAGTCCCAAGGGAATTTATGTCTTTGTCGGAGGTTCCACGGCTGCAATTTTCCAAGCTCTGTTCCTGGGGCCATTGATTTCAATGACCGGGAGTAGGAAAATGGGTATCGTGATGTGGAAACCAAACAAAAAAGAAGATTTGGTTTTTCTGAAAAAGCTTTTTGAAGCCGGTAAAGTAGTACCTGTTATAGATAGATGTTACCCCTTAAGTGAAGTCCCTGAAGCTCTGCGGTATCTTGAAGAAGGGCACGCTCAAGGAAAAGTTGTTATTACTATGTGAATGGATATGACAAGTATAGAGTTAAACCTCCGATTAACACTTTTTTGGGTATGAACACTAGTACCATTTTACAGTTATGCTACAGGAAATTGGTAACGATTTTTGAAAGGAGATTATGATGAAAGCGATTGTATACACAGAATACGGACCACCGGAAGTTCTTCAGCTCAAAGAGGTAGCAAAACCTACTCCCAAGGAAGATGAAGTACTGATAAAAATATATGCGGCATCAGTAAATTACGGGGATATTATAACTCGAAATTTCAAAAACATTCCCCCTAGTAAATTCAATATGTCAATGCCATTTTGGTTCGGTGCGCGAATATATTTTGGTCTCACAAGACCAAAAATAAATATACTAGGGAGTGAGTTTGCCGGGGAAATTGAAGCAGTAGGCAAAGATGTAAAATTATTTAGGAAAGGTGACCAAGTTTTTGCATATCGCGGTATGAGAATGGGTGCTAATGCCGAGTATCTATGTATGCCTGAAGATGGGGTAGTGGCACTAAAACCGGCCAATATGACCTGTGAGGAAGCCGCTACCGCTCCTTATGGGACATTAATGGCGTTGAGTTTACTTAGAAAAGTAAATATTCAGAGCGGACAAAAAGTCCTTATCAATGGCGCTTCTGGAGGGATAGGTTCAGCTGCGACACAGCTTGCCAAGTCTCACTTTGGGGCAGAAGTTACTGGGGTATGCAGTACCCCGAGATTAGAATTGGTGAAATCTCTGGGAGCCGATAAGGTCATTGATTACACTAAAGAGGATTTTACCCAAAGCGGTGAGACCTATGATCTTATTTTTGACATATTAGGTAAGAGTTCGTTTTCACGTTGTAAAAGCTCGCTAAAGCAAAACGGACGCTATCTTTTAGCCAGCTTTAAGATGAGACAGCTTTTTCAAATGCTATGGACTAAAATAATAGGCAGTAAGAAAGTAATATGTGCGATGGCAAGCGACAAGGCTGAAGATCTAATTTTCATCAAAAAGCTTATTGAGGCGGGGAAGATAAAATCGGTCATAGATCGATGCTATCCGTTGGAACAAACTGCCGAGGCTCACAGGTATGTCGAAAACGGGCTCAAAAAGGGACATGTAGTCATAACTGTGGAGCATAATAAAAAAATTTAACTAGGTAACTTTACAGTACAATTTAAACAATAAGAAGGGGGTGACAAGATGGCTGAGAAAAAACCTATCCCTAATGTTGTGTTGCCAATGAAATCTCTATTGGTTTTGTATTCATACCATCACAATAATACTGAGAAAATCGCTAACGTCTTCGCAAAAGTTCTTGATGCACAAATAAAAACGCCACAGCAAATAAACTCTGAAGAGCTTCAAGAGTATAGTCTAATAGGCTTTGGCTCAGGGATATATGGTGAAAAACACCATAAATTTCTGCTTGATCTTGCCGATAAACTACCACAAGTCACCAACAAGAAAGCATTCATTTTCTCAACCAGTGCAATTATGGGAGAAGCCAAAGTCGCCCAAGATCACTCGTTGCTTAGGGAAAAACTACAATCTAAAGGTTACATGATCATTGATGAATTCAGTTGTAAAGGTTTTAACACAAATAGTTTCCTTAAACTATTTGGGGGAATGAATAAGGGTAGACCTAATGCTGAAGACCTCAAAGATGCGGAAGAGTTTGCTCAGAACCT
>NZ_JABZFS010000063.1:0-35424 GCF_014237355.1 Desulfosporosinus sp.
CTCCAAAAAAAGTTATTTCACTTCTTCTAGAAGAAGATGATTGACTCATGATTTATTTTGAAACTCTTTCGAGTCTCTCTCATTGGCTGTCCTTGTTGTTTAGTTTTCAAAGACCAAAGACCATCATTTTTTCTTGCCCCGTTTGGGGCCGGAATCATATTTTAGCATTTTCAACTTGCGTTGTCAATAGCTAATTTTTCCAAGAGCTTTACCTCTTACTTCGTGACTCTATGGCTGTTTAGGCCGGAGTTATATATTAGCATTTCCAACTCACGTTGTCAACAGCTAATTTAAAACTTGTTCGATTCTTGTCTTCTTAGCCTGCTTCTTGGCCGGATGCTTATATTAGCATTTTCTACTTGGGTTTGTCAACAACTAATTTTGAATTATTCGGAGTCAATAAAATGCTTTGTTGATGCGCTTATTAAGTAAGTTCAATACTATTTAGGTAATTTCCCTAAGGCCTTCCACACATAACGATGACATTTATGTGGCAATGACGGCTCAGCAAACATTAATATACAGTGGTTATAGATCACATTAATTCCGTTCTTCTTGCAGAAATCAATTGCGCCCTTGGATTCAGCGCCTTGCTGCAACCAGATATGATTAATTCCTGCAGCAAATGCATCTTTAACTACTTGTTCCGTCTGATTTGGCGGAACTACAATCACAACTCCATTCACTTGCTGCGGTAAAGACTGAATGTTAGCAAAGCAAGCTTCCCCGTCAATGCGGTCGGTATAAGGGTTAACAGCAGACAACTGGTAACCTTTGGACTTTAGAACTTTGTATAACTTATTTGAAAACTTCTTTTCGGACCTAGACACACCAACAACAGCTAACTTTTTTTGTTCCAGGAACTTTGTGATTCCTGCCATTGTAACCAAAACAATTCCTCCTTCATATGTTCGCGAGTGAAAAACTAACATCTTCTTTAAAGCAAAAAGAGTGCGATGATCACAAGGGCGTTGGCAACTGTTCCTACTTTGGCTGCCGGCCACCAAATAATGACTAGGATTTGCGATAGGATTGCCGCTCCTGCAGCCACTGCTTTCCACCACGGTTGACCGGTAACCAAACCTACCGCGGCTACCAAAAACACGACCACCGCCAAGAGCCATAGGACTCCTAGTAAAGGTTTTATGAATTCCGAAATTGGTACCAGGGTTTGGGCGGAAAGACCCTCTATCTTGGAGAGTCCCAACTCGTTAACCCCACCCATCAGGTGAATTAGTCCGTGCAATACCATAACTACTGCAAAGAAATACTTCATGATAATCTCCCCCCATTGAAATCTTTTGTATCTAGCTTACTAAGGAAACTATTTTTCACCAACCTTTACTAAATCAATTCTCACCGCCATTTCGTCTGCTCCCCGCATTAATTTATACATGGATTCCTTAAGGTTCAGTACTTCCTCTCCCGATAAATGTTGGAACAACTCTTCCAGATTTGCTTTGTCAACGTCTACTCTAGCTTGCCAAAGGGATTGACTTTGAGCCGTTACAGAAAGCCGGGTAACCCTTTTGTCTTTTGGATCCTTTTCTAGCAGCAGGAACCCGCGTTTTTCTAGGTTTAGGGCAATAGCCTTTATATTTTGATGAGATGTAGATAACTGTCGAGCCACCTCTTGGATCGATGGTTTGCCCTGTAGAATACCTTCAACCGCAGCAAGCACAAGCCACTGCTTTGCAGTAAGGTTTTCCGCTGCAAGAATCCGGTCAAAAGTGGCTTCAAGCCTTCTTTCTAACAAGAAAATAAGTGCGAAACATTCATTCATCTCAGGTTGCCACGTACGTATCTCCATCATGGATTTACTCCCTCCGAAAAATAGGTAATACAGTACCTTTTTTAGGTATTATATTACCTATTAATTAAACCGTCAATATAAAATATATTCAGAAGTTCCATCAGTTTGCTTAAATCACTTTAAAACCACTCTTTCAATATACTTTACTGCCTTTTCAAGCCCTTTTTCAGATTCAATAATGTTTTTGATTTCTTCAGCCTTCCTTATATATTGATCATTTTCCATTTCTTTAAGTGATTCTACCAAATTAGATGTTTCAAGATTCTTTTCCTTCAAAGGACTTATGGTATACCCTTTTGAATAAAGTCTCTGTGCCCAAAACGGTTGGTCTACTGTAAATGGCATAATTAACTGAGGTGCCCCGCTAAGAAGTGCTTCAGACGTAGTGCCAACTCCACCATGATGAATGATAGCTTTAGCCTTTCTAAATATAAGTCGGTGAGGTGCTTGATTCACAGTAAAAATCTTCTCTTCATTTTCAAAAGCCATTCCACTTGTTCCGGTTAATACAACAGCCCTGTTTCCAGTTTCTTTTAAAGCTTTAATAACCTTATCTTTAAATAACGTTGGATTTTTTAGAGGCATGCTACTAAAGGACACAACAATAGGTTTCTCACCACTTATCAAAAACTTCTCCAACTCGTCATTAAGTTCGACTTCACCTAAATCCAAGAAGAAGAATCCAGGAAGAAAAACCTTATCCCTCCAGCTTTCAACTTCTTTAAAAAGAAACGGACTAATAGGATATACGATTGGAATACTCTTACCGTTCACCTTAAACGCAAACTCTCCTGATTTTCTCTTTAATAGCTGTAGTGACTTCTTTCTAAAATCGTTAATTTCTTTCATATTAAGACGCTTCCCCAAGGGAAGTCGCTTTATATGAAAGTTTATTTAGAAATGGTCCAAAATTTCTCTTACTAGATACGACAATGCTGGGGAAGTCAGGAATTGGGTAAACAATTGGAATCGGAGGCATGCAAATACAAGGAATGTTCAAATATGCGGCAATATCCACTGCCCCGAGTGCTTTAGGGTGGTAAATGATAAGGTCTGACCCTTTTGAGGCATCTAAAAAATCATCCATACTTCTTCTGTAGGCAGGTGTGATAACCTCTTTCGCATAGTTTAACATCTTAAGAATATTATATTGTCCACCATTAAAAACCTTTCTTCCTTCCTCGCTCTCCAGGATAGCCATCAAGTCTGCTGTTGCCTCATGAAAGCCCACGTCATTTTCTAATATAAATCCTCTAAAACTTGCGCCAGTACATACTAAGGCTTCATGCCCATTTTTTACAAGTTCCTTAGCAAGGGCAACGTATGGCTGAACATCTCCTCTGCTGCCTAAGGTTAAAAATACTACTTTCATGCTTAGTGCTCCTTTAGAGAAATTTGATAGTAGTTCCTTAAATCTATCTCACTATATAGTTTTGTGAATTTCGTTAACAATTAGTCATATTCCACTATCCACTAACTATCATCTCTCATGTAACTCACAGGGTAGTATTAAAAAATACAACCCTGTGGGTTCATATTATTGCGGACAAATTTACTAATCATTGAATTACTTACCAATGAAATTTTAGTTAAAGTACTTTATATTTAACTATGTTAAATAGTTTAAGGATAAAAAATTTTATGAGGTGATTCGATGACGGAAAAAGCAAATTTACAACCAATAGAAGCAAAAATTGAAGAGAACGTTATCGATCATTACATTACTCGTCTGGAAGAGGCATGTTATCTTGCCATAAGTAAGTTATCCCCTGAGATGTCAGACTACTTAGACAAGGGCCTAACCAATGATCAATTCTTTGTTTTGAGAATTCTTTCTCAACGAGGAAGTTGTACAGTTTCAGAGCTTGCTAAAGAGCATAGGGTGAATCCTGCGGCTATTACGGCTATGATGGATCGCTTATCGAAACATGATTTGATCCTTAGAGAACGGGACACGAAAGATCGCCGAACGGTCAATATTCGGTTATCTGATATGGGCCGCCAAGTGTTTCTTCAATCGGAGTCCCAACGCAAGCAAATCTTCAAACAATATTTTTCCCAGCTTGAACCCGAAGAAATGAAAGCCTTGGTCGTCGTTACCGAAAAACTTGCCAAAATTGTACTCAGTAAGGAGGGGGAATAAGCACATGAATCTACCGAAGTTTTCAGTTCGTAATCCAATTACAACCATTATGATGATGTTACTTGTCGTTATTCTTGGAGTTGTTTCGGTTTCAAATCTTAAACTAGACTTAATGCCAAATATTAACCCTCCTGTCCTAGCAGTCATTACTAATTACCCTGGAGCGGGTCCTGAAGAGGTCAAAGAAATGGTTACAAAACCAGTGGAAGAAACAGTCAGTACCACACCAGGTCTAAAATCACTCCAGTCAAGCAGTCGCGCCAATACATCATTAGTTATCTTACAATATGACTGGGGAATGGATGTATCCGAAGCGAGAGAGGATATTACCTCGAAGCTCAATCAATTGAACCTTCACAAGGATATCGGACAACCTATGATCGTCAAATTCGATCCGACCATGCTTCCAGTAATGCAGCTTGCCGTTGCTTCCGGCCAAAGCCTAGAGGAGATTCAGACGATTGTTAATCATGAATTATTACCTCAGCTGCAAACTATTGAAGGGGTTGCCAGCGTCACAGTTGCTGGAGGCTTCAACGAAGAGGTTTTGATCCACTTAAACCAGGATAAATTAAACCAAACGAATCTTACCCAAGAAAAAATAACCCAACTGATTCAGGCAAATAACTTAACCTATCCTGGTGGAGTTCTAACCCAGGACAATAAAGAGTTAAATCTACGAGTCATCGGTAAAGAGGACTCCATCGATACCCTGCGACAGTTACCGATCAGTATGATCCCTGAAGGGAATGCTGTAAACGTCGTGACCTTAGCAGATGTCGCTAAAGTCGAAATGGTGAAGAAAGATATTAATTCCATAGCTCACACCAATGGTAAAGAAAGTCTAATGATCAGTATCCAAAAAGAAGGAACCGCCAATACCGTTGAGGTGACCAAGGAAGTTGGAGTGGTCATCGACAGCTTTAAGCAAGATTATAAGGCAATGGAATTCACAGTATCTGCTGACCAAGGAGAAATTATCGGACAGTCCATCGGAAATGTCTCTTCTTCCTTACTCTTTGGCGGGGCATTTGCCATTATCATGATCCTACTCTTTTTGCGATCAGTCGGTTCAACCATTATCATAGCCATTGGAATCCCTTTTTCCGTGATTGCCACCTTTGCAATGATGTATTTCTCTGGGCTCACCCTTAATATCATGTCCCTTGGGGGCTTGGCCTTAGGAGTAGGCATGCTCGTCGATAATGCTATTGTCGTTATCGAGAATATCTATCGTCATATCTCCTTAAATAAGACCAGAATTACCGCAGCCATTGATGGTACCGTTGAAGTTGCTGGAGCAATAACCTCATCGACTCTCACGACAGTTGCCGTGTTCCTTCCCATTGTCTTTATTGGGGGATTAGTCGGGGATTTGTTTAAAGAATTAGCCTTAACAGTAACGTTCTCCTTGCTTGCCTCTCTTGCTGTGGCCTTAACCGTCATTCCCTCTTTGGCTGGAATGCTCATAAAGGTAAAAAACGTAAAACAAACTAAGGAAAATAAAATCTACAAAAATGTCATTACTTGGGCATTAGACCATCGTCTAGTTACCGTGGTTCTTTCCCTGGCGCTTCTTATAGGATCCGTTTTCTTGATCCCGAGAATCGGTACAGAATTCATTCCAGCCCAGGATGAAGGAATATTTAAGATTGATGTAAGCCTTCCACAAGGATCAAACCTTTCCAGTACCTTGAAAGTCGTCGAGGAAATCGAAACGATTACTATGAATGTTACAGATGTGGAAATTGTTACAGCTGTAGTGGGTAACGCTAATCCTTCGATGAACTCCGGGGGAAATGAAACAGCTTCCTTGAATATTACCCTCATTGATAGCGACTCAAGGACAAAACCGACTGATAAAGTCATGAATGACCTAAAGGATAAACTCAGTAGTACTATTTCAAAAGAAGTACACTTAGACTTTAATCTTAGTAACTCAATGGCAGCCATGAGTGGACAAACTTCTGCCGCAGAAATTTTGGTGACAGGCCCTAATGCTGCTCAAGTGAAGGAATATGTTGCGGAATTAAGTACCCGTCTCAAGACTATTAAAGAAGTCACGGCGATCTCTGATAGTATGGAAGTTGGCAAAAAAGAGTATCAGTTTATCGTTGATAAAGAAAAGGCTCTAAAAAACGGTTTAACCACGCATCAAATCGCGACGTTTGTTAACCAATCAATTCAAGGCCAAGTTGCCACAAAGTTAAGCAATAGCGGCGTTGAAAAGGATGTTCGTGTAAAAGTCGAGGGTCTTAATAACTCGAAACAAGCAATTGAAAATCTAAAAATCACTAGTCCTTTAGGGACAAAGATCGCCCTTAAAGACCTTGGAGCGGTGGTTGAAGGTCAAAGCCCCATGACGATCTCTAGGGATAATCAGCAAGATGCTACAACGATTTATGCTAATTTCGAAAATACGGATATGGGAACCATTAGTGGTAAGATTCAAACCGAAATCGATACTATGATTCAGGACTTAAGTATTAACGAAACTATGTATCCGATAAAAATGGTTGGCGGAACCGAAATGATGAACGATGCGTTTGGTAGTCTAACCCTAGCTATGATCCTTTCAGTCGTGTTCGTTTATATGATTATGGCAAGCCAGTTTGGATCCCTAATTCATCCGTTGATTATCTTAGTTACCTTACCACTTGCAATGATTGGGGTCACCGGAGCGTTGCTCTTAACAGGGCAAACCTTTGGTATCACAGCGTTTATGGGGATTATTATTCTTGTGGGAATTGTCGTCAATAATGCAATTGTGTTTATTGATTATGCGAATAAACTCATCAAAGAAAACTTGCCTGTACGTGCTGCTCTTATTAAAGCAGGAACGACCAGACTCCGGCCGATTCTTATGACAGCATTGACCACGATGTTAGGTCTCTTGCCTTTAGCAGTAGGGTTAGGGGAAGGAACCGAAATCCAAGCTCCCATGGCAATCGCCGTTATTGGTGGATTATTGTCCTCAACAGTTCTAACGCTCATCGTCGTGCCTGTTGTTTATAGCCTCTTAGAGAGCCTTAAAGGAATTCGAAAAAGAATAAAACTCGTCATGCACACATTAAAAGAGGTAGAAGCTGAAATGATTACAGCAAAGTAGGAGAAAGGCACATCTCTTGTGAGAGATGTGCCTTTTGCTTTCACTCTTCACTTGTGGCATACTTGATCCTGCAGTATTTCCTGTCAAATGATGCGACGTATCTATAATTTGTTGAAAGAAGTGATGATTTTGAATAGAACATAAAGCTGAGGGAGAACTTATTGTATGTATTCGCTTATTATCGGTATTCAAAAAGAGAGGATGTTGAAGAAAAATGGAAAATCGTGAGCAATGGGGAACAAGGGCTGGGTTCCTTTTAGCAGCCGTTGGATCCGCAGTTGGTCTAGGAAATATTTGGCGTTTTCCGTATGTGGCCTATGATAACGGCGGAGGCGCATTTTTCATTCCCTACTTATTTGCACTTTTAACCGCCGGAATTCCACTTCTTATCATGGAATTCACCATGGGTCATAAATATCGGGGTTCTGCGCCATTGTCTTACGCACGCATGCATCGGAGAACAGAGTGGATTGGTTGGTGGCAAGTAGGCATAGCCTTTGTAATCTCTACCTACTATTCAGTTATTATTGCTTGGGCATTGGCCTACACCTATTTCTCAATAGGTTTACAATGGGGAAACGATACGGGTGGATTCTTAATGGCAGAATACTTACAGCGTGTCGATATTGTTAATGGCGGGGCCATTGGTTCGGTAGGATCGATTGTTCCAGGAGTTTTTATTCCTTTGGTGCTCGTATGGGTTATTGCTTTAGGAATACTGTTTAAAGGTGTTAAAAAAGGGATAGAAAAAGCCAATCGTATTTTTATTCCAACCTTACTGATTATGTTTTTGATGATTGTTATTCGTGCACTTACCTTAGAGGGAGCTGTTCTTGGTCTCGAAGCATTATTCAAACCAGATTGGAGCAAAATTACCTCTTCAGAGGTTTGGATCGCTGCCTATGGTCAAATTTTCTTCAGCCTATCCATTGCATTTGCAATTATGATCACTTACTCTAGTTATTTGCCAAGAAAATCAGACATTAACAACAATGCATTCATCGCAGCCTTTAGTAATTCAAGTGTTGAGCTTTTAGCAGGCTTTGGTGTGTTTGCCGCTTTGGGATTTATGGCTACACAAGCAAATGTTCCTATCGAAGAGGTAGCCACGGCCGGTATTGGCCTAGCGTTTGTCGTCTTTCCAGAGATCTTAAACTCGTTTCCAGGTTTAAATGGACTTTTTGGAGTTTTATTCTTTGGTTCGTTAGTTTTTGCAGGCCTATCCTCCTTAATTTCAATTATTGAGACGTTTGTTGCCGCGGTAGAAGATAAATTCAAAGTGTCACGTACAAAGGCGGTCATGCTTGGTGGTGGTCTTTCCGCAATGATTTCAATTTTGTATGCAACGCAAGGAGGATTATTCTTCTTAGATGCAATAGACTACTTTATTAATAACTTTGGTGTTGCATTGGCCGGACTGGTATCCGTCGTAACAGTCGCTTGGTTTTTAAAGAAGTTATCACCATTACAAGATCATGCCAATCAAATTTCGGATTTACGTACGGGTTTATGGTGGAAGATTTGCTTAGGTGTTGTTACTCCGGCAGTATTAGGCTATATGTTTATACAAAATCTCGTGAATAACATCAGAAATAATTATGAAGGTTATCCCACGACATTTCTTCTTTATTCAGGTTGGGGAGTAGTAATTGCTACGATTCTGATTGGTTTTGTCTTAGCATCTCTTAAGTGGGCAGAGAAGGATTTGGATATAAAAACATACTCTCAAGGCGAAGGAGCGGATGACTAATGAGTAGTACTGCCATAGTAATGATGTTTATCGGTATCATCGTCATATGGGGCGGACTTGCAGCAAGCATTTGGCATGCTGTAAAATCTAACAAACAAAATGGCTGATAAAGTCCCAGGAAGTACCACAAAGTGTAATTGACTTTGTATATGCGAACATGATAATCTTTCAAAGGATAAGAAAATTGCATTATAAAAGGGAATCCTGATATAAAGAGGAAAGGCTGGAGGAGATGGATTTAACCACGGTATTATTCAGTTTTTTTGGGGGGCTGGGACTTTTCCTATTTGGCATTAAATCAATGTCAGAAGGGTTACAAGCCGTAGCCGGAGATAGGTTAAGGGTTATCCTCGAAAAAGGGACCAAAACCCCACTTCGTGGTGTTTTAACGGGCACAATTGTCACAGCATTGATCCAAAGCAGTAGTGGTACTACTGTCCTAGCGATTGGACTCGTTAACGCAGGATTGTTGACACTCAGACAATCTATTGGAATTATTATGGGAGCTAATATCGGAACGACCCTTACGGCTTACATCATTGGTTTCAAACTTGAATCCTATGCATTACCTATTATTGCAATGGGAGTTTTCTTTCTCTTCTTCTTCAAAACAAAACGAATAAACTATGTTGGACAAGTACTTCTAGGATTTGGTCTTCTCTTTTATGGAATGGATGTCATGGGGGATGGGTTAAAACCCCTTCGAAGTTCCCCCTTCTTTATTGGTTTGATGGGCGATGTTGAAAATAACCCTCTCCTTGGGGTCCTTATCGGAACAATCTTCACAGTTATTGTTCAGAGTAGTAGCGCCACCATTGGTGTCTTACAGGAGCTTGCAAATCAAGGTGTCATTTCTTACTCTCAAGCAGTACCCATTTTATTTGGCGATAACATTGGGACAACCATTACAGCAATCCTTGCTGGAATTGGAGCTTCCGTCGCGGCCAAAAGAGCAGCCACCACTCATCTAATCTTTAATCTAATTGGTACAGCTATCTTTTTACCTCTCTTCCTGGTAGGAATTTTTCCCAAACTTGTTATTTTATTAACTAACTATATTTATATCCTGATTCCTGGTTTTGAGGGAACTTGGGATACGCTGGGAATAAAACTTCAGATAGCTCAAACTCATGGTGTCTTCAATCTTTTAAATACTTTTATTCAATTGCCTTTCATTGCACTTCTTGCGAGTATTGTCACTAAACTAGTTCCCGGGGAACAAGACGTTGTAATTGAAGCAAAACCTAAATATTTAGAACCTCGCTTTTTAGGGAATCCTTCTGTGGCCCTAGCCAATGCAAGTCGCGAGACCTTGCGGATGGGTAAAATGGCTAGTGATGCCTATGAAAATTCAAAACTCTACTTTTATCATCGTAACCAGCAAAATAAACAGTTAACGGTTCAATTTGAAGATGCAATCGATCAACTTGAAAACGAGATTACGGACTATGTCCTAAAAGTATCATACGGGAAAGTTCTCACATCTGAACAAACGGATCAGAGTTATCGTATTCTTCAAGTAATTGGTGACATAGAACGAATAGGAGACCACGCCACTAATCTCGTGGAACTTACTGATTATGCTAACGAATCTAAATTTAAATTCTCAGAGCAAGCCAATAATGAACTTATGAATATGTTTGAGAGAGTTCAAGAGATCTATACGATGTCCTTAGAAGCCTTAAAAACAGATGATATTGCTCTATCTGAAAAAGTCCTTAAATATGATGATCTTATTGACGATTTAGAAGTCTATTTGCGTTTGGGGCATATTGAACGCCTCAGTCAAGGGACTTGTCACGGAAGCTACAGTGCCACCTTCCTTAACATCATTAGTAATCTTGAACGTATTGGCGATCACTCTGTAAATATTGCAAAATACACTCTTTTACACAGGCAAAATTAATACTATTACTCACCATAGGGTTGAATTTCAGTGCATATTTCTGAAATTCAACCCTTTTTGTTAACCCTTGTTATGAACTCACGATTTGCAGAGATTCCTTTAACTTTTCCGACGATCGTATAAACAGTTCCCTCTCTAATGGATCCATGCTTACTTGGAGTCGGCTTTTAATCCCCCTTTTCCCCAAGACGCAAGGCACGCTAATCGCGGTACCCAAACTCCCATATTGGTCATTTAGATAACTGGATACCGTAAGGACTTTTTGTTCGTCCCGTAAAATCGATTGAAGGATATAAGTACAGCTTAACCCGATACCGTAATAAGTAGCTCCCTTACGGTTTATAATCTCATAGGCTGCCTTGCGTACTTCGGAGGTAATTTCTTCCTTCCAAGACTGATTATTAGTGCCAATAGCATTTTCACAGTGAATTAAGGGACTTCCGGCAATACTAGCTGAACTAAATAGAGGCACTCCCGAATCCCCATGCTCTCCGATTACGTAGGCATGTATACTACTCGCACTAATTCCATATCGTTGACTTAGAATATAGCGAAAGCGCGCCGTATCAAGGATCGTACCGGACCCGATCACCCGTTCAGGCGGAATCTGACTATGCTGACTGGCCAGTGTTGTTAAGACATCGACAGGATTAGTCACTATAATGAGGATAGCATTTTTTTCGTATTGTTCAATTTCCTGCAGGATCGACAGTAATATTTTTGAATTCTTTTGAACGAGGTCCAACCTTGATTGACCCGGTTCTTGATTAGCGCCTGCCGAAATCACAATAATCTCGGCACCTGCACATTCCTCATATCCCCCTGCTCGAATTGCAACCGGAGGAACAAAGGGCAATCCATGACTTAAATCCATAACCTCGCCTTCCGCTTTTTCCCGATGGATATCCACCATAACTAGTTCCGTGCATAATCCTCGAATCAACGTCGCATATGCGATACTAGTCCCCACGAATCCACTTCCGATTATGACAACTTTGCTGTCATGAATGCTCATAAAAACACCTTCCTTTATCCCTTAGGATACCAAAGGAAAAACTACTTATGCGGAAACCCTATCCAAATAGCCCTTGCAGATATTGTTTTGTTTCTTCTGCTTGGGGGTTTTTGAAAAACGCCTCTGTATTACTCATTTCCATGAGCTTTCCTCCTAGAAAAAAGGCAGTACAATCTGCAATTCTTTTGGCTTGCTGTAAGTTATGAGTAACAATAACGATGGTATAATCCCGAGAAAGATTAACGATCAGATCCTCAATTATTTTCGTATTATGGATATCAAGGGACGAACAAGGCTCATCCATTAATAAAACCTTAGGTTCCACACATAAGGAGCGTGCAATACAGAGTCTCTGTTGTTGTCCACCTGAAAGCTTTAGAGCGGACATTGTTAAATGATCCGCTACTTCCTCATAAAGTCCACACAATCTTAACTTAGCTTCAATAGTCTTTTCTAAACTTACCTTATCTCTAACGCCATGATATTTCAGAGCATAGGCTAGATTATTATAAATAGACATGGGAAAGGGTGTAGGTTGTTGAAAAACCAGGCCAATGTCCTTTCTTAATTTTACTAAGGGTTTTTGATAAATGCTTTCCCCCTCGAAAAGCACTTCACCAGAAACTCTTACTTGCTTCTCTTCCTCAATGAGTCTATTTATCGTCCTAAGCAAGGTAGTTTTACCACAACCGGATGGCCCGATAATTGCTGTAATTTTATATTCAGAAATAGTTAAATTAATCTTTTTTAGTACTTCCATAGTCCCAATAGCGACACTTAAATCCTTAAGTATTAGATGATGTTTCATCGCTTTCCCCTCATTCCCAGTAAAGTTGGTACTGCTGCTAATAAATTAAGGAGTAAAACTAAAATCATTAAAACAAAAGCGGTACCATATGCGTTTTCTAAAGAGATTCCTTGCCCTATTAAAACATAAAGGTGATAGGGCAAGGACATAAAAGGAGAAGCTATGGATTTTGGCACAGGAGCATTCATCATGCATCCTGTGAGCATAACAGGAGCAGCAGCTCCCATGGCAAAACCTGAGGCCAGGGTGATGATTGAAAGGATCTGTTTACTATACATCGGCATAAGCAAGTTAATGATGGTATAGGATTGATTAATTCCTAAAGAAGCTGACGCTTCCAAAAGCTGTTTATTGGTCTCTAGAAATAGCTTTTGGAGCCTAATTTGAATAAAGGGGAAAATCATAATCGCTAGAGTTAGGCCAGAGGCCAGAATCGATAACCCAAGCTTTAGCTTAATAACTAAAAAAGCATAACCGAAAAGTCCCAATACAATGGAAGGAATACCAGCAATACATTGAACAATGAGGTTTATAACTAGCTTAATTCTTTCGTGGCGACAGTAAAAAACACTATAGACTGCTGTAAAAAAGGCAAGGACCGTGGCAAAGAAACTGGCAATCAAAGTAACCAGTAGACTGCCTATAACTGCTGGCCAGATGCCTCCTGCTGAACCCACGGGAAAACCCGCAGGTTTAGCTAGAAGGAAATTAAGGCTTATAACTCCTTGAGCTTTTATGAAAACGAAACCCAATAAAAAGAATAATAGGCCAATTGAGAAAACCGTGCTTAAGACAGTCCAACACCTCAGTGAAAAATCGATCCTCTTCATATTCTCTACCTCTGCTCCTCTCTACCTTCATTCGAGATGTTCTGTCAAGTTCTTCTTGATTAGATAGAAAAGAGCGTTCAGGAAAATCAAGAACATCATTAGTACAAAACCCGCGGTAAAAAGCCCATGGTAATGTAAACTCCCGAGACCGGCAGTTCCAATTTCCAAAGCGATGAGCGCAGGAATAGTCTCACCTTTCCCTAAAAGTTTCGGAAGAATCGGTGAATTTCCGATGACCATCATCACCGCCATGGTTTCACCCATGGCCCTGGAAAAGGCCAAAATCATGGAAGTTAAAATTGCACCTTTGGCGTTCGGCAAAATGAGAGCTCTTAACATATAACTCTTAGAAACACCCAAGGCTTGTGACGTTTCTTTATACTTCTTATAGGATTTTTCCATTGTTTCTGTGGCGGATGAAACTATGTATGGTAAAACCATCACTGCCAGGACAATCCCACCGCTAAGGATGGATTCACCAGTGGCAAACATGAAGGTTGTCTCAAAAAATTTAACCACAACCAAAAGACCAATAAAGCCATAAATAACGGAAGGTATTCCCGCTAACACTCCTAAAATTGAGGTAAAGATGCCCTTTAGCCTCTCATTTTCAAGGGCAGCTAACTCTAGGGCACAGCCAATTCCTATGGGTAGAGAGATTAAAACTGCTACTATTGAGACATAAAAGGTAGCTAAAATCATAGGCAGAATTCCTACCGCTGGCTCATTGGCTAATGGGTTCCAGGTAAGTCCACTTATAAAGTCTAAGAAACTTACTTCTTGAAAAATCTGCATGCTTTCCTTCGATATAAATACAATCACTAGAAAGAGCAAGCCTATGGAGATCACCGTAAAGATTGTACATACTATGATAAATAGCTTTTCAAACGTCTGATCCATATAACACCCCATCTAAAACGACAGAATTCAGAGGCGAGTAGCCCCTGAATTTTTTTATTGTCGTTATTAGGTCTATCTATTAGGGACAAAGCCTAACGTTTCGATTATGTCCATCCCTTCGTCT
This sequence comes from Desulfosporosinus sp., assembly GCF_014237355.1. Taxonomy (NCBI): domain Bacteria; kingdom Bacillati; phylum Bacillota; class Clostridia; order Eubacteriales; family Desulfitobacteriaceae; genus Desulfosporosinus; species Desulfosporosinus sp. Next base: position 14,399 of record NZ_JABZFS010000063.1, read on the forward strand.
GAAACAACATAGTCCATGAATGCTTTTTCTTGAGGCAACAAATCTCCCTTTTTAAGTACAATCAAGGGGCGGGAAACTTTGTAGCTACCGTTTAAGATATTTTCTGAGGTTGACTCTATCCCATCAACTTTAAAGGGTGCAAGTTTCCCTTTATTCTGATTGACCATACCATAGGAAGCATAGCCTATAGCATTTTCATTCTCGATTATTTTTGTTACCAACGCTCCCATAGAAGGTGCTTGAATCACATCGGCACGAACCTTAACATCTCCCATAATCGCTTTTTGGAAAACTTCATGAGCTCCACCCCCAATATCCCGAGTGACAACCACGATTTCTGTTTTTGATAAAGAGGAATCCACATCATTCCAAGTTTTAAATTCTCCAGAAAATATCTTCTTTATCTCTTCAGTTGTCAGTGAGTCTTTTAGTTTTGTAAGCTTGTTCTTAGGATTCACAGAAATAGTTAAGGCATCCATACCAAGTTTGAACTCCTGATACCCTTCAATTTTGCCTTTCTCTTCCTCGGATACCTTTCTAGAAGCCATACCAAAATCACTAACACCATCAATGATTGACCTAACACCTGCACTGGAGCCAGCTCCGGATACATAGATTGCGATATCCTTTTTATCAAGTTTACTATCAACTTTATCCCAGGTCCCGTAGTGCTCATTAAAGTTAGTCGATAATTGCGATATGACAGGAGCTAAGGTTGTAGAACCATAAAACTTTATTTCTGATTTGAATTCAGCCTTTGGTTCTTCAGCAGGTTTCGAACGTCCCGTTTGTCCGGAACATCCCACTAAGACAAAAGCCAACGCTACGACCATAAATAGTGCTGTTAAAACCTTTTTATTCATTTCTCTCCCCCTTATTCTAACTACATAACCATATAATTCATCTAAGGGAGATTATATGACCTAATCTCAAAGATGTACAATATAACTTTTTAATGATGTAATTACCTAATATTTTAGTTATGTAATGCATAACGTAATGAATCACAAAATTATATACCTGTCGTTCGACTAAGGATCCGAGAGCACTGTCTTTATATGAAATTTTAATTGCTATCATGCTAATACACTATGGACTTATACCGTTGAAAATGTTAATCTTGACTTGTGAATATCTTTACAAGTATGTCTATGACGAATCGCAGCAAGCTTCACTATATAGTTACACTACTACTCTCAAAAAACGTTAGGTTAATGTCTATTTACAATACTTCCTACGAGTTAGTAAATACGCAGATTGGAGGTTTAACAAATGAACATCGCTTTTTTCCTCTTACCAAAAAAAGATGTCATTTATTTAAACATCAATTCTACTATGCGACAGGCCATGGAACGGATGAAATTCCATCGCTATACTTCTGTCCCTATTATCGATAATGAAGGTAAATATGTAGGTGTTTTGACCGAAGGGGATCTGCTTTGGAAAATGAAAAACACACCTGGTCTAACATTTATGGATACCCAAAAAATCTCCCTGGCGGAAATAGAAAGGCACACCTTCCATTACCCGGTTCCCGTTGATGCTCAAATGGAAGATCTCTTTGCCTATGCCGCAGAACAAAACTTCGTCTCTGTTGTAGACGATAATGGAATATTTATTGGTATTGTCCGCCGCAGCGAAATTATCAAGTATTGTTTATCCATCATTAATCCCCCCCGCTACTTCACATCAGCCCATATCAAAAATCCTAGCTCCGAAGAGATTTTTGCCTTTTAGCAGGTAGCTATCATATCTTTGTACCTAGGATAGTAATCATAGCTAATAATGGCCCGACAAAAGAACGTTTGTCGGGCCATTATTATTTGAAATCATTCGTTATGACCAGTACAGGCTTCGATGGTTCGTAATTTGATTGTTGCCCTAGAACTCGAGAGTATTATCTTAATAACTTTGCTCTAAAGCAAGAGATTCCAGAAATTCATCCTGGAAGATCTTTTCCGTAGAAAGTTCAATATGCTCCGTATCCCGCGCCAATCTGTTTGCCCTTTCCATTGCGTCGGTGGATAGCAGTGCCATTTGAGCGCCATTTCCTGCGGCATTGCCTATGGACTGGATTTTATCCAGAGATACCTGGGGCAAAAGTCCGATCCCTAAGGCACTTTCCTTAGAAATATAGTTACCAAAAGCACCGGCTAAATGAATCATGTCTAGGTCCTCAGTTTTTAAACTAAGATGGCTTAGGAGAATTCGAACCCCTGCCAAGACAGCACCTTTGGCAAGTTGTAGTCCGCGAATATCCTTTTGGGTTATTGTAATATTTTCTCCTGCAGCGGATTCTTCCTTCCAAACCAAAACAAACTCCCGGCTACCGTTCTCATAGAGCACTCTTTCCCGAAGTGCCGACGGAAGCTTCTCCAGATCATCTTCCGAGGAAATCATACGTCCTCCGGAATCGATGATCCCGGCTCTGTGCATTTCAGAAACCGCATCGATCAGACCTGAGCCGCATATTCCGCGGACTTTTTCATTTTCTCTTCCAATAATACCCAGTTCGAGATCCTCTGTTATCTTGACTCGCTCGATTGCCCCATCAGCCGCTCGCATACCGTGTTTTATCCCCGCCCCCTCAAAAGCCGGGCCGGCTGCAGTCGAACAGCTTAGAATTCTACCCTTCCCAACCAAAACAATCTCGCCATTGGTTCCAATATCAACCAAAAGGTGAATCCCTTCCAACTGATCAGCTTGGCCTGAAAGCATGACGCCAACGGTATCAGCCCCCACATAACCTGCCACAATGGGCAAGACGGTTACCGCCCCATCGCTAAGAATTCTAAGCCCCAGTTCAGAAGCCTTAACAGTAACAGATTGACGGAAGCCCGGAATAAACGGTGCCGGTGCCAAATAAGTCGGATCTATGCCAAGAAACAAATGGCTCATCGTGGTATTGCCTACAACAACAGCCTGATAAATCTCCTCGGGTTTGATTCTTTCTTCTTGACATAGATCAGATATAATCTGATTTAAGCCCCCAACAACTTGGGTTTGCAACTGGCTTAAACCCGCAGGGTGATCAGCTGCAAAAGCGATGCGGGACAAGACGTCGGCTCCAGCCCCTTGCTGGGGATTCGTCAGAGCTCCACGCGCCACAATTCTTCCTTCAACTAAATTAATTAAATAGACAACAACGGTGGTTGTCCCGATATCAATTGCCAAACCATAGGACCCCGCACTGGTATCTCCTGGTTCAACCGCTAATAATTCATCCCCTGCTGTAACCACTGTGACTTGGAAAGAGGCCTCACGCAAAATCCTGGGTAATTTTGCGGCGATCCTGCGGTTAAAACGCAGAGGAGTTTCTGATTTTGGAAGTGCAGCTACCAAGCGCTCCCAATCCGAACGCTGATCCGAAGTGCTTGGAACACTGATACATACAAAGTGCTTACGGACGAGAGGAGCAAGTTCATATACTTTATTTTCCTGCCCAAGTTGGGTTTTGCGATCAAAGACATCCTTTTGCTCAATCAGAAAAACATCCATATCGGATTCGACAACTCGTTTACAGGCTAGAACTACCCCATTGGCACTTAGCTCGTCACTTAAGAATTTCTTTTCCTCTGGCAAAGGTCCGGTACGATCCTCTGGGGACAGGATCACACGGCATTTACCACAGGTCCCCTTACCTCCGCATGCACTTTGAAGATGAACACCGGCAGCAATCGCTGCCTGGAGAAGGGTGCTGCCTGCAGGGACTGTTCCAACACATTCTCCCCCTGTGCCTATAGATTTCTGAAAGGTAACATTAACCATTTCCGTTATGGTAGAACTGTGCTTTGCTTGAGTCATTTCGTGAATCCTCCTACATGATTCTTGCCAGGTATTCCGGTTAAAGCTATTAAACGGATCATCACTCAACTTGATAGGGGTTAAATAAAATAAGACTTACGCACGAAACCGTATTTTTGCCGTTATTATAAGACATCCCACAACTCTTCTCCAATGCCATGACATCTATTCCATAAGCCTCAACGGAAGAAACTGCTTCTTCAGGGAATCGGCACTCCTCACCATCAAGGAAAGAACAACGACCACAGTAAGTACAAGGACCAACATTTAGCGGCAGGAATTCTTTGAAAATACCCCTGCTTTTTATATTATCCAATATATTCCTTAATAGTTTAGTATGAGCTTCGGTGCCTTCTTGCATACCTTCAAAATCATAGGAATCTTCCAAGTGATACACGGTTTGGAATAGTAGCCCTTGTGTAAATTTCAACGCCTTTTCCTTTAACTCATCAATTGAACCTACCGCAGGGGGACACATCCAGTTTTTATTGTGAGTGCCACACGAATTTTGCTCGCAATACATCCTAAAATCGTCATTAAATTGAATATCTTCTACTGAAATGATTGCAACTTGGTTAACACCTAGAGAGTTTACGAAAGATATCAAATTATTAATGTTTGAGTTCATTATTTTAACTCCTCTCAACTAAAGCATTGCTCAAAAACCTAATAGGAAAAAGACCCCCGAAGTCGGACTTCGGAGGCTTTTTAGATACTACCAGAAAAAACTATCTTGATTGGCTTCAGTAATACATTTAGAACATTTCTTTGCTCATTTTATCGATGGCTTCACTTACCGAATCGTATACACCTGGGAAGGAACTAAAACCTAAACCCTGAGTTAAACAAGGAATAAAGTATAACTTTCCGCAATTTTTGCAAGCTCTCTCAACTTCCCTGGCAGCGATTTCAGGTGTCCAAGTCGGGAAATCAACCGTACCACTATCGATGTCTCCCATGAAGCTGATTTGTTTGCCGTATTTTTTGATAAGCTCAGGGGTATTGTTGGTTGTCATGACCCCCTGCCATATATCGATTCCCATTTCGATCATAAAGGGAACCAAGTTAACCGCGTAGGAATCACTGTGATGCACAATCAATTCAACACCGTTAGCTTTATAGAAGGCATAAATTTTCTTGTAAGCCGGTAAAAAGAACTCTTCAAACATGGCAGGTGATATGAAGGACGATTTTTGGCTGCCCCAGTCGTCATGATGAAATAATGCATCGGGATGGAGGCGATCAATCAATACTTTGGCCAAGGCTAACTCATATTCTGTAAGGTAATCGATAAGCTCATGCATGGCTTCAGGTTCTTCATAAAGTGCCATTAAGGCATCTTCCATACTCATAAGGTGATGTGTCATTTCAAAGATACCCGGTGCAACAAACGCTGTGACAAATTTGTCGTTGCGGTCGATAGAATTGGCATGTGCTACAGCTGCAGCCCAAGCCTCGTCTGACGATTCAATCGATGGTGCCTTAACGTATTTTCTCCATTCGGTGATATCCTTTAATACCTTGTGTTCTTCGTCATGCACAGGGAACTGACCAAGCTGACCTTCCGGCCATCTGAAGGTGATGCCCCAATCAGTCTTCAACTCCGAACCTGGTACTGTCATAAACTTTATTGGCATCTCCAGGATTATATCCATAAATTCATACTGATTGACAAAGCGGTCTGGATTTCCACCTTTAATCGTTTCCATTAAGTTCTGTCTCTTAGTTAACATAACGACGCCCTCCTTCTTTTATGCTTGGTTTCAAGCACTTACCAGTTCTTTAGCTTTTACAGCAGCACTTCCTGCATCGGGAGCAAAACCATCAGCACCAATTTCATCAGCCATCTCTTGTGTTACAGGCGCACCGCCAACGATGACCTTAAACCCTGTTAATCCGCTGTCCTTAAGCTGTTGAACAGTTTCCTTCATTGCCGGCATGGTGGACGTAAGAAGACCTGAACAGGCAACCAACGTTACATTGTCATTCTCTCTGATGGCATTCGCAAACTTTTCTGCAGAAACGTCTACGCCAAGGTCGACCATCCTAAATCCAACACTTTCGATCATCATGGAAACGAGGTTTTTACCGATATCGTGAAGATCCCCTTGAACTGTACCAATCACGCATGTACCCAAAGACGAAGTGGCCTCGCCTGTGAGAAGAGGTTTTAATACTTCGACACCCTTGGACATAGCTTTAGCCGCCATCAACATTTCTGGTACGAAAAGTTCTCCAGTGGAAAATTTGTCACCGACAACGCCCATTGATTCAATCATACCCTGAAGAATATCTCCAGCTTGGTTTCCTTCATCTAGAGCTTCCTGGACCAAACCCGCAACCAGTTTAGCCTTGCCTGTTTCTACCTTAGCTTTTACTTCTTCAATTTTTGACATTTATAATTCCTCCTAATAATTTGATCATTATTATTTTTTTACACCAAATTTATCTTCTCTATAGGCTCCAATGTATTCCATGCAATATTCGTCCTCTCCTAAGAGTGCCTCCGTGGCATAGATCATGCCCATCATATCTCTGTTTAAGGGGTCGATAATTGCACTATCCATCCCTGCGTTCATCGCTAGGACGATAAAGGCCTGGTTAACGAGTTTTCTGGCAGGAAGATTATAAGAAATATTGCTTGCTCCCCCTGTTATATGGATTGTAGGATACTGCGCTTTGATCTCCTTGATTACTTCTACTACATTGTTAATGCCGACTTCCGAGGTGCAAAGCATCTGCACCAAGGGATCAATGTGTAAGCGGGAGGGATCAATGTTATATTCTTTAGCTTTTTTCATAAGACTCGTAAAAACTTCCAGACTCTTTTCCGCATTCTGAGGAATTCCTGTGTCATCGCATAAGAGGGCGGCACATTCCCATTTTGTATCAGCTATCAATGGAAATACGACCTCAACCTTGTCGCCTTCCATAGAGACCGAATTGATAAGACCGGGCTTGTTGCAATACTTAATCGCTTCTGCAAAGATACGTACATTAGGGCTGTCTATTGCAATGGGGGTATCTGTTACCTCCTGTACCAGGTCAATAAGCCACTTTAGGGTTTCGAGTTCAAGGCTGTCTTCAACTGATGCACACACGTCGATGAAATTAGCTCCTGCCTCTGCCTGAACCTTAGCCAGATTCCGGATAAAGTCCGCATCCTTTGCAGCGATTGCTTTGCCTACGGAAGGAATTGTACCATTAATTTTTTCACCAATAATTATCAAGATCCGCCAACCTCCATTGTGATTTTAAATTGCATTTACTAGATTTCTGTAAATTAATCATATTTTTTCATCTTTAAGATATAAACAAATTGTCTTTTGGGATAAAATAAATACAACTAATTTAATTCCTTTCTTTTTTCAGTTTAGATTGTATATATTATAAAATTCGGTTTTTTTAAAATTATCCCTTTGTTCAACTTTACAAAATATTAGAGATAAAATGTACATCGTGCACTCTTCCTAAAGATAAGGAGGTTTTTATGGAATATAATTCTCTTCTAGCTAATTATTCCCTGAAGTTAATTAAAGTGCTCAGTGAAGAATCAGGTCTGCAAGCCCTTGTCGATCTAGGGTATGAAATACTGGGTAACCCTTTTACAATAACTGACTTAAGCGTCAAGCTTCTTGCTTCAACCGGTAAAACCAAGGTAACCGACGATCCCGTCTGGAATGAACTGAAAGTTAATAATAACTTTATCTTTCAGACCTATTCCTATTATGTGAGGAATCGTCTATTTAACGAGATAGCAATCAATGACACACCTTTTTACTGGTCAGATCCGTATTGCAAATACCCCAGACTGATCGGAAAGATTCAAATTAACAATAAAAATGTTGCTGTTATAGTAGTTTGCGCCCATAACCGTGATTTTAAAGAAAGCGACGAGGCATTGGTCTCTCTCCTTTGCGATGTCATTTCCATCGAGTTACAAAAAACTAAATATATTCATTTCTCACAAGGACTGCTACATCAACACTTTCTACACGACTTGCTCGATGGCAAGTTTGAAGACGAACGATTAATCGCTGAACGCATGAAAATCTTAAGCCTAAAGTTCAAGAGCAAGCTGTTTGTCATAAGTCTTAATATACAAAACCTGGATAGTTCAATTTCGACTCTTCCTTATTTGCGGGATGAAATTGAAAAAAAATTAGTTAACTCAAAAGCATTAATCTATAATCATACTGTCGTAATACTTGCTAGTTGTGAAAATGAAATCCACTTTCTAGAGATTGAATTAAAGGCTTTAAAAGAATTTCTAAAAACAAATAATCTTCAGGCAGGAATCAGTCGCTCATTTTCAAAATTAGCTGATACCAAGTTATACTTCTCTGAATCAATAGAGGTAATCAACCTTGGAAATATTTTAAATAAAGAGAAATATTTTTTTAAGTATGATGATTATATTATTTTTGATTTAATAAATCGTTATCCCTCTGCCGATAAATGTAAACACTTAATTCATCGTTCGTTGATAAAGCTCATTGAATATGATAAAGAAAATGGTACGGAATATGTACGTAGTTTTTATACTTATCTCTTGAATTTTAAAAACATTAAGGAATCAGCTGCTATCTTAAACATTCATCGCAACACCATGTTTCACCGGATTGAAAAAATAGAAAGTCTTTTGAATGTTGATTTAAACAACGGCGATGTCTTATTTCAACTATATCTTTCGTATAAAATTCTGGAGTTTTTAAAATTACATAGTCCTGATACTATACAAACGATTACTCCCACTGCCCCCTTATAAGTACAACCAATATCAAAGATTTTTTCCTTTTAGTAGGTAGCTATCATATCTTTGTCCCATGCATAATAATGATAGCTAATAATGGCCCGACAAAAAAACGTTTGTCGGGCCATTATTAGTTGAAATCATTCGTTATGACTAGTACAGGCTTCTTAACAAGCATACGGTACAAGTATCATCTACTTTCCCACCTTGATAAACAACACAATCGCCACGAAAATTAAGGGAATTCCCCCTACTAGACCGGTCATGGACGGGCCAAGGATCGGATTATATCCGCTTACTGCCAGATACATAGGGAGTGCTGCACCGGCATTCACCGTGGAATGGATCATGGCTGCGGGAATAGCGCTTTGCAGCTTGATAGTGGCATAGCCTTCCACTATTCCTATTACAACGCAGAAAATAATCATGGCTAAGATACCCAGCCAGGGATAGCCTATATACTCTGTTCCATAATTATGTCCCATTGCAATAATCGGAGCATGCCATACCCCCCAGACAACCCCGGTAATCACCAAGGCCCCTCTGTCGGAAAAAAACTCCCGCAATTTGGGTAGAAGATACCCTCTCCAGCCAAGTTCTTCCCCCAACGTCGGAATAATGTTGACCACCGGACCAATAAAAATGACCTGTAAAACGTTGATAAGCAGCAGATCAGACGCAGTAATCCCTCCAGGACCGTTTGCAGCCAGCACGTTCTTTAATACGGCCAGTTCAGGGTCGAAGGTCCCGGGGAAAATCAAAAAATAGAATGCACCACTCAAAAATAATAAAATCGTAGGGCCAAAGAAAATCAGCAGATACGCTTTGATATGACCTTTAAAGTGCGGACGCAGATACATGTTCTTAAAGCCTTCTTTGGTGATGAGCCTGGTCAATAGATTGCTTATTGTCGGTGTAAACATAGCCCCAGCTAAAATGGCTAAGGATAAATTTTGCCCATAGGTCAGCCCTAGGAGCGGGATGAGCAGAAAAGCAACCCATCCTAAGGTAAGAGATAATACAACAAATAGAATCAACCGTTTCTTGGTTGCTCTTTTTTCCTGTTCCATGCTAAATCCCCCTTGTCTCTTCCCTAATTACTTAAATGCAGTTGTTCTGAAGCTTTTCAACGATCCTTTGGAATCGCTTATCTTCCGCATAGGCTGAGAATGCCGGATTATGAACCACTGCATCCGCCAAGCTTTGTCGGATTGTCTTATCATCTCGGGGAAGATTCGTCCCCAAATCCAGATCGTCAAGCCAACCATCCAACCTGTCAAAAAAAGCGTCTCCATGCAAATGCATCGGATAGATGTCGCTGGTGATAAGTGTTGTATACTGTTGGAGCATTTCCAGGGCTTTATCATGATTTCCCTGAGCAACATATCCCTGTGCCGCGGTTAGATAGAGGCCCACCGTAACGGCAGGGTGCAGACGCTTCATGTCAAAAGCTTCCACTATAACAAGAGCACGCCTCAGCATTTCATCAAATTTTCCAGGAGTATCTGCGCAGAGGGCAAGATAAGCAGGAAAAAAATTGAACAAGACGACGATATTCTGATAAATCCCTACCTGTAAAATTGCTTTTGCATCATCAACACGCCCCGTCATTTGATAAGCAGACACCAATAAAGATTCGGGAGGCAGGGCAGGCTCAATTTTCCCTTCCAGCAGTGCCAGCACAGAATGAGGATCACCAAGAGCAAGATGAGACAAAGCCTCCAAATACAACGCCTGCTTTGTCAGGGATACATCGTTGCTTTCTTCCTTGACTCGAATGAAAAGAGTCCTAGCCTCTTCAAGCAAAGCCGTCGATTCTTGCTGATTCTTAAGCAGACTCGCATGGTTGATCATCAGGCTTCCTATTTGGAGTAATAGAGGAAAGCAGGAGTAATATTTCTTTATAATCTCATGGCATTCTTCCATCACCTCGTCGGCGGGTTTTGACGCAAAATCCGCTGACAACCTTCTGTATAATTGACGAATATCTTCTTTTTTCATTTGTGGTTTATAGTCCATCAATTCATCAATACTAATGTTAAAGTACGTGGCCAACTGCGGAAGAAAGGTCACATCAGGATAACTTTGCCCTGTCTCCCACTTGGAAACCGATGCTTTGGAAACTCCGATATAACTTGCTAATTCATCTTGCGTAATTCCCTTTTCCTTACGTCTATTGACAAGGACTTGGGCAATATTGATTTCTTTCATGATTCGTCACCTCACCTTCTATTTTACTCTGCAGCTGAAGTAATACAATGGATTAGTAGTTAACATAGACTGAACAAAATCAACCTATACGATACTTGAGGAAAGTGGAGCATGATGCGAAACTAGACCATTACAGGGAAACGGCGGAACATAGCGAAAAATGATTAACGAAAAAAGGCCCTACACTTCAATAGCGTAGGGATTAATGGGGTCCTCTCTTTTCAGCACCACAGGTACAACTGCTTACAATAGATCGTGCTTGTCGTAAAGCCGTCATAAACCGATCTTCAAGAATTGTACTGCGCTGTCGATTATCTGTGTCAAAGTAGATTCATTTAAAACTTTTATAAAACTCTTTTAATTCGACTTTTATATCTTCTGATAGATTATGCCATCGAATTCCCTGTATAGCGCCTTCTAAAGCATATAGCTTATTTAAACACGCAGAATCATCGATACCTTTTATTTTCGACCAAGCTTTCTTACTTCCTACCTCATTTAACTGTCTACTCGTTTTTATCCCAACTTGATTTAATTGTTGTTCAACTGTTTTTCCAATATTAGGTAATGCAGATAGTTCAGTCATAGCTACTCTCCCATTAAAGAACGTTCTGGCAGTCGATCGTCACTACCTCTAAAAAACCAACTCTCCTGCTTTATAGCCAGTAGGCAATTCCTCTTCACTTAAAAATTTAAACTTGTCATCCCGAAGTATGGGCAAAAATACTTCGTAGGGTATCCTGAAAAACTCACAGGTATAGTTACTGGATCCGACCCACTTACCCTCATTGCCACTAAAATTCAAACCTCTAGCAAATTTCGTATAGTTTGAGCAATCATGAACTGCTAAATCCCAGCTTTCTTCAACGGCTAGTTTCATAAATTTGAGAGTTAGTTCCCTACTCCAAATCGGAGATATATAGCCATGTCTGGAAATATACATGTTTTCCCCGTAATAATTATCTATGCTATTAGCATTTAAATGCAACTCTGCACAATTGATAAAATCGAGTTTTGTCTCTAAGATCGCTTGCTTCTTCTTGAAAAAAGTTTCGAAGAACTCAGGAGTCATTGGGGTTTCAATACCTACATTTTTAATGTATTTTTTCGCTATTGCAATCATTTTAATCACTTTGTCCGAACAATTTGAGGCACCCAGGTTGAAACGCAACTCATCAAGACCGGCTTCACCTAAAGCTTTTAACGTCTCTTCGGTAGCTAAAGTGCCATTCGTATAGAGATGTTGATAAATTCCTGCATCACTAAATTTCTTTATAACCGAATAGTACTTTTCAATTTCCATAAATGGCTCTAAATAAACGTAGGAAATGCCCGTGGGCTTCTGTTGAATGGAAAGAAGTAAATCAATGTCCTTCTCATAAAATTTTGTGCCTCCGATTTCCCACATGCCTTCGCCAACCGGAACAATATCATCCAGTTCTCCATAATGATAGCAGAACTTACACTCTAAGTTACATTTGTTCGTTTTCCTGATTGAACTCAAACCGGTTCCCAACAGACAAGAACGACATCCTTTGGGGAATTTGCTTTCATTTCCCACAAAAAACGTTCTATTCTCCAAAGTTTTCAAGCCTCTGATTTCCGACATTAAGATATCATTTCTATGATCAATCGCAGCCTCAATTTGTGCAAAGGTAGCGTAAATGATTTCTTGTTGTTTTGACATAACTTCCTCATCCTCTGGCAATATTGAAAAGAATTCAAACCAAATCAACGCGTCTTTCTTTGAAATTTTCATAACATGTCCTCCCTCATATATGGCAAATCTTTTTTCCGGATAAATTAAATACTTTCTAAGTATAGAGTTTCATAAAGATTGGTGCAACTACTTCTACATGACTTGAGCCTATCATCTTGGACTTAACTGGAAAAGATAATTAGGTACCCATAAAGTGTACCTAATTATAGCCTAGGGAGTTTCCCGCCCCTAATCGCTAGGTTTTATCATGATTCCGTTATTACCTGAACAGACCAGTATGATCTACACTAAACCCAGTCTCCAGATTAATCTGGCAATTAGGATAAATTTTGTGCCAATTGTTTTTTTGCCATTCTCCTGGGTATTTTACCCTGAACTTTTCACCTAAACCCACGGCGTCGGCATTTAGTGACTGTAGTTTAACGAAAAGGTTACTAATCCTTCTGTGAATTTCTGCTTCCGTATGACTCACGATAACTTTTTTGTCCTCTTCTGTTATTTCCATTTTTCTTGGATTGGTCTCAACAATTACTCCAGAAACTTTGGTTTTAATTCCGAAGGTTACTTTACCATTATTGTCAAGTTCCAAGGTAATATCATTTTTTGACTTTACATCCTTGAAGGCAACATAATCACCCCTTTTCAGCGGGACAGTCAGGTAGCCAGTGGTAGAGCCCTTGATCAGAGCCAGTGTTTTCGTTTCCTCAAGGTCCAGTTCCCCTACATAATGGTTATTAGAGAAAAGCGCTGTCCCTGATATGTCGTAGCTCCCTTCAGAAGCTTTTATCATAGGAATATACGGGTCGGATGTCTTATTATCCAGCTGGGCTAAACTCTCCATAGGTCAATAGGTATAGCCAGTGTTTTTTTACTCTTAGTCTGAAAAAACAGATCCACATAGTTGCCCGGTATATTATTGGATTCGTTTTTCATGTCCAGAAGTTCCTTGGGATCAGCCTTTGTGACTAGCAAAGTGGTATTAGGCGGTACATACGGGATCCGGCCGATAAAATCCAGCAGGTTGTTAATATCGCCTCGGGCTGCATTCTCAGTTAATACAATTGCTCTCAGCTGCCCAAAATAAATATCTCTTTCCGATTTAGCTTGTAATTTGGTCCACGCTTCGGTAATGGAATCGTCTTCCGCTGTAATAACATAATTTCGTTTTTGGAACTGCTGCTGAGTTCCTATCACAGGTGGCAATAACGTGCCGGGCACGCTAAAAACAGTGCCCATTTTTATTTTTCCCGTGTTGTCCACATCAAAAAACAAGGCATTAGTAGACACACGTAGATTGATCTCTTGCACATCCCAGCAACCCACGTTGAAAAGCACAATTAAGCTTAGTAATAACGCTACGATAATTTTACTTCGCACCGAAAGCATCCCCTCTCTTCAACAAAGCTGCCAAAAGCCAGATAAATAATGGAAGTCCAAAGACAACAATAAAACCGGCAGTACGAAGATATTCAAACAGAAAATGAATATCTACAACGCTTGGCGGAGCAATGATTAGAAACATAATAATCGGAAACCAGATCAGCACAAACCATTTATAATTAAGAATTCCCAACAGCTGAGTGGTGGCTAGGGCCAAAGCAAAGTATAACCCTGCGATAGCCAAGCAGATTTGTGATAAATAACTGACAACAAAGAAGAGCCCTATAGTTTGCATTAGGTAGGGTATGTTTGCTTTCATAGTAAGTGCCATCACAGGCCAGGAGTAACGCAAAACACCTGCCGCGCCGTATGTGCCTATTCCACTGACCACAAATAGTAGTATCGCTGTACTTGCTAATAAGACAGCCGCAAGTATAGTTTTAAACCCTTTTTGCGTTTTTCAGGTATGGATAAAACATAAACAAGGCTGTCAATGGGAAAAATATATAAAACATTTGCAGAGCACCCAACGGCAGTTGGTAACCCTGGGTATAAAAAACTGGTCGTACGTAATCAAGCTTAAACCCCTGAAAAGAGAAGACTGCGGACAGGAAAATAAATACCACAGCTACAGGAAAAATAAAAGCTGCCAACCTAGTTATACCTTCAATCCCTTTGTGAGCAATGTAAGCCGTGGTGGACAAAAGAATGGTGGCAATAGCCCAGAGGGGTGTTCGGTTTAGAAAAAAAGCGTTATTCAAGTCGGCAATTTGCCTCGTGGCCCATACGGTAATAATGAGTAAAAACAACAGGAAGAAGACAGCAATACCTTTGCCAATTATTTTTCCGCAAACTAAGGGGAGGTACTCGATGATCGACTTACCGGGGAACCTTTTACCCAACCGAACTGCACATAAAACTACTGGGATAGCTAGCATAATGGCCAAAATAAAACCCAGGTACCCGTTAGAACCCATATATTTTGCTGCCACATACGGAGAGCTTATTACACCAAATCCGTAAAGCGACGAAAATATGATGTTAAAAAGTAAACCTGGTCCGATCCCAGTCGTTTCCTTGAGCATTACTTGCCCTCCTCATTGTCTGTATTACCTAACCTGTCCTCCTGCTGCGGACGGTAGGTGGGAGGCCTCCTATTTCTGGCCCACCAGGGTAAACGCCCAAAGCCGTCCGCCATATCAATCGGCAAAGGCGGTCCCCAGGGCGCTAGGTAAGATACCCCAAAGGATTTCAGACTTGCCATATGGGCCAGTATCAGCAGCCCTGCTATGGACAACCCCAGTATCCCAAAAGCTCCGCTGGCAAAAAACAAAAAGTACCTAGCAAGCCGCCAAGCCTGTTCTTTGGACGGGTTAGCCGTGGAAAAGGAAGCTAGGGACGTGAAAATCACCACCATGATGGTGGTTCCGGCAATCATTCCAGAGTTGATAGCCGCCTGTCCGAGAACGATGCCCCCTCCTATCCCCATGATCAAATTGATATTGGCCGGCAGCCTGACACTGGCCTCCCGAAAAATCTCAAATACCAGTAAGGTAAGAAAAACTTCAATGACTGCCGGGAAGGGCACTTGGGTCCGCCCAGAGGCAATGACCTGAATCAAAAAGGAAGGCAATAGCTCGGGATTAACTGAGATAAGCGCTGTATAGAGTGCTGGGAGAGTTACTGCCATTGCAGTTCCGATAAAGCGAATCAACCTTAAGAACGATCCAATCCAGTAGTTAAAATAATAGTCCTCGGGGGTTTGGTAAAACTCATTGGAAGTGGCGGGTACAATTAATGTAAAAGGCGATTTATCCACGATAATGGCAATTCGACCTTCCAAAATCGAAGCGGCGACTTTGTCCGGCCTTTCTGTTTCCTGTACTAGGGGGAAAAAGGTTAACCTATTATCGGTGATCATTTCGCTGATATAACCGCTGTCAATGATCCCATCGATACTGATTTTCTCTAGGCGCTTGTTAACTTCCATTACCGTATCAGGATTGGCTACATCGAGCAAATAGAGTATTAACACCTTTGTCTTCGTCCGTTCCCCGATTATTTTGCTTTCTACCCTCAGATTGGGGTCTTTGATCCAACGTCGGATCAGACTGAGATTATCTTTGATATCCTCAGTAAATCCTTCCCTGTTGCCTCGGACGTTTTTTTCAGTAATTGATTCTTCAATAGGACGGCGTGGGTATCCGGGAAGACTAATACCGAAAATCTTGCCTTCATTGGGGAGAATAAGCAGGGCTTGACCCGCCATCAACCCGTCTAGCGCATCGTTAAAATCCGTAAATATATCGATTACAGAGGCTGATATCAGCAGTTCAACTGTAGTAGCAGTGAGAGTCTCATTTTTTTCTCTGATAAACTGATTAACCGGTTCAAAAACCTGGGATCCTAGCAAGCTGATGTCAGCCAGAGATTCAAGATAGACAGCAGCCATTACAAGTTCGTTCTCGGTGGTAAAACGATGAATGATAAGATCTGAGGGACTACCAGTATACTTTGTTACGTTAACTAAAATATCCTCAATGCTACCGGAGATGGGTTTATGGTCAGAAATCATAGATTTATCTTCTCCCTCGTTCTTAGATCTTACTACTTTAACAATTGTAAGTTTACCCGTATTCAATTCTATTATCCCTTAGATTCTGGCCTTAGACGACATCTCTTTTCCTGCCCCCCCTACTAAAATACTTCTCTACCAATATCTCGCTCTTCGATTCAAAAACGAAATGCGTTGGTGCGAGAATTTTCTATCTCACCAACGCATTAATATTTCATCATATGTTTTTATTATTCAAAATTAATATTTTTATCAAGTACATATGTGTATTCCTCACCACTTTGAACAGCTACTTTTGAATGACTATTATCATATCCTATTAATTCTAAAACTAAAATTTTATGTTCTCCAATTTTATTTACGTCATACTTAAATATTGCTTCACCACTATATATCTTGCTTCCTCTTACTCTAAACTCAGCAACTCCGCCTTTACCATCACTTCTAAATTCCTTTTTAGTTCCTTCCGAAATTTCTATATAATCCTTCGGATTTAATTGTTTTGATATATTAGAATCAGTATTTATGTCACTCCCATTATATAAATACCATTTACCATATAACTTTGTAGGTGAAATAAAACTAATAACAATAAATACTAAGCAACAAATTAATCCAATAACACCAAGTTTTTTAATCTTGTTCATACAATTCTTCCCCCTTATAAATATATAGCGAAAAGCTTACTAATAGTTTCCTAATGCAGCTTTAACCCTAGCGATAATTTCATCTCTCAAATCAAGGGGCTCCAGTACTGTTGCTGCTGAGCCAAAACCAAGAATCCAGACAGAAAACTCATTTCTTCCTATAATAGTATCCTCATACAACAGGCTTGCGCCGCCATTTTCGTCCGTTAACTTACACTCACGATGGGCGACATCCTTACGCACTTTGTTAAATGTTTGAGACCTGTTAAGGAATCGAACTTTAACTTTAAAGGGCTGGCCAAATTCTATCCCCCAGCGGGGAGCTAACTCGGCTTTAAGAGAAAAACTCTCAGGATATATGTAGGATTTAGAAAGTTCCTTGAGATCCTTAATTTTACTTACATTAAAGGTCTTTATAAGGCTGTCATTAACTGCAGAAAGATACCACTGCCTCAAGCGGGAATAATAAACTAGGCCCAAGGGGTCTGCAGTCATGGAAAGAGAATTATAAGTAAAGCCGATTTGATGACGCTTAGAAATCGCCCCTTCGATCAGAATTAATACCTCACTGTCGACCTCGGCAGCCGTCGTCATATTTCCTTTAATATAGCGGAACGTTCCCTGGCTATCTAAATCAAGGCTGTGAAGGATCTTTTGCCTTAAAGAGAGCAGCGTGGGACGTTTTTCCTCGCTGTTAACCGAGCTTAAGACCTGAAGTGCTTCACCTACCGTCAAATGAAGGGGACTATGTTTTCTGTTATAGGTATCCAGATAAAACTTTGTCTCCGGGGTAATTTCGCCGACTATGTCATCCAGGTCATCATCAAGCTCGCTGTTTTCGTCTTGATCTGTATAAAGCGGAATATGATTCGCCGCAGCTAACATGATCGTGTCCAAATCGTTCTTAATCATTGGCCAAGGCGCTGCACAGGCTTCGGCAATTTTTTGTCCCGTAATACCCGGCTCCGCTTCAATCAAAGCAAGGATTCTTTCCATGTGTAAATGGGGGTCCATTTAATCATCCTCCATAATTTTCAAGCATCTGTTCCAAATCTTTGATCACAGCTTCACGCAATTCAAGTGGTTCGAGGACTTCGGCCCCTTGACCGAAGCTTCTCAACCAGACAGCCATTTCTCCCAGCCCATCCACCATATCTTCCATAATCATTCCCTCATCATCTTCTCGTAAAACACAGGTTTCCCGGATACTGAGTTCTGCCTTCACTCGGTTAATGGTTGAATAGTAATTATGAAAGCGGATGACTACTTTTACAGGTTTTCCGCTTCGGTAAACTCCCCAAGAATACTTATACCACTCCTCTAAATCAAAACTCGGTGGTCTTAAAAAAATTCCGCCCAGTTCTTTGATTGTAAGAATCTTATCAACGGCGTAAGTTTTAATGTTCCCTCCTTGACCATTATCTTGGGCAGCTAAATACCAGTTATCTAACCCCCAGTGATACATAATACCGAGAGGATTTAGTTCCAACTCAGATACTTCGCCCTCATTTTTACGATAAAGTATCAAGATTCTTTTACTGGCCCGAGCACATTCCTCTAACCGCTGACAGAAATGACTGCGCCTTAAATCTTCGATAGGCCTGCGGCCATGAACAACAACTGTATCCTGATCATTTTTTGGTATATTTAATGAAATATGCAGCTTGGCTGTTAACGATTTAGCCTCATCCTTAAGAGGGGACATCTCCTGCTGCACCGCCAATTGTTCAAGCAATAAGCTCTTCTCCGTTGCGTCTAATTGGATAGGCGGGATCACGAAGTTGGCGTTAAGCCCATAGACCCCTTGATCATTGGCTATAAGCTGTCGTTGCAGCAGTTCTTTTAGATCTCTGCCGATAGTTTTCTCATTTTTATGGTCCTTAAAGCGAGAGTAAATCTCCGTAACCTTTACCCCGTTTGGATAGGCGCTAATAAATCTTAAAATTTCCATTTGCCGAAGAGTCGCATCTTTAAGATTAAGACCATCCCAACCGGTTTGCTGCAAAAAGAGGCGCTCTTGGTTATCAAATATAAAACTACAACCTCGTCTTTCCATCTCCGTTAAATTACGATTTAAAGTAATTTGACTAACCCCCAAAAGATCAGCCAAAGTTTTAACGGTATACTCCCACGGTGCAAAGGCCAGGGTCTTAATCAATTGATATTGAAGATCAGACTTACCCATTTTGTCACCTCAATGGTTTGTTTAGTGTAATTGTTCTACCTCTGGTAGTCTTTTCCTGCATAATAATCTTTAAACTTACAAACGATAAAAAATATGCAATTCCTCACAATGCAAACTTATTATTTACAACTATAAAAAGAGGCCAGAACTTGGCCTCTTTTTTACGTTACTTCTTGTTAGAATCTTGAAACGAGCTTACCTGACGCATCATAAAGTGCTCCAGGATCCCCACAAGTATTCCATATATTCGCTTTTCCCCAGATTAACTGATTACTTCCAGTCCAATACCGAGGGCTCTTGCATATCCCAATCACTCATTCTCTTGTATTCTCATCAGTATTTCTTGGTACCTATCTAAGGCAGTATGCAACTCATGGCACGCTGCCACAGCTTCTGGATCATCCGAAGATTTATCCTCTTGTACCTTGATCGTGCTTGAGCGCAATTTTTCAATTTGGTCTACTACTTTATCTAATTCAGACATCAGTTATACCTCCCAATTAGTTCCGGTGTTTAGTATGCCCCGTCTATATTTAAATCACGATCGACCGCCTTGACAATTCGTTTTACCTTCCATTGTTTATCCCATCCTATATAGTAACTATTCCACCATATTTATGATTATAAATGATAACTTTTGGGGGGATGATAACCATAATTTGAATGAGTCAAGGAGTTGTTGAAATGTTAGAAGAAATAAAAGATTTACCCCAAAAAGTAGTGGAAAATCTAGATGGTGACCAAGAAAATATAAAAATCTATTTAGTTCAAGACTTTAATTTAGCGTTATTAAGAAGAATCGTTAATTTTGAACTAGACATATTCAGCGAGCAAGGAATTGATGAATGGGGATTAGTTCCTCAAATTCGGCATGGTAATGTTTTTATTCTTAAGGAAGAAAACAAAAAGAAAATTATAGGTATAGCCATTCTAATGCGTGATTGGGAAGAATTTGATAAGGCGTATCTATTTGACTATGCGATAGCAGATGAATTCCAGGGACAAGGATTAGGCTATCATTTTCTTCATTCAATTTGTTTGAACATAAAAGAACAAGGATTTAATAAAATGGATTTAACAGTTAATACAGAAAACCCGGCGGCAATTCATTTGTATAAAGATAAATTAGGGTTCAAAATTATTAAAATGAGTGAAGATGAATTTGGTAAGGGACATCATCGATACGTTATGGAATTGGATTTGTCAACTTTAAAATTGCTTAACTAAAATACCCAAGCCCTATATAAACACTAAAACCCGCAAAATAGCGGGTTTTTATACAAATTATGGTGGGTTTGAGAGGACTCGAACCTCCGACCCCCGCGATGTCAACGCGGTACTCTAACCAACTGAGCTACAAACCCATATGGTGCCGATGACCGGAATCGAACCGGTACGGATGTTAAGTCCGCGGGATTTTAAGTCCCGTGCGTCTGCCAGTTACGCCACATCGGCTAATAAATTGGAGGCGGCACTCAGATTTGAACTGAGGAATAGAGGTTTTGCAGACCTCTGCCTTACCACTTGGCTATGCCGCCAGGATTTAATGGAGCGGGTGACGAGATTCGAACTCGCGACTTTCACCTTGGCAAGGTGACACTCTACCACTGAGTTACACCCGCAGATTATTATTGGTGGGCCATCCGCGACTCGAACGCGGGACACCCTGATTAAAAGTCAGGTGCTCTAGCCGACTGAGCTAATGGCCCTAATGGCTGGGGTGGGAGGATTCGAACCTACGAATGCCAGAG
>NZ_JABZFS010000026.1:0-34379 GCF_014237355.1 Desulfosporosinus sp.
CTTTGCAGTATTGAGGGCATAACCCCGGCAGATATCGGAATCATCAATATCCTGGATGTATCAACCTTTGTTGAAATCTTAAACAATAAGGGTGAGTTGGTGCTGCAGAATCTGCAGAACACTCCGATTAAGGGCCGGCTTCGGAAGGTAAGCAAAGCAGACCGATAAACTCAAACTAGGGGCGAAACAGATAATTGAAACATAGCGATGAGGGAATGTCCTAGGTCAAGAACTGATGTAGGCTATTTTTCCCTGCTCAAGTATGAAGTTCAAATATTGAAGATTATCTTAGCAGTGACACCTTACTTGATACAAATGCAAAAGACATTATGCCAACTCTTGATGATTTACCAGAATACCGGAATATGGAATGCAGATATACTCATAAATCATTTGTATTTGAATCTGACTCGGTTGCTCTCATTGTATACCACGATGATAAAACGTATATAATAACCGCTATGCCCCAAACCGGATCAGCAAGGTGTGGGGCATAGCGGCTATAACAAGATTATTTCTTTGAGTTAAAACTTTTAAGGCTCAGTGAAGTCGCGGCCAGCGGATGATATTCGCTTTTACATTATTGAATTGGATTCCATCTTCTGTTCCGGAAAGCACAACAATGTTCGATGCTTTAACATTATGGAGGCTTAGATTTCCGTCCTTTTGTAGATCAATAAAGATCGTTCCTTGGACAGTAATGTTATTTAGGCTGTCATTGTTGCCTTGGATATAAAGACTGTAATCCAGGTTTGTGTTTTGCAGGGTCAGATTATCTCCCGTTATGACAAGCATTTTATTAAATTGTCCGGGATTATTGCTGTCGGTGCCTCCCAAAGTACGATTACCGACGGTTAGCAATTCATGGGAAGATAATTGAGTTATAACGTTGTTTGTTACTACAGCCTGCCCTCCCAGGACGGAGAGATTTTGCGGAAAGTTTAATTTAGCATAGTCCAGTATTGCGTTATCCATCGTTTTATTCGTAAGAATAATCGGGGCAAAATCTCGAGCTGCCAAAGGGACACCGGTTAATGCATCAACGAGAGTTTCGCCGTTTGCAACATAAAGTGAGCGGTATTTAAGGTCATTGGCAAAATTCTTTAAAACCTCTAAATTTGTATCATATTTGGTAGTGCCGGCATATCGTTCTCGGTGACCCGGGAGACTGTTTTTTACATTTTCAGAAACAACAGCCGTTCCGCCGATAACATAGCTATCAGTTATTAAATTCTGAATACCAGCAAGATAGTCTGTTACTTTAGGAGGAAGCTGATTTTTTGTTGTCGCGAGAACGGGCATTTTCTGGGCAGAAGCGATAGATCCAATGGAAAGGGCATCGGCGGGACTCACCCAGCCGGCTACCACAACAATCTTAGTGAAATCAGCCCCTAAAGACTGCATTTTTTTAGCAATATTTACAGAGGTTTCATACTGATCATAACCTCCAAGCTCGATAGGAGTGATCCCCATGGACTTCAGCTCACTGATCACGGCCGGTTTAATGACGGCCATTCCGCTGGTGATATAAGCTTTAGAAGGCTTGAGGCGAGCAATTTCCGCCTTAGCATAGGGATTTAAGCTGTTATTTTCATCGGTCAGAAGTATGGGGGCGTCAAGCAAAGAAGCAAGGGGTCCTGCGGCCATTGCATCGATGAGATTGGGCCGCATCCCCGCAGAAAGAATGATCGAATCTGTAGTTTCTTTCCAGCCGGATTGGGCGATTTTGGCAGCTGTTTCATACTGGTCGTATCCGTCGAAACGGGTTTCAGGATGAACGGCAGTGGTTGTTGGCAGCTGAATTGGCTGGGCTACAGGAATACTTTGAATAAAGCATTGGTTATCAAAATAATTTGGGAAATCATTTTGGGAAACAGTTATTATAGTTCTGTCTTGGTAAGCCATATAAGTTACTTCTCTGCTCAGAAACGATAAGGTATCAACTTTAGTAAAACTGTCGGTGCCCGTAAACTTATTGTCATATACACTGATTGCTCTTGGAAAAGGATTATCATTAAATCGAGTATTGGCAGTATAAAAACGATGATAAATTTGATCAAAGGCTGCATCGGTAAAGGGAGAATCCAAGCGGGTAAGATAAATTAAATCCTTATCAAAGACATTGCCAATACCATTAAGCAGATATTGACCGTCGGGGGAAAGACGGAAATCATCCGTGAGAAGAAGTATCTTTGAATCTTGTTTGTTACGGGACATTAAGTCATGAGAAGACCCAAAAACCCCGTTGTTCATGCCGTAGACATAAACGTTAATAATGCTTCGGGTATAAAGATCCTCTTCTACCAGATATAATTTGTCGTTCGAAATTAAGAGCTGGGGAAAGCCCTGTGAATCAAGCATACGCTCGCCGGTATAATATATATGCGAATTAACAACGCTCAGGTTACTTTGGTAAACCTCGCTGTCCTGAGTCTTATGATCAACCATTTGTCCTGTGCTGCGGGAGAAGCTGGTTATCTCAATGCCTTGCATAGTATAAGCAGCAATGTAGAAATAGTCACCGTTTACGGCTATATCATCAGGAACTATACTAAGGGGAATTTCCTTTGTCAGCTTAAAATGATCAGGATCAATGATGGCTACTGTTCCGGATGAATCTTGCCTGAGGGAGGGCTGATTGTCCCGCTGCATAAGGGTTACATAAAGCTCGTTGTTATCGAAAGCCATTTTTTCCGGAGGCAGCGCTAATTGGATGAAAGAAATCATTTTAGTTTTATAATTAACGGCATAAATCCTTCGGTTGGTATTGTCAGTCAAATAAATTACAGGTCTATTAGGATCAATTAAGGAATCCGTCGGGTTAAAATTAACAGGGATGACCGGACTAAGGGGATCCGGCTGATAAGGTACAGGAGAGGTGCTGACATCGGAGGATTCAACAGCCATGCTGCCATGGCTGCCACCGGTTGTCAGGGCAATCAGCTTGCCGTTTTGATAAAAAACCTGACGAACATAGCCATGGGCTGTAAATGCTGCATTTTGCTTAAAAGTTCGGAAACCATAAGGATTGTCATAGTCATAATTATAAGCTTTAACTATGGTGGGGTCTTTTCTGTCAGCGACATAAAAATCATTGGTCTCTGAATTAAAGGCCATAGAAAATAAATTATTGGGCAAAGAGGTAACCTGGTTAAGGTTGGCATCCAGAACAACGGAATCAGTCGTAAATATATATTCACCATCGGCAGAGACAAACAGTTCTTTAGGCAAGTTAGTGACGTCAAAAACCATGCGAGATAAATTATTGCTTCTGACCCCATCATCATCAGAAACATCGTAGCTGGACACTACGACAGTTCTAGTTCCGATAAATGAATAGAGTCGATTCAATTTTGGATTGAATACAAGCTGACTCTTTGGCTCGATTTCCGCGCCTGAGGCTGTCTTTTGTTTGGTCCGACGGGAATAGGTCAGCAGGCTATGATCTGTTGTGTTGTAAGGGAGAATATAAATGGAATCTTTATTGACGATCATATCGTTTGGCACAAAGTCCAGAAGTATTTCATCAGTTACTGTAAATGTCGAAGTGTTTATTATGACAATGGATCCGGTTGCGGAAACATCAATTAGTGGATCAATGTTTGATTTTTGTAAGGCAACATAAAGTTCACCGTTTTGAACAGCCAACTTGACCGGGATTCCATCAAAATTGAGCGACGATATTTGTTTGGTCTCGAAATTGGCTGAGTAAACCCTTTTGTTTCGATCAGAATCTATTAAATATACAATCGGTTTGGTTGGATTTATTAACGCCTTGGAAAAAGGAAAGGGCAGATCTAATATCCGTGTTAAAGCAATGTTTGAACTTTCAACAGCATTCGCGACGGGGATAGAAACTAAAGAAAGTTGGAGGATGACCAGAACGAATGCTAATGCTGAAGCTATTTTTTTCATAATTATGTTGTTATGGCCTTTAAGAATTGAATTTTTCAAAGATGATCTCCTTTCTCTTGCCAAGATGATGATGACAGATTTAAGGATAGCTTTACTACGGTTGTAATTCAACTGGTAAAGGATGTAAGAAACAGTATCAATCTTTAAAAGGGAATTATCCTCTATGCTAAGCAAGTTTACGCCGAAATGGGTGGGGGAGAATTGCCTCTTGATGATCGGGGCTATGTTGAACCAACCCGGTGGTTTACGGGCGCTTAGCCGCACTGACGAGGATGACCATTGAGGGTTTGAACAGGAGAGGCTTATTATAAATGAAACCGATCGGACCTCCCTCGAAAGGTTGGAGGCATTAGCTTCTAAAATTTAAAAGTATTGCGGATAAAGAACTGACCAACCAGCAACTCGATGATCAGGACTACGAGCTGATTCGTGGCTTTGGCGGGCAGTTTTGGATCGGTCAAACCTTTCTGGCTGACCGGTGAGGATGCCGACTACAAAAACCACCTTTTTGTTTGCCAATTAAAGAACAAGGCAATGAAGCGGTTTGGTGCTCATCCGACCTCGATTGCCCAATACTCTCTTTGACGATTCGGGATTGGGATGGTGACGGTCTGGTGGTGGGACGAATAGGGATTTACCAACTGCTTCTCTGCTTAAAATCATTGGGGGCTTCCTGACATAGGGGAATAATAGGGTTTTAATTAAAATATCGTAAAAAGAAACATTGTTGGCAGGGTTTTACAGAATAACGAAGAATTTAGATTTATTAATAGGGTTTGCCACAAGGAAAAGCCAAGCACTGCAATGGTCAAGACGATGGATATAAAATTACGAATTTGAGAGAGGGAAAATGATGGAGGAAAACAAACAAATACAGTCGGATACCATACCTGAACTGGCTACGGAAAAAAACATTCTTGGACGTTGGGCCGGATTTTTTATTGATCGATACCGGATCGTCTTTTTGATAATTGCTGCGCTAATCATCTGGGGGGCAAATTCTTACTTCAAAATCCCTAGGGAACTGCAGCCGGAAGTCATTTTGCCTTTCGGCCATGTGATGACAGTGTATAGCGGTGCTGCTCCGGATGAAGTAGAGAAACTTATTACTGATAAAATCGAGAAAAAGATGACCGAGTTAAACAAGGTTAAAAAGATATCATCTTCCTCTGGTTTTGGCTATTCCTCGGTTTTTGTTGAGTTTGAAACCGGAGTAGATATAGATGATATGCTTGTAAAGATGCGCGAAAAGGTTTCTGCGGTTAGAGGTGAGCTCCCCAAGGATGCAGAAATCCCTGACGTATCCAATTTCGAAACCAATAACTCGCCGATTATGATCATCAATGTTACCGGTGACTATGATTTTATAACCCTTAAAAGCATCGCAACCAGAATCAAAGACAGTATAGAAACTATAACGGATGTTTCGGATGTACAAATCATTGGCGGGCTGGAACGGGAAATTAAAATTATTGTGGATCCCCAAAGGTTGGCTCATTATGCCATATCATTGGAACAAATTAAAAATGCCATTACCCTGTCCAACATTAATTTTCCCGGTGGGAGCATCGATCTCGATTATAAAAACTATAATATTCGCACGGTGGGAGAAATGGAAACCGTCGATGAATTAAATGGCGTGGTAATTACCTACCAGGGTAGCAACCCGGTATTCTTGAGGGATATTGCTCAAATTGAGGATGGTTACGCCGATCCGGATTCTTACTCCCGGTTGTCTTCCGGGCTAGAGTCTTCAAACCCGGTAACAAAAAATTCCGTAGCTCTTTCCATAAAGAAAAAAGAATCTGCCGATGTCATTAAAACTGCCCAAAAAATTCATGAGAAGATAAGCTTAGAAAAAGGTAGTACCTATCCTGCTGACCTGCAGGTGGAAATTAGCGGCGATACGGCGGTATACGTCAAGGATCAGTTAGGCGGGGTTACCGATAACGCTTTTTCTGGCTTGTTGTTGGTAGGTGTAATTCTATTTCTGTTTATTGGCCTTAGGGAATCTTTTGTTGTTGCCATTGTTATTCCATTATCCATATTTGCCGCCTTCGGCTTAATGAAGAGTTCAGGAATGACCTTTAACAACATCACCTTGTTTTCCTTGATCCTGGCAGTTGGTATGTTGGTTGATAACGGTATTGTAATCATGCAAAATATTGCTCGTCTACGTACAATGGGATTGGATGCAGCGAGAGCAGCCGCAGCAGCTACCAACCAGATCGCTCCGGCCATAGCTTCTTCCACCATGACAACTCTGGCTGCTTTTTTCCCGATTATGCTGACGCCGGGAATCATGGGCCAATTTATAAAACCAATCCCGCAGACAGTTATATATGCCTTAAGTGCTTCATTTATTGTGGCCATTACCATTACCCCTGCTTTGTGTTCCATGCTGCTCAAAAAAACAAAGGGCAACGGAATAGAGGTAAGTAAATTTATACCCCCCAGGATTAACTATATTATTTCACTGATTTTTGTGGTTTGCCTTACAATGTTGGCCTTCCGAACCGATCAGGGTGGCATCTTCGGTTTCGGCATTGTATCTTTAATTTTTACCATTATTATTGGTAGTGGCTTAGTGATTAAAAACTATCGCCAGCGACACGAAAAAAAGGGATCATTTACATTAAAAAAATACGGTGAATTTATAGAACAGGTTATCCAAAGCAAAAAGCGGCGGTGGGCTGTTTTAGGGATCACGTTAACTGCCTTTGTATTAAGCATCCTGTTGATACCACTGGGTTTTTTGAAGGTTGAGATGTTTCCACCTTCGGATTTTACCCGCTTATATATTAATATTGAGACTCCCAAGGGTAGTACACTTGATACCACCTCAGTCATAGCAGAAGAAGTGGAAAGAAGGCTATTTGCATTCCCGGAAATTAAGAGTTTTGTCTCCAACGTGGGTATTACCGGTGCAGACAGCTTTGATGATTTTAGCACCGGTATGGGAGCCACTCCCTATAAGGGC
Organism: Desulfosporosinus sp.; assembly: GCF_014237355.1. NCBI lineage: Bacteria > Bacillati > Bacillota > Clostridia > Eubacteriales > Desulfitobacteriaceae > Desulfosporosinus > Desulfosporosinus sp. The sequence continues at coordinate 6,896 of NZ_JABZFS010000026.1, forward strand.
AGGGTAGTCATAGATTTGTACGATGAAAAAGATCGTGAACGCTCCAGTATGGAAGTAGCAGCGATTATGCGGGAGAACCTGAGAGATATCCCTGGGGCTAAAATTTCGGTATCAGAAGTAGGAAGTGGTCCTCCCACGGATGCGCCCATAGTTGTGAACATAAGGGGAGAAAATTTAGATGAGCTAAAAAAGGTAGCCAACGATTTCACCTCCATACTAGAGAAAATTGAAGGAACCAGGGATGTGAAGCATAGCATTCAAGAAGGTACGCCTGAGCTGCAGGTTAAGATTAATAAAGCCAAAGCTGCCAGTTTAGGCTTGGATGAGATGACCATTGCTTCAGGTGTCAGAAATGCTGTTCACGGTCTAAAAGCCACCACTTTCAGGAAAGACCAGGACGAGATTGACGTGTATATCCGTACAACAAACGATAAATTATCCTCCATCCAGGACCTTGAAAACTTGTACCTTTATTCCAAAGCAGGTCAGCCAGTTCCGTTTAAACAGGTGGCAGTACTGGAGGAGAGTAAAAGCGTAACGGCAATCAGTCATGAAGACTCAAAAAGACAGGTAACTGTGACTGGGGAAATAATGACCGGGATCATAGCCGGGGATGTGACCAAAAAGTTTCTGGAGTCTACCGCTGCCTATCCTTTACCTACGGGTATAACCATCACACTTGGAGGAGAAAACCAGGAAATTGAGGAATCCTATTCAGATATGTTTACCAATATGAGTATTGCTGCTGTGCTGGTGTTTCTAATTCTGGCGGTACAGTTTAATTCCCTCTCTCAACCATGGATTATTCTGTTAACTGTGCCTATGGCTATGATCGGCGTTTTGCCAGGGTTGGTGATTACAGGCAATAATTTTGGGTTTGTTTCCTTTGTGGGAGTCGTTGCCCTTGTAGGTATTGCGGTTAATAACGCTATTGTACTGGTAGACTATATGAATTATATGCGCAAAAATGGCTATGAGATAAAGGAGGCGGTTAGCCAGGCGGTTGGAGTCAGGTTTGTACCAATTATGGCAACTACCATTACTACTGCCGGGGGCATTTTGCCCATTACACTAAGTGAACCGTTCTTTGAGCAATTGGGTTACGCCATAATTTTTGGCTTGATGGCTTCCACCCTGTTGACGTTAGTTATTATTCCTGTTCTGTATACCATGTTAGAGGAGCGAAAAGAAAAAAGGCTTGAGAAAAGCCGGAATCAGTCATTTCAAGGAGGTGGGACTAGTGAAAAAGATATTAATATACTTTCTGGTAATTAGCCTTCTTTTGACCGGTTGCGGTCAGGTCAAGTCGGGGGTAGCTCCAGCCGAAGAGGAAAATGAAAAATCACAGATTGTCTATGTTAAGACCAGTCCGGTAGAAGCTGGGGATTTTGTACGATTTCTCTCGTTACCCGGTAATTTACAGCCGTCTGAGCAGGCTTATATCACCGCTAAAGTCAGCGGGACCGTTCAAAAAGTCTACGTAGACATTGGCACCAAGGTAGGTAAAGGACAGTCCTTGTGTAAAATAGAGGATACAACCTTTGATCTGCAACATAGAAAAGCTTTTTCGGATCTATCTGCGGAACAAATCAGGTATGGGGATGCAGAAAAGAACTATGAACGCATGAAAGCCCTATACGAAGCCCAGGCTATTGCTAAAGCGGATTTTGAAACTATAGAAAGCCAATTCAAAATGGCCAAGGAAAACCTAAACCGGGCCCAGTATGATTATGAATTGGCCAGTGAAAACCTAAAAGAAACAAATATAACAAGTCCTTTGTACGGAACAGTTAGTTTGAAAGACGTATCTGATGGAGAAAACATCGGTCCGGGAAAATCTATATTCGCCGTTGTGAGCACAGATCGAATGTACGTTCAAACCGGGGTTGCGGAGCAGGATATCGTTGCTGTAAAAGAAGGGCAACGGGTCACAATCAATATCGGTACGCTAAAAGACAACACTTTTGAGGGCCGGGTCACCCATATAGGACCGGTTCCTGATCCTTCGACAAAAGCCTACCCAGTAAAAATAACAGTAGAAAACCGAGATAATTTGCTTAAGGCAGGAATGTTTGCAACTGTGGAAATAATACTTGATGAACGCAAAGACTCCCTGTCCGTACCCAAAGAGGCAGTGATCACGGAAGATGGACTAAAATATGTTTTTGTAGAAAAGGAAGGTAAAGTTGAAAAGAAATTAATAGAAATAGGCTATGCCAATGATAACCGCTTGGAGGTTCTGAGCGGGCTGAAAAGTGACGAGATGGTTGTTTCGGTAGGTCATAAAGACTTAACCGACGGTAGTTCAGTAGAGATAAAGTAGTTTTGGTTAGTAGTTTACAACTGAGGGGGTTCCGTATAATCTGCGGAACCCCCTTAATTTGCACGAGGCGGTCTATTTCCGTTTATGGAAAGAAAGTATTAACACTATCAATGTCGCAAATGAAATCATAAGCGTCAATGATTGGTAAACTCCCATATAAGCGTGCAGGATTACTGGCTTTCCATTCCACATTGTTCGAAAGGCTTAGACATTGACACAGAAGAACCGTCCCCTTGTGTCCCTTGAATACCCTCCTGCGCTGATTTAATGCAGGAGGGTATTTTCAGTTAGACGACCGGGTTTTCAGACAATGCCTAGCTTCGTCCAGTTATGGGGGATGGTCTATTATCCGTGCCCCCGAAAGGGTTCATGGCAACATGATCCATCGTTTTGTCTTCGCATGATGCTTGATCATGTTGCATCTTAGTAATATGTTTCATTTCTAAATAAATTAGGATAGCGGTTAATAGGGTTGCTAATCCATCTGCAATAGGGGCTGTTCTCCAGATGCCATCGATTCCCCAGAATTTTGGCAAGAATATCAAGAGAGGGATAAACAGTAAAACCTGTCTGGACAGACTGAGTATAATGGAGGGGATTGCTTTTCCCACGGCTTGAAAGTAACTGGAACCAATGATCTGAAAACCAATTAAAGGGCACAACGCAAAATATACAAGCATGGCTTCAGCCGTCATTTGCGTAAGTGCCACATCGTTGTTACTGAACAGTCCCACAATTTGGATTGGCCATAGATAGATAGCTAAAAAGCCAAGGATAGAGATCCCGGTACCTGCGATGGTTGCCTTCTGCAAAGTCTCTTTTACTCGGGCATATTGCTTCGCTCCATAATTATAACCAATAATGGGTTGAGCTCCCTGACTAAGGCCTACGACAGGCATCAATAGTAACATAGAGACGCTCATAATGATTCCTACGGCAGACAAAGCCAAATCTCCGCCATAGGCGAACAGACTTTTGTTAAGTATCAGGTTTTGAAGGCTGTTCGCAAGCTGCATAGCAAAAGGTGCGAATCCTATGGCTACAATGCTGGTTAGAATAGCAATCTGAGGTTTTGAGATTTCGCAACCTGATTTTTACTATGCTTCGTCCTGAAAAGAAATAGCTTAATACCATAAACGTCGTAACCATCTGACCTAATATTGTTGCTAACGCTGATCCTTTAATACCTAAGCCCATTTTAAAGATAAAGATATAGTTAAGCACCACGTTGATAAACGTGCCCGTTAGTTGTGTAATCATGGCCAATCTGGGATTGCCTTCTGCTCTTATAAAGTTGTTCATGCCCATACCCAGTGAGCCTAAAACGGAACCCAACATGATAATGTGCGTGAAATCTCTGGCATAGGGTAAGACTTCCGGACTGGCACCAAATAGAATCAGAATGGGATCTGAAAAAAGAAGATAGATGACTGATATAATTAGGGGTAAGATAATTAACATCGTTAAGGCGTTGCCGATGATTTTTTCCGCTTCTTCCTTTTTCTGTTCTCCCAGACGTATAGAGATCAACGCTGTAGCCCCAATTCCTATCAGCATCGAAAAGGCCATCAAAATAAGCATTATTGGAAAGGCTACTGTTGTCGCCGCAATAGCCAGTGATCCAATTCCGCGGCCAACAAATATTCGGTCAATAATATTATAAAGTGCGTTCACCAGCATACCGACGATTGCTGGAAGGGAGAATTTCCAAAGCAAACTGCCAACGTTCTGCTTCCCCATGGCTAATTCATTGCTCATTATTAATCCACCTTCTATAATTTGTTCATAAATTGCACAACGTTCTTTAGGTTATCTGCAAACTGCTCCATTTCATCGGAATCGACATTCTGAAATAGTTCATGCATACTCTGGATGTGATTGGCAATAACAATTTCTATTTGTGCCTTTCCGGAATCGGTCAGCGTTACCAAGGACTTTCGACGGTCATTGGCAAAATCGCAACGTAAAACAAAACCGGACTCTGTCAATTGGTCTATTAAAGTGGTTACACTGCCTTTCTCCATATATAACATCTTAGCGATTTCTGTGGAGGTCAAATTTTTAAACCGATATAACATCATAATGATTTTGACATGATTTTTCTTCATGCCGGTTTTACTTTCATTATTTTTTCTAAAGGAATAAAGAAATTTTTCGTGAAACATATCCATAAAACTAAAGAGTAAATCATGTAATTCCCTAGTCTCAGAATAATTCAAAGCCTACACCACCTATCTGGTTAGAAATCTAACTGTTAGAATACTAACCTAGTTTACTCCGATCATTTATTATCGTCAAGTATAAATAAAAGAATGGGTACCTATTGGGTGCCCTTTTATAATCTAATCTATCGAGCAGTCATGCTTGTTCGCAAATGGACGCCCCTTGACATAGATTTTGAAATATTTGGTGATTGGTAGAAGGAAAAGCGGGAAGTTCGGCGAAAAAGAAACTATACGTCAAATGTTGTCCATAAGGGCGCATTCGCTTGAGGGTTGAATTAAAGCCAAAGGTTTTTGGGGGTAAATTAATGCGTTATATCGGAATTGACTTAGCGTGGACCTATACCAACGAATCGGGAATTTGTGTGATCGATGACAAGGGAGAAATCGTTTATTGTGAGTCTCAGGTGTTCAGCGACGAAATGATTGCGGCGATCGTTGAAGAGTATGCCCAAGAAGGAGCAATCGTGGGAATTGATGCTCCCTTAATCGTGAATAACGAAACAGGCTCTAGATCCTGTGATGGAGCTATAATGAGAGAAAAAATCAATGGCAGAAATCTGTCCGTTTTCAATTGCAGTAGAAGCTTTATGTTAAAACACTATAGGTTAGTTCGAGGAGAAGAAGTCGTAAAAGCCATTAGAAATCGGATGCCAGTTTTTTTCCTCACAGGTGACTTAACAAATAAAAAGCACGTGATTATCGAAACCTTTCCCACGGGAATAACTTTAGGCCTTTTTCCTGACGCTTTTCCAATTAAATACAAAATCAAACATAAGGTTAAATTTGAAACAACTAAAACGGAGTTGGGTCGGATGGTTAACCTTTTGAAAAGATTGAGTGAATTCAATCCCCCCGTCCATAATATAGAAGATTTTTTTAATCATTCATCAAGCATTCAAGCAATGTCAAAGAAGGAGTTTAAAAACCTTGAGGACAAGCTGGATGCTTTTTTATGTGCTTACGCCGCTTATTGGTTGGCCAATCATAAAGGGAAGGTTTTCGGGGATGATCGGGATGGGTTCATTACTATTCCAATTATTGACGAGAATGAAGTCCGTGACGGTAAATCAGAGAGGATAAAAGTCTACAATAAACTGATTCGCGATAAAATACCCCAGATCATCGAGGATAACGGCAAGAAAGCCATTATAGAAAAAGTCTCGGGCAAAGAGTACCTGGATTTATTAAACGTCAAGTTAGGGGAAGAGCTTCAGGAGTACCTGGACAGCCAAAGCGTTGAAGAACTGGCGGATTTAGTGGAAGTGGTCTACGCCATCTTGGATTATAAAGGGGTTTCTCGGCAGGAATTCGAGGATATCAGAAAGCAAAAGGTTGAGGAGAGAGGTGCTTTCCGGGATAAGCTCCTGCTGAAAGAAGTTAACAACGGTTGAGAGGTTGAAGCAAATTGACAGAAACGATCAAGCAGAAGGGCAGCCTGGGCAGTATCGCCGAAGATCTCTTTGTCGAGCTGTTCTGTGATACCTTTGGTCCGGATCAAGCTGAGTATCTCTTTCTTCAGTATCCGGTCACCGATATTTATGGACATAGACGCTCCATAGATTTTGCTCTGGAAAGTGAAGACTTAAAAATAGCCATCGAGATTGACGGTGAAACCTATCATAACCCCAATAAGGTCTCTTCTAATAAATATTATGATGACCTTACCAAGCAAAATAGCCTGATCTATCATAACTGGAAGATTTACCGCTGGGTATACAACCAACTGAAGCATCAGCCTGAGAAGGTCAAGGACGAGCTGCGGATTTTTGTCGGGGAAATACCCTCCTTTAGAATGCTGGAGGATTATCTGCCTAAGCAAAAGGGCAAGGTGATTGAACTGCGGGAACATCAACAAGCTGCTTTAGACAGCCTGCAGACCATGCGCGAGCAAGGGGAGAGTATCGCTCTGCTTTATCATGCTACCGGAACCGGAAAAACTGTGACCGCAGTCAGTGACGCCAAACGTCTGGGGAAAAGAACCCTGTTCTTGGCTCATACCAAAGAACTGATCACCCAGGCAAAAGGCACCTTTGAGGAACTTTGGGATCAGGCAGAGACAGGCCTTTATGTGGCTGAAGAAAAGGCTAAGAACGCTTATGTTGTTTGCAGCAGCATTCAAAGTGTTGCCAGAAATCTTGAACGGTTTAAACCGGATGACTTTGGCTATGTCATTGTCGATGAATGTCATCATGGAACGGCAGATACTTATAGGAAGGTTTTGAGTTATTTCAAACCTGAATTCACTCTGGGGCTTACGGCTACCCCGGATCGAGCAGATGGCGAGAGTATCCTGGAGGACTTTAAAAATGTGGCTCATAAACTGGATTTGCAGCAAGCCGTGGAATTAGGGGAGCTTGTTCCAATCAGGTGTATTCGAGTCAAGACCAATGTGGATCTTTCTGCGGTAAGAATCAATGGCATTAAATATTACGCCCAGGACTTAGAAAGCAAACTCTTTGTGCCGGAAAGAAATAAGCTCATTGCAGAAACCTACTTGAATTTTGTTCGGGATAAGAAAACAGTGGTATTCTGTGCTTCCGTACACCACGCTCAAGAGATTTCTGCCTTGTTTAAGGAACAGGGAATTAATTGTGAGGCTGTCTCCGGTTCTATGAAGTCAGGAGAAAGGTCGCGGATTTTAGATCTTTATGAACATGGAGATATCCAAGTCTTATGTGCTTGTGACCTTTTAAACGAGGGCTGGGACAGTCCGAAAACAGAAGTTTTGTTCATGGCCAGGCCGACGCTTTCCAAAACACTTTATGTTCAGCAACTGGGCCGAGGAATGCGCAAGTGCGCGGGTAAGGACTATCTGATGGTCTTTGATTTTATTGATAATGCTGGCTTATTTAACATACCCTACTCCCTGCACAGGATGTTTAACCTGAAGGAATATAGGGCGGGAGAGTACGTTGTTGCTTCCCAGAGACAGTTTGAGCTGGACAGAGATTTAATCGCCAGAGGAGAAAAACCATCTGCTTTTCTGGATTTCCCGGTGAATGTCGCGGATTACGAGCTGATTGATCTATTTAACTGGCAGGATGAAGTGAAAGGGATGATATCTCAACTGGAGTTCGTGAGGATGGTGGATGTGCAAACAGAAACCATCGAACGGTATTTGCGTGAAGATAAGATAACACCAGATTTAGAGGTACCCTTCGGAGATAAAAGGAGCTTTAAGTATTTTAAAGTAGCAACCGTAGAGAGCTATGCTAAACAGTACGGCTGGGAGCTGATCAATCCTGCCAATATGAAAGATAAGTTTATGGACATGGTCAGGACCATGGATATGAGCTTTTCCTATAAGCCGGTACTGCTCAAGGCCATGCTTGAGCATGTTGACGAAAGCGGAAGAGTTCGGGTCGAGGACATGGTTAATTACTTCATGGATTTCTATAGGGCCAGAAAAGAGAGCGGGCTGGTGGTTGAGAAGAAATCCAGTTTGTATTGCAAAGACGGATATACGAGAAAGGATGTTGAGAGAAATATCTTTAGCAATCCCTTTAAGCGGTTTGAGGATATGCGGTTTATGAGCCGGTGCCGGGATATTGAGTATGTGGAGTTTAATCGGCATGTTTGGAAGAGGATGACGCCGGAGGAGAAGGACTGGATTGTTGGGTGGTGTGATGAGAGGTTAGAAGAGTATTATAGGAAGCGGGTTTAGATGCTTAGACAACTGATTTTTTCGCCGTACCTTAGAAGAAGTTTAGGGGCTCGAAGAAGATTAAGTGTTTTGAATATCACTGTGAGGAAAGAAGGGGGAGACGATCAGAATGACAAATGCTTTCTTGGAGTTATGGTATTTGTGGCTATTAGTTTTAGTTGTTTTTGTTTATGGATTATATAAGCCCAAAATCAAAGGAATCATTGGTGAGAAAACAATATCGGCGTTCTTAACAAGGTTAGATCCAACCAAATATAAGGTCATAAATGATTTAATGTTGAGAGTTGATGGGAAGACATCCCAGATAGATCATGTAGTCGTGTCAAATTACGGGATTTTTGTAATAGAGACGAAGAATTATAAGGGATGGATTTATGGAGACGAGTATGGGGAGTCTTGGACACAAGTAATCTACAAGCGAAAAGAAAAATTCTTTAATCCGATAAGGCAAAACTATGGCCATATTCAGGCTCTGAAGCAGAATTTGCAAGAATATCAGGAGCTGAATTATGTACCTATTATTGTTTTTTCCATTGATGCTGATTTAAAAGTAAAGACAAACACCAAGGTTATATATTCTGTTGAATTGCTGAAAACGATTAAAGGGTTTACGGCGGAAACCATTACAGATCAGCAAAAAGAAGAGATATATTCGAAATTACTAGCTCTAAATGTAAGTGATAAGGAAGCCAGAACTCAGCATGTCGAAGGAATACATAAAAAGAAAGCTAAAGTGGCGAACCAAGTAAGCGCTAATAGTTGTCCCAAGTGTGGCGGGGAGTTAATCACGAGAAAGGGTAAATATGGAGATTTTAAAGGGTGTAAAAATTATCCGAAGTGTAGGTTTACAATTGCCAACTAGGCAAAAGCTGAATATGAGCATGTCCTTCAAACATAACTAATGTATAAATTGGAAGAATGGCTGAATCGATCGGAGGTCTTAAGCATATGAGTAATAAAAGAAAAACTCCAAATGCAAATGCTCAGCAACTGCTGTTCGCACAAGTAGGTGGTATCTGCCCTATTTGTGCTGATCCGCTTGTTTACACAAAATCAGGAATATCACAGTATCAGAAAAATTATGAGCTGGCTCATATTTATCCGCTTAACCCAACCAAAGAAGAAGAGCAGCTTTTGGCTGATGAGCCTCGGCTTAGCGATGATGTAAATTCGATAGACAATTTCATTCCGTTATGTTTAAAGTGCCATAATCGGTTCGATAACCCACGCACCGATGAAGAGTATCGTAAGCTTTATGCTTTGAAAAAGCAGCTAATTGATGAAGAGAACGCAAAAAACCTCTTTTCTCAATACACTATAGCCGAAGAAATCCAGACCATTATTTTGACGCTATTGCAAGTTGATTTAGGCAGTGCAGAGGAAAAACTTGAGCTGACCGCATTACAAATCGATCAGAAATTGAAAAACGACTTTAATCCCATTACCAAACGACATATTGTAGCGGATGTTACAGATTATTACCCGTTAATCAGACGTTTATTTTCGAGTATTGAACGAGACACACCGGGAAAATTCAATGTCATTGCAGCAAATGTTCATGCGTTTTATCTGAATCTCAAACTGAAGGTCACAACTCAGGAAGAGATTTATAACGAAATGGCAAAGTGGCTATATATTAAAACAAAGCAAGGCTCACTTGATGCATGCAAAGTTATAGTCGCCTTTTTCATCCAAAACTGTGAGGTGTTTGAGTATGTTGCCGAATAAAGTGGTTACTTTCTCTGAGAGCTTGATTTGGTATTTCTCTGACATTTTAGAAGCAGTTTCGGAGTGTGACATCGGCGTTAAAGATTTATGGGGAAAGATGGAATCAAAAATTAACGATATAAATACATTTTTACTCTGTTTAGATGCGCTGTATGCGCTGAATAAACTTGAATATATAGAAGAATACGGGGTGTTAAAATATGTTAAAAACAATTAAATGTGATAGTTTTAGAACCCCCATTGTGAATTTTCATGCAGGTCTGAACGTCATAGCAGGAGATAGTAAGGCGGCAAATTCGATAGGAAAATCAACCATGTTGATGATTATTGATTTTGCATTCGGCGGTTCTTCCTATATTACGAAGAATAGCGACGCAATTGAAGCGTTAGGGCAACATGTTTTCAATTTTGAATTTGAGTTTCAGGATAAGCCTTATTATTTTTCAAGAAGCACTGAGAGGGATAAGTTTGTTTCATGCTACGATTCGGATTATAAGGTAACAAGCGAAATAAAGTTATCTGAATACACAAGTATGCTGAAAAAGCTCTATGGAGTGGATTTGCCTGAAATATCATTCCGAGATATAGTAAGTCTTTACTCCCGTGTTTGGGGAAAGAAGAACTATGATATTGACAAGCCATTACAAATCGCAGGCGAAGCGGCAACAAATGCAGTTATTCGCTTTATTAAGCTGTGCAACAGGTATTCAACAATCAGTTCGCTGGAGGCTCAGATCAAAGAGCTAGAGGATGAAAAGTCAGCACTGAACGCCGCCTCTAAAAAATCGTATTTGCCCTCAATCACTAAAAAGGAATATGATAAATCGCTTAAGCAAATTGTAGAAATTCAAGCTGAGATTGATGCTATTTCGGCCGACCTCGAAGGGATACGTTCCACACGAGAAGCCATTATCTCCAAAGAAGTCTTGGAATTGCGGAATATAAAAAGCGGTTTGACACAACAGAAAAACGCATGTGAAGACAGGTTGAAACGGACACGCCAAAACCTAAGTTCTCGTAATCCGGTTGTACAAAAGAAGATGGAGAAGCTGTCAGAGTTCTTTCCCACTATGGACGTTAGCCGTTTGTCCGAAGTTAATAATTTCCACAGCAGCATCAGCAACTACCTGAAAGATTCCCTGAAAAAAGCCGAGCGCGAGCTTCTAGCGCAGATCGCTTATTTGGAGGAAGAGATACAGAAGTTAGACGCAGAAATAACATCGAAGCTGAACCTTACGGATACTCCCAAATATACGGTTGACAGACTGTTGGAACTGGCAGCAGAGAAAAGCAAGGTTGCTCAGGCGGTTGAGATTTACGAAAAGAAAAAAGACTTGGATGAAAGCTTGAGCAAAGCGAAGAAGGATCTCAGTGAGATTAAAGAGAAAATCCTTGCTCAGATCAATGCTATGATAAATACTGCTATGGTAGAGTTGAACAAATCCATAAATACCGATGGTAGAATGGCTCCGGTATTGCAGCTGGATGAGAAGAAATACATATTCACCGTCCAGAATGACACCGGTACCGGTAAAGCATATACCAGCTTGATAACACTTGATTTGGCGGTATTGCAGACAACCGAATTGCCGTTTTTGATTCATGATACAATGCTGTTCAAGAATATTGAGAACAATATTTTTGAACACATTGTCGAAGTCTATCAGAGCCAGTCAAAACAAATGTTCATTGCGGTAGACGAGATTAGTAAATTCGAGTCCAATGCTATGAAGGCGCTTGAGGATAATTGTATTCTCAGATTGTCTTATTCAAATACCTTGTTTATCAAGGACTGGAAAAAGGTCACGTCAGAAAACGTTTCGTAAATATACCCGTATCTGGCAGTCTAAATGCCAGCGGAGTTGAGTCCTGATTTCAGGAAGGTACAGTACTGATGGCACTTTTGCTCACAGAACTGAAATAAAAGCAGCTTATCATAGGGGAGGAGAGCTAAATAAATAGTCAAAGGATTACAGAGATAACAAAGCGTGACATCATTGATTTGATAAACTGTGGAATAACACTTCCATATGAAGATGAGCCGAAAAAGATGTTTTGGTATGGTCGATTGGATGATGTAAAATTCTTAAAACGTTTATATAATTTGAGCGAAATGCCATCATATGATGGCCGCTTTAAAGATGCCGAGGGCGATATTTGGCAACATACAATCAACAATTATGACTATGACTACGATTGGATCTTTTTTGACGATAGATTCGGCCTCGAAAAAGGCACTGACGAAGTTTTCTTGAAATTTATCTGCGAAATGTTTCATCCAGCTGTATTGAAGCAACAAGTTGACGATAAAGAAACTGTTGAATATGTGTATTTTCAAGAGATTTCAAGACTTTTAGCCGCTGATGGATATGAGCTTGTAGTAAAGACAAAATTGTCTGAACGTCCAATTTTTATATGGAAAGACTTATTAACCAAAAACATTGTTATTGAAAAATAGGTAAAAACATTGACCGAGTCATTTAACTCTGATTATATTAAAGCTCAAATTATTCAAATGAACGATTCGATTGAGAAAAACCCAACAGATGCAATTGGCAAAGCCAAAGAACTGATAGAGATATGTTGCAAGACTGTATTAGAACGCAAGGGTGTAACAATCAATAAAGATTGGGAAGTGCCACGTCTAATGAAAGAAGCTTGTAAGGTGTTGAAGCTGTCGCCTGACGATATTACTAACACTGCAAAAGCCAGTGATACCCTAAAATCGATTTTGGGTAATCTGGCACACATTGCACACGGAATGGCAGAGCTTCGCAATCCATACGGAACTGGACACGGAAAACCTGAGAGCTATAAAGGACTTTCGCCACGTCATGCTCGTCTTGCAGTAGGTGCTGCAACTACTACTGTGTATTTCATGTGGGAGACTTATACTAAACAGGATTAAAAACCAATGACTAAATTCGCTGGATTCTCCCCGATTGTTGTGTCTGAGAATATTGAGTAGCTGCGTGCTATTATTTTCGATAAGATCACTAAGGGGAAGAGTACACTGTTTTTTTATTAACACTCATATTGGGAGGGCGATAACAAAATGGAATTATTTAAGCAATGCAAAACAGGTAATTTAACTTCTCCGGTACTTGTGCTGACCGCGGCGAACGTGGTTCGTTGATCAAATGTTATATAACATCTGGCTAGCAATGGAGTTCACTGCCTGATTTTAATCTACTGAATTAAGGGGATGTATTTTTGTGGAGTCGGAACTTATGATTAAACATTTGGCAGCACTATTAAGGCAAACAATTCTAAATATGGAGAAGGACGATTTTGCCAAGTCTGATTGGTTTTTGAGATTTCCCCATGGATGCTGTGGCGACACAAGCAATTTGCTTTCTAGGTTTCTACGTGACAATGGGATAAGTACTGAGTATGTGAGTGGATTTAGAGGAAATCAATCACATGCTTGGCTAGAATATGACAATTTAATCATTGACATCACTGCTTATCAATTTCCCGAAATCAAGGAAGAGGTATTAGTAACCCGAGATAAATCATGGCACGACAAATTTAAACGGCAGGAACGATCGGATGGGGATTTTGAACGGTTTGAATCCTATAACAGAAATAGATTGAGTAGCATGTATGCAAACATACTACGAAAAATATCATCTAAGGAACAGGTGAATTAACCAATATATGACGCTAAACTCAGAGAGCTCGACCGTATATAGTATTAGACATGTAACATCCATAGGTACTATTCTAATGTGCTAGACATCACATGTTGATCTTGGTTAGCTGAAAAGTCAGAAGACAAGTCAAGTTCGGATTTTTTAGCGTTGGATAGTTTAAATGATGTTATCGCACAACTCCCTAAGGCCAGAATCGGAGAGGAAATGCGTAGTACGTTTAAGACGATATTCTCGGAACTTTTAAAATACGATGAAATGGAAGAGATAGCATCATTAGAGGCGTTTTGGAGATCATAATATAAGCAGAAATGTTAATGATACGATGAATAGAATCTTTGATGTTCTTAAAAAATTTGTTGATGAAGATGATATGTATAGAATAGCACAAACCACACGCCATATAACAGCAGATGGCGATGAAGCTCCTGTAATAGATTTTGTTAAGAATAGCAGGATTAAAATTATTATATATAATCAACTGACAATTATTGCATTTGATTATAGGACTCAAAAATACATACTGGTACAAGACAAGTATATGTTTGCAATTCAAAGTATAGGTCTCGATTTTGAACTAGATTCTGCCATTATTCAAGGCGCTGTCATGATAGCCATTAGTGAAGATTGTTTAGATTTGAACTCTGGAATCACATCTCTTGATATCATTAATAATTGTTTGGGGTTGGAAGACGAAAACGGTGGAGAAAATATCAGCTTTCAATTTTCTCAAATATCTCAATTATTTGAACCATACTGTTTAATTAGAGTAGACGAAGATAGATTTCAATTACAGTTTGAAGAGGATTTTAATCGCTTTTATGGATATATCATTACGAACGAGAGCAATCAAATCCCATCTAATGCTGTAACTAGACTTAATTCAACACTATTATTGTTAAGTAGTCGTAGCATTGCAGCCTCGATTATTAACTGCATGGAAAGTCGGTTAATTGAATATTCATTTCTCCAGTTATACCAATGTCTTGAGTATCTCTATATCATCAATAATAGCATATCAATCTCGCTTTCTCATGGTATTTCACAAGAAACGGCTATTGATATTGTGACCTCGTATAAACTTAAAACAGCTGAGGAAGAAAACTTATATCAAGTTCTAAAAGCAAACACTCCTGAAGTTGCGGTTCAACCTCTCTATGACGAAATCAGTTCAACTTGCGATGAAAATGCCGATAAACACAGGGTAGTTGCTGCATATATATATAAGATTAGGTGTAACATTGCACACCTTAGATATAATCAAGACAACATATTATCTACAATTGAATGGAAAAAATTAATTGATTCTTTGTCTGAAATAATCTACTCAACTTACCAAAAAATGGACAATAACATTAAAAGTATTTGCTTAAATAAAGAGACGTGGGAAAAATTTGATTGGAAATTAATGAGCAGATGAACTGCCCATTAGCCATATTCTTAGTACTAAAAACTTAACTAATTCCAGTCTCCGAATTAGAGGTGCATCATGTCAGAAATCATCTATGGCTTATATGAGCAAATCATTAACGGAATCATCAACGAAAACCTAAATAAAGTAGATCATAAACTTGTCATTAAAGATACTCAGCCGCTTGATTCGGCTGAGTCTTCTAAGATTTTGGCGGAATACCTAACAAAAATTCTACGAGAAATTTTTGACTATATCGAAGATGGGGACTCTGTCGTCAGAGATCGTGTCAATTTATGTAACGGTATCTTGCAGTACATAGCAGAGTGTATTCAAAAAGGGAGCTTTACTTTTAAAAAGGATCATGACACCTTAAAACGAGTTGAGAGCTTTCTAATAAGTCAGGATGCCCAGATGTTATTGTCCCTTGTAGACAAGAAAGCAAGCAAACAAAAAGCTTTGCAAGGTTCTGAAAAGTCTGTGAGACCAGAGACCTCGATCTCAGAGAACTCCCTCTTTACTGGGGCGGTCCATGAGCCGAGCATGACCTCCGAACTGAAAAAGGAAATCTTAAGCAGTGACAGAATCGATTTTCTCGTTTCGTTTATCAAGTGGAGCGGCTTACGGTTAATCATCAATGAGCTGACTCAGTTTACAATGGGCGGCGGCAAATTGAGGGTTATCACCACCTCCTATTTGGGAGCCACGGATTTTAAAGCCGTCGAACAACTCAGTAAACTGACCAATACTGAAATACATATTTCCTATGATACTGAACGGACTCGCCTTCACGCCAAGACCTATGTCTTTTGGAGAGATACAGGTTTCAGCACCGTATATATTGGATCATCGAACATCTCTGAATCAGCCATGACGAGCGGATTGGAATGGAATATTAAGTTATCCCAATATGACTCAGGGGATATACTGGAGAAAATCCGGGCCACCTTTGAAGGGTATTGGAATAATCTTGAGTTTACGCCTTTTATTGCAGCCCTTGATTCCGAGCGCTTGAGAAAAGCGTTAAGGTCTGAGCGAAGAAATAGTCAGGATGAAGTCAATGACTTAGCATTTCACTTTGATCTGAAACCGTACTATTATCAGCAAGAAATTCTGGACAGATTGAAGGCTGAGCGGGAAGTGCATCACTCATTTAAAAACCTGGTGGTTGCGGCCACGGGGACGGGTAAGACAGTTATCGCTGCCTTTGATTACCGGGATTTTTGCAGGGCATACCCCAATAGACCTAACAAACTGCTCTTTGTCGCCCACCGAAAGGAAATATTAAGTCAGAGTTTGGCTTGTTTTCGAGGGATACTCAAGGACCTCAACTTTGGCTCCATGATGGTTGGTGGCCTAAAGCCGGATAACTTTGATCATTTATTTGTTTCCATCCAATCCTTTAACTCGAAGGATTTAACAGAGGTCACTTCGTCTGACTTCTATGATTATATTGTGATTGACGAATTCCATCACGCCGCAGCCCCATCCTACCAAGAACTTTTAGAGTATTATAAGCCGAAGGTGTTACTCGGACTGACGGCAACGCCTGAGAGAGCGGATGGACGAAGCATCTATTCATATTTTGAGGGCAGAGTTGCTGCCGAAATCCGGTTATGGGAAGCTATTGAACGGAAATTGCTCAGTCCCTTTCATTATTTTGGTGTGACAGATAATGTTGACCTCAGTCAGGTTCAATGGGTTGCGGGAAATTACGATGAGCGGGAAATAGAGAACCTCTATGTGTTTGAAAAAGCCGTTGCCGAAAAACGAGTTGGGTATATTATCAACGCCCTGGAACGTTATTGTCTGGATCGTTCCGAAATTATCGGAATTGGCTTTTGTTTGAGTAAAAAGCATTCTGAATTTATGGCTCAGGTTTTTAACAAAGCCGGGATTCCTTCAGAATTTCTAGTCGCGGAATCGGAGAGCGCTGTGAGAGATAACGTGAAGCGGCGCCTGGTAACGAAGGAAATCACCTTTGTTTTTGTGGTGGATATATATAATGAAGGAATTGATATTCCAGAAGTGAATACGGTTCTTTTTCTGCGGCCGACGGAAAGCTTGACTGTCTTTTTGCAGCAGTTAGGTAGGGGTTTAAGACTTTGTGAGGGAAAAGAGGCCCTGACAGTTTTGGACTTCGTGGGACAAGCGCATCAGAGGTATTCCTTTGAAGACCGTTTTAAAGCCTTGTTATCAAGGAGTCGAAAAACCATTGAGCAGGAAATTAAGACGGGTTTTGCCAATGTGCCTAGAGGCTGCTCCATCCAATTGGAAAAACAGGCCCAGGACTACATTCTGGAGAACATTCGAAATGCCATTAATACTAAGCGTAACATACTCAGCAAGCTCTATGATCTTATCGAAACCAAACAGGAGCTAATGGTCAGGGAGTTTTTCGAGGGTTATCATGTGACACCCCAAGACGTTTACAGCAAAAAAGCAACAGTTGTGGGACTGGCGGCTCAAGCCGGTTTCCTCAAGGGCTATCAGGTCAATGCCGAGAGGGAACGATTAATGGCTTCAGCGTTGGGGAGATTGTCTTTGTTGAATTCCAGGCGCTGGAATAATTTTATGCAGAAGATCCTGCCGCAAATTCTTGTAGGTGAAGGTTCTTTATTGCCTTCGTTGACCGAGGTGGAACGGACAATGCTGACCATGCTTCACTATACCTTGTGGGGCAAGGGGCTGAGTGATCTGGGAAATAGGTTTGCTTCTATAGAAGAGGCGATATATTGGGTTATTAGTGATCCGCGACTTTACCAGGAACTAATGGATTTACTGGATTTTCAATTCGGTAAGATCAATTTTGTCGATAAGCCGTTGGTTGGGCTTGAGGATGAATTTCCACTAGACTTATATTGTGCTTATACCTTTGATCAGATTTTGGTTGCTCTGGGAAAACATACGGAACAAAAGAGGAGCTCTTTCCGGGAAGGAGTTCTCTACTTAGCTGAGAAGAAACTGGATGTGTTTTTTGTGACTTTGAATAAGTCAGAAAAGGACTATTCTCCGTCAACCATGTATCAGGATTATTCCATCAATGAAGAGCTATTTCATTGGCAGTCGCAAAGTCGGACGACGGTGGAATCCCTGACAGGGCAGAGGTATATTAACCAACCTGTTAATGGTGGAAAAGTATTGTTTTTTGTAAGGGAGTATAAGAAAGAGGGAGTTTTTGCTTCGCCCTTTACCTGTCTGGGCTTTGCTGATTTTCAAAGTCACTATGGTTCGGCACCGATTAGTATTGTCTGGAAGATGAAGGAGCCGCTACCGGGGTTTGTGATGAAGAAGACGGTAAAGGTTTGATGGTGTTAAGTGAAGTTTTCCAAAGAATTGTTTTCTTATTAGATGCCTAAAGAACAACATGACCTACTAAGGGAATTAGAGGAGTTGTTTTGATCATCAAGAAGAAATAACCGCCCCTGGCCAAGGAGCGGTTATTTCTTATAACTTCTAATTCGGGCTAAACCTTCGGTTAGACAATCGGCTGGGCTGGCGTGCTTGCAACACGTCAGTTCTTTTTTGCCTGCTTTTCTTAGGTTGTCTTTAAGTCCTTAATGATAGCCAGAAGATGTTCCAATTGGCCATCGCTCAGCTTCTTCGACGCATTAATTAAGTCATTTAATTTTGTGGGAAAGCTTACTTCGTCATTAAAGAAATCCTTAGGAGGGACATTTAGGTATTCGCAGATATAAAAAAATCCTGTCATGGATGGCAGCGACTTTTTGTTCTCAATTTTATTGATATAGCTTTCACTTTGACCCAAAGACAGGCTCATATCCCTTGCGGAAACTCCTTTTTGCGTGCGGAGCGTGGTTAGTCTTTGGTAAAATAAATCCTCATACATTACTATTCACCACCTTGTATATGATTATAGACAATACATCGGCTCTTTATACGGAATTACAGCATATGTTTCTGTTGACATAGGGGAAAGAATTCCATATAATTCAGTAAAATATATGCCTTAATTCCATATTATTACGAGAAAGGTGGTTGCCTAAATTACCGATGATTATTAGATATGCCAATATAAGGACTGCCTGCTGCTTTTCGGAACCTAGCACTAAAAGCTTTCATATGAGGTTTGACGAAAACGCAGGGAGCCTGCGATTGAAGCAGGTACTGATGGAACAGGCGGTCTATTTGATTGAAGCTATGGGAGTTACTCATTTCATCAGCGGTGTTGATTTATGTGTAGGCCAGTTTGTCGCAGAAATCGTCCTTGACCTCAAAAGAGACTATCCCGAAGTTACCCTAGAGTGCGTTATTCCCTGTGAGAATCAGGCGACAAATTGGACGATAGCGCAGCGTGACAGGTACTTTTCTATTGTAGAACGATGCGATAAGGAAACTCTAATGCAGCGTCATTACAGTAAAGATTGCATCAGAAAGAAAAAGGAATATATGGTTAAACAGAGTAATTATGTGCTTGTGGTATGGAACGGCAAATCCGGCGACTCGGGGAAACTCCTTTCTATTGCTCGCACCCTGGGAAAGATTGTGATTCTGATTGACTCCAATACCTATGAAGTGCGACTGATTTGAAAAAAACTAGCAGCAAAGCCCAATGAACAATGTTTCTTCGTAGGATGATCATTGCCATAAGTTAGGCGAGAAGTGGCGGCCACGCGGCCGCCGTTCTTTTTTGGCTCCACCTAAACTTGCGGAGGGTCGTAGAAGTCGTTAATCGTGGTTCCAACAACCTTAATATCCCGTTTTCCGATCAGCTCGCCGCTGGACGTAAGGAATACATTCTTCTGAATGATCGTGTCCATAACGGCCTCTGCCTGAGCTTGATCCAGGTCTTCCCTCGGATCCGGGATGGTGATGGAAAACGTTTTGCCGCCGGCAGTTGTAAACGTTAACCTTACCACTTTATTCGTCGTTACGGCCATAGTACCACCTCTTTTTCAGCAAATTTTCCGGAGGGCTACTCATCGAGCAGCTCAAAATTTTTCCTCAGGAGCACGTTTATTACCGGATGCTGTCCCAGACTGAATAAAGCTGCCGCCACATCATAAACATCCTGTTCGGTGGTATCAGCCTTCAGGTAATTCAGGCTCTTTTGCTTGAGTTCCGGGCCGCCGGTGGGCGTGGTCCCGGTCTGGTATTTTACAATCAGCGTTGAATTTAAAGACGTCGTACTTACCGCTATCGTCCCCACATCCTTTCCGACCTATTGACAGGCCGCTTTGAACTCAGCCCGTCCGTTTATTTTATGGTCCTGCTTGTCCGGAGGTTACAGTCTGAGGCCGACCTATAAAAAAGTAAGGTTCCCAGCTTTCGATTCTGGGACAAGCCATTTAAATTAGGTTTGTCACACGCATAAGCCTGGCCCCATATTCTGTGAATAAAGTAACAGAAAGGACAGGTAATATATGAAGGATTTGATCTCAGATCGCACGCCGCTTGTGATCGCGGCTGAAATAAACACGATCAGACACCAGACCGGGAAGATCCTCCTTGCCGGCGCCATTGAGATTGGCCGTCGCTTGAAGGAGGCTAAGGATCTGCTTCCCTATGGAGAATGGGGTAAGTGGTTGAAAGAATCGGTCAGTTACTCTCAGCGAACGGCCGATAGGTTAATGCAGGTCTGTGAAGAGTACGGGACGAAACTGCTTGCTTCCCCCGACAATGACAGCTTGTCAGATTCGTCACCGGTGACGAATCTGACCTACACCCAGGCACTCATCCTCCTGGGGATCCCGGAAGAGGAGCGGGAGGAGTTTATCGCCGAGCACGATGTAGAGAGCATGACCAGGGTGGAATTGCAACAGGCTGTGAAGGACAGAGACCAGGCTATTCAGGAGAAAAAGGACCTCCAAAATGACTTGATCTTGAAAAGCAGCGAATTCGCCCAATTAACCACTCAGACCCAAAGCTTGGAGCAACAGGTGAACGAATATAAGTCAAAATACTCCGCCGAGCAGGAAAAAGTCATGTTAAAGCAAAGGGAACTGGAGGCGGCCAAAGAAGAGGTCCCGTCCGCCAAGAAAATTGCCGAACTGGAAAAAAAGCTCAAAACCGCGGAAACCAAATCCTCCCTCATGACGGCCGACGCACAATTCACTATTCACCGCGATAACATGATCAAAGCTTACGATGAGCTGCTGAAAATGCTCACCGCATTAGACAGAACGGATTCGGAGGCGAAGGAAAAATACAGGGAGACGGCGAGTAAGATTGTTGAAAACATGGCGAAGACGCTGAAAGTATGGCCCCCCGTTATCAGGACAAATTTATCAATTAATACGACCCATTCCGAGAGGAGTTAAATCCAGCGGCCACCTGGTCGTAATCCTCCCTACGGAAGAGAAGAGTTCATTGTGCTCTCCTTTTCCGTGTGGGGCAGGGAGAAGTAATCGCTAGGAGAAATTGACTGTGTGTTGAATATAGTTACTAAAGATTTAACTATAATAAATGGCTTTTACCGAAGGCGAATACACAGCGTTCCGAGTGGAAAAACAAAGGAGCTGTTTGGAGGCTGGACTTACAGAAGAAAGCTTAAATTTTTGGCTTAAGTGTTGTAGGGTTAAGCAGAAAGATTGTGTATTATCAGTTGATGTTCTGAAGATAGAACCGGAGAGAGTTTCAGTTTGAGGGGATAATTAATAAAGGGAGCGAAACTAAGGGAATCTTAGGCTTCGCTCCTATTCACATAAATTGTCTGTGTTGAGTGTAATGCTTAATGCAGAGTAAGGTGTTCAAGATAGACTATAGAACATAAGGTCTGTGCTAATAGTGTGTAATTCAAAGAATAGTGTAAATAGAAACCCTTGTTGGCAGGGTTTTACAGAATAATGAAGAATTCAGACTATAGAAAGTGTTTTACGAGCTATTAGAAAGAAATAGGATGCCTGATTTTCCGCTCCTGGGTGATCCAGGTGATAAAAAAGTCAGAACTCAGCATGTCAAAGGAATACATAAAAAGAAAGCTGAAGTAGCGACCAAGTTGATGTTAATAGTTGCCCCAAATGTTGTGGGGTGTTAATCGTGAGAAAGGGTAAATATGGAAATGTTTCAAGAGCAAGCAAGTTGAGCCCAATAGCCCAGAAGGATATAGGCTGACGAAAGAGATAATCAAGAAATTCAAATACTAATCTGTTGAGATAAAGGATGGCTTGAGCATATGTTTTGAAAGGAACAAGTACGGTTGTTAGGGAAGAAAGGAGCGGAGAGCTCCTGACTTACTCGACAAGTAAGGTAATAAGGGGATTTTCAACTGCAGGAGGGGATTAGTTATAAAAATAATTTACAAATATATTCATATAATTTGGTTATCAGTTATTTTGGTTTCTCTTTTTGTATCTCTTTTTGTATCTCCAAACATATTATTAATAGCAGCGAGCTATTTTTTAGCTCCGTTTTTCTTTTTGATTTCTATTGTAGCACCGGAGATAACAATTTTTGTTGCAACTAACACTAGTATTTGGGAATGGGAAATGATTTTCGTTATTTTAATTATGCTATCTTCAATAATTCTTTTAGCTAAACTAATATCGAAGATTATCAAAAAGTAATCGAAAAAAAACGGATTCTCATCAGGAATATAATGTATTTGGAGGAAAACGTAGCAATAAGTTAGGGGTAAGGTAATGCTTGATTGGTTTAACTTATCTTTATGGCTATTTACGTTAATCGCAGGAATAATTTTACTGATACTATCTAGTAATAAAGAACACATTGATTGGGTGAAAAAAAGAATTCCTATGCCAGTAATTAATATGTTCCCAACCTAGAGGTGACATATGGTGCAATAATTCTTCATTAAAACTACCTGACCGTTTTTGATATTCAACTGCTTTTGTTAGATGTAAGGTGTTCCAGATACTGATGGCATTGATAATTATGTTTAAGGCACTGGCTCTTTGCAATTAAATGCTGTATGGTTCGTTCCCTAAGGGATTGATCTGGCCAATAAAGAAGGAAAATTTAAAGGCCGATTAAAGAAATATCATAAAAATCATGCTGGAATGAATTATGCGGTAAATATTAAAGAAGGAAGTATGACTGTAATCAAATTTGTGAAATTACAAATGTGTCTAGGGCCTCATTATATAGAAAGCTATCAGAAAGGAACAGTTGATGGGTTATACTAAAAATCGGAAAAATATAATAGAAAATAAAGTCCATATAGAGGTGGAATTATATGCCTAAAATTGACAATATACTAGCGATTCTATGGATGCTTAGTTCAGGTGAAAGAATTACTGCAAAACAAATTTCAGAAAAGTTAGAGATGAATATAAGGACTGTGTATCGTTATATTGATACACTTTCAACAAGTGGCGTACCTATAATTTCAGAACCAGGACATAACGGTGGATACACTTTATTGAACAGTTTTATTGAAGCGCCTCTTTTTTTTGATTTTGAAGAGCAAACCTCACTTTATCATGCTGCTGTTTTTGCAGAAGAAGCCGGATATTATGGTGGTGAAGCACTAAATAGAGCTATTTCAAAGCTAAGCAAATATTCAAATCAAGAGCAGGAAACAAAGATAAACCAACATTTAACCAGTCTTGAAGTAATAAGTCGATTAAGTTCCTTTTCCATGGAACCTTTCTTGAGGGAGTTGGAGAAGGCCGTAGCTGACGGATACACTGTAAAAATTCAATACCATAAAAGTGGCGAAGAGAAATCAAAGTATAGATTGGTTGATCCGTACAGAATTATTTATTGGAATAATAACTGGTATGTGATTGGGCTTTGTCATCTTAGGAATGATATTCGAAGTTTTAGAGTAGATCGAATTGAAAGTCTAATGCTAACCGCAAATAAGTTTAGCCAGCCAGTCAACTTTTCAGCACGTGACTTTTTTATGAAAAACCTCCTTCCAACTATACAAGATAAGGAAGGGATTATTTCTTTAGTTATTAATGGTAATACAAGGGCGTTGGATGATATTTGCCAACATTGGTTTTTAGGACATTATTTACAAGAACGGACTTCAAATCAAGCAGTATTTCTTCTTGAAAAAGATATGATACATACATATGTACCTTATTTACTTTTACCGTACGGTAAATCTATTCAAGTTATTGAGCCAATAAGTCTTAAGAAAAGACTTGTTGAAGTTCTGTCGGAATTAATAAAATTTTATCAAGTATGATAACTTCCCTGACGTTAGCTGTCAGGGAAGTTATTTTATAATAGGCTATATCAATTGTGATTGGAGTGTTATTGGATGCAAACAAAACAAGTTTATCTTTATGTATTTAATACAATGTCAGACTGGGAATATGGACATTTAATTGCTGAACTAAACTCAGGAAGATATTTCAAAAAGGATTTAGCACCTTTAAAAGTAATTACAGTGGGAGCTAATAAAGGAATTATTACTACCATGGGAGGACTGAGCATAAAACCAGATATTTCCCTTGATGAATGTACTCTTGAGAGTAAAGATCTTTTAATTTTACCAGGAGGGACTACTTGGAGAGAAGATATTCATCAACCAATCTTGGAAAGAATTGGCCAAGCTTTAAAGCTTGGCACTATTGTTGCTGCAATTTGTGGTGCAACTGAGGGCCTCGCGAATATGGGATACCTAGATTCTAGAAAGCATACAAGTAATAACTTAGAGTATATTAATATGGTATGTCCTAATTATAAAGGAGAAAAGTTTCATGAGTTGGGACCTGCGGTATCTGATGCGAATTTAGTTACTGCATCAGGAGTAGCTCCTCTGGAATTTGCGATGGAAGTACTGAAAAAAGTAGATGTATTTACACCAGATACATTACATTCATGGTATAACCTAAATAAGACTCATAAACCTGAATACTTCTTCCAGTTAATGAATTCAATAAATAAATAAAAGTAACTGAAAAGCTCAGGCTAATAATGGGTATATGAACGATTAAAGTGAATTTCTTATAATTTTATAACGCACAGATAAATAAAAATTTATCGAGCAGATAATTTGTATTTAAGTAGTAGGCAACCGGAGAATAAGCATGAAGAACAGAACCTATATCGCAATTGATTTGAAATCCTTCTACGCTTCGGTCGAATGTGTGGAACGGGGGCTTGATCCGCTGACCACCAACCTTGTTGTCGCTGATGAAAGCCGCACAAAAAGAACCATCTGTCTCGCCGTCTCTCCCTCCCTCAAAGGATACGGCATTCCCGGTAGGGCGAGGCTGTTTGAAGTCGTAAAGAAGGTGAAGGAAGCAAATGCAGCACGGCTGTGCAAAGCACCCGGACGAGCCTTTTCCGGCGTTTCCTGCAACGATACTGAATTGAAATCCTCACCGGGTCTCTCGCTGGACTACATTGTTGCTCTACCGAGGATGGCGTATTATATAGAGTACAGCACGCAGATTTACAATATCTATTTGAAGTATATTGCGCCCGAAGATATTCATGTCTACTCCATTGATGAGGTATTCCTTGACGCCACCAATTATCTGAACACCTACAATCTTTCAGCCCGTGAGCTTGCCGCGAAAATGATTCTGGATGTACTCAGAACAACTGGCATTACAGCAACGGCGGGAATTGGCACAAACCTGTATCTAAGCAAGATCGCTATGGATATTCAGGCAAAGCACATACCTGCTGATAACAACGGTATGCGGATCGCCGAGCTGGACGAAATGAGCTACCGTCGCTCCCTGTGGTCGCATCGGCCTCTAACAGACTTTTGGCGCGTTGGAAAAGGATATGCCAAGAAGCTGGAGGAAAAAGGCCTCTTTACAATGGGAGATATTGCAAGATGCTCTCTCGGTAAACCTACCGATTACTACAACGAGGATTTACTGT
Organism: Desulfosporosinus sp.; assembly: GCF_014237355.1. Taxonomy (NCBI): domain Bacteria; kingdom Bacillati; phylum Bacillota; class Clostridia; order Eubacteriales; family Desulfitobacteriaceae; genus Desulfosporosinus; species Desulfosporosinus sp. The sequence goes on from NZ_JABZFS010000026.1 coordinate 32,673, forward strand.
ATAAGCTGTTCGGCATCAACGCTGAGCTGCTGATTGACCATGCGTGGGGGTGGGAGCCATGCACAATTGCCGATATTAAAGCGTATAAGCCAAGTACAAACAGTATTGGATCGGGGCAGGTACTGCACTATGCTTATACTTTTGACAAAGCGAAGCTGATCGTACGGGAAATGACTGATCTGCTGGTACTTGATCTGGTAGATAAAAGGCTTGTGAGCGACCAGCTTGTTTTGACGGTCGGATATGATATCGATAATCTAACAAATTCAGAGATAAAGAAATCATATCACGGGGCAATCACCACTGACCACTACGGACGCAACCTTCCGAAATCCGCGCATGGTTCTGTAAATCTTGGCAGACAGACCTCCTCTACAAAGCTAATCATGGATGCAGTCACAGATCTGTTTGAACGCATCGTTGACAAAAATCTTCTGATCAGAAGAGTCAACATCACAGCGAATCATGTCGTTGATGAGGCAACTGTTCAAAAGACGGGCAACTTTGAACAACTTGATCTCTTTACGAATTACGCGGCTGAGCAAGCAAAAAAAGAAGATGAAGAAGCTGTGCTTGCACGAGAAAAAAAGATGCAGCAAGCAATGCTTGAAATAAAAAAGAAATACGGCAAGAACGCCATTCTAAAGGGTATGAATCTCGAGGAAGGCGCTACCACTGTAGACCGAAACAAGCAGATTGGAGGGCACAAGGCATGACGAGGACATATGACGACATCATTAATCTACCTCACCATGTCTCTAAGACACGCCCTCATATGACTGCTATTGACCGGGCAGCCCAGTTTTCCCCTTTCGCCGCACTGACCGGCTATGATGCCGCCATCAAAGAAACCGCAAGACTGACTGACGAGAGAGTAAAATTGGACGAATATATGAAAGACGCTTTGAGTGATAGGCTGCAAATCATAGCAGATCGGATTAAAGAGTATCCCGAAATCGCAATTACCTACTTTCAGCCGGATGCGAAGAAGAATGGCGGCGCCTATGTTACTGCTATCAGTACGGCTAAAAAGATAGACGAATATGAACGGGTTGTCGTTATGACCGATGGCACAGCGATTCCCATAGATGAAATAATCAGTATAGAAGGGCAGATATTCGAATTTATGGAAATGCGTTGAACCGATAGTAAGGTTAGAACAGATAGTGAATACAAGCACACAGAAGATATATTGATGGCAACCACTTATAAAAGATATCTAAAACTGAATATTGACGGCTCCTGCGTTGGCTTGGAGCGTGGCGAGAGTGGAAGCAACTACTTCTTCACGCCCAAAAGGTCGAAAGTGATCGGCTGGGCCGGTGTGGATGGTATCCACTATTGCTTCGCGCATGGCTTTGGCGAGATGGTGTTTGCAGTCAGCCCGATGAATACTCCGGGAAACTATGTGAATCTGGTGGCAAGAGATTTTATGGACTTCCTGCGACTCCTGCTGGCTTGCGGGGATGCTGCTGCACTGGAGCAGGTATACTGTTGGGATCAGGCGCAGTTTGACGCCTTCCTGCAGGACAATCCTCTCACCGGTGAACAGCAGGTTGTGCTGGATGCCATTCGGGAGAATCTGTTGCTCGCGCCTATGGAGGAGCCCTTTTCTTATATCAAGGATCTGCAGGCCGAGTTTGAATACAGTCGCCTCAAATATACTAAAGATTACTATGAGTGGGTTCCTGTTGAGCCGAAGATACC